>JBJMOX010000256.1:0-3446 GCA_045803515.1 Gemmatimonadales bacterium
GACTTGCCGCGCTTGGTGCGCCGCTCGGCCAGGTCGCCCTCGATGCACTTGGGGCACTTGATCCCGAGCGGAATGGCCCGGGTGCCCTTGCATGCGGGATAGGTAGTGCACGCCAGGAACTCGCCGAAGCGGCCGGTCTTGATGACCATGGGCGAGCCGCAGAGGTGACACTTCTCGTCGGTCGGACGGTCGGGCGCCCGGCCCTTCCGGAGCGATTTCACGTAGTCGCAGGTGTCCTTGTACTTGACGCAGGCCAGGTAGGGCCCGAACCGGCCGGTCTTGAGCTCGATCGGCGAGCCGCACTTGGGACAGCGTTCCTTGGCCAGCTCCTCGGGCACGAGGCCGTGCGCGTCGGCCACCAGGGCGTTCAGGTCCACCGCCTGGAGCGCAATGCTGAACGGACCGTAGAAGTCCGTGAGGACGCCCTGCCAGGCGAGCTCACCGTCCTCGATCCGGTCGAGCTCGGTCTCCATTTCGGAGGTGAACTCGACGTTGAAGATCCCGGGGAACTTGCCCACCATGATCTTCTCCACCAGCTCGCCCAGCTCGGTGGGGAAGAACCGGCGCTGCTCCACCTTCACGTACTCCCGGGCAGAGAGCGTCGAGATGATGGCGCTGTAGGTCGAGGGCCGGCCGATGCCCAGCCGCTCCAGCTCCTTCACCAGGCTGGCCTCGGAGAACCGTGGCGGCGGCTCGGTGAAGTGCTGCGACGGAGTGATCTCCCGGACCTCGACCCGGTCGCCCACGGCGAGCGGCGGGATGGGCGGCAGATCGTCCATCGTCTTGCCCTCTTCCTTCTCCCGGCCCTCGGTGTAGAGCACGTGGTAGCCGTCGAACACCAGCACCGAGCCGGTGGCGCGGAAGAGGTACTGGCCCAGATCGAAGTCCACGATCGTCATGTCGTAGACCGCCGGTGTCATCTGCGAGGCTACGAAGCGCTGCCAGATGAGCTGGTAGAGCCGGAACTGGTCGGGCTCGAGGTAGCGCTGCACCTGTTCCGGCCGGCGGTTGACGTCGGTCGGCCGGACCGCCTCGTGCGCGTCCTGCACCCGCGCGTTCTTCTTCGAGCTGTAGGTGTTGGGGGCCTCGGGCAGGTAGGGCTTGGCGTAGCTCCGTCCGATGAAATCCCGCACCGAGGCGATGGCGGCGTCCGAGACCCGCACCGAGTCGGTCCGCATGTACGTGATAAGACCGGCGGGGCCGTCCTCGCCAACGTCCATGCCCTCGTAGAGGTCCTGCGCCGCCCGCATCGTCCGGCGGGAGGAGAACCCCAGCTTCTTGGCCGCTTCCTGCTGCAAGGTGCTGGTGGTGAACGGGGCCCCCGGGTTCTTCTTCCGGTGCCGCTTCTCGACCTTGGTAACGACGAAGGGGAGCGGCCGCACCGCATCGACCACCGCCTGGGCATCCGCGGCCGAATGGAGCTGGGGCTTGTGCCCACCGACCTTCGCGAGCGCGGCCTCGAAGGTCTGCCCACCCTTGGCGCAGAGCGCCTCGATGCTCCAGTACTCCTGGGGAGTGAACGCCCGGATGGCCCGCTCCCGCTCGACGATGAGCCGGAGCGCCACCGTCTGGACCCGTCCCGCCGACAGCCCGGTCTTGATGCTGCGCCAGAGGATGGGGCTCGCCTTGTAGCCGACCAGCCGGTCGAGGATGCGACGCGCCTGCTGGGCGTTCACCTTGCGATCGTCGATCACGCCCGGATCCCGCATCGCCGCCTGGATGGCGTCCTTGGTGATCTCGTGGAAGAGCACCCGATGGGTCGGCGCCGTGGACTTGAGCTGCTCGGCCACGTGCCAGGCGATGGCCTCGCCTTCCCGGTCGGGGTCGGTGGCGAGATAGATGATGGTCGCCCCTTTGGCGGCTTTCTTGAGCTCCGAGAGGGTCTTGGTCTTGCCCTTGATGGTGACGTACTTGGGCTCGAACCCGCGCTCCACGTCCACGCCGAGCTCGCGGGTGGGCAGGTCGCGCACGTGCCCCACGGTGGCCTTCACGTCATAGCCAGCGCCCAGGTACTTGCCGATCGTCTTGGCCTTGGTCGGCGATTCGACAATCACCAACGCGTTCCCGTCCCCACGGGACCGGCTGCGGGGCGTCCCTACCTTGGCCTTGGCCGAGGCCGGCTTGGTCGTCCCGGCCTTCGCCGCCGGCTTGGCAGTCTTGGGGGGTTTTACGGTTCGCTTTGGTCTTGTCGCCATGTGTCCATTATGACCACTGGGGGTCATCGAAAGGTCATCTCGGGAGTAGCAAGAAATCCGTCCCGCCCGGCCTTGGCAACCGCCCAAGGCGTGGCGGGACCCTGTAAACACAATGTAACACTGTTTATGGCAATTACTTAGAGAAGATTGCCCCGGACCACCCCGCGGAGTCTCTTGCCACGCGGATGACACCCTCGGCCACCATGGCCGGAGAGCTGCCCTCCGCCGCGACCTCATAATCGGCGAGGCGGTAGAACGGTTCCCGCTCCTTGAGAAGGTCCCGCATCCGCTGCAGCGGATCGGCCCCCGCGAGGAGCGGGCGGACCTCCCCCTGCTCGCTCCGGCGAGCGGCCATGGTGGCGGTACACTTGAGATAAATAATGGTAGCAATGGCCCGGGCTTCGTCGAGCTGGCCCGGCTGAGCCGCCCAGCCGGCTCCCGGCACGATGACGGACGGAGAGGCGTGGAGCGCCGCCGTGACCGCGTCGCGCTCCATCTTCCGGAAACGGATCTCGCCGACCATTCCGAAGATCTGGGCGACCGGCATGCCCATCTCCCGGATCAGAAGGCTGTCCACGTCGATCAGTGGCGCGGGGAGTCCCTCGGCGACCAGCTTGCCGACGGTGCTCTTTCCGCTCCCGGGAAGGCCGACCAGCACCAGGTGGCGAGGCATCAGCCCTCCACGGCTTCCCGCAGGGCCGCCCAGCGCGACCCCAGCGCGGCGACGTAGCCGACGAAATTCCGCCGCATCTCGGCGAGCGAGTCTCCTCCGAACTTCTCCAGCATGGCGTCGGCGAGCACTATCGCCACCAGGGCCTCCGCGATGACGCCCATGGCCGGGACGGCGGTCACGTCCGACCGCTCGCTCTGGGCGCTGGCCGGCTGGCCCGAGGTGAGGTCCACGGTGGGCAGCGGCGACATCAGGGTCGAGATCGGCTTCATCGCCACCCGGATGACGACCGGCTCACCGGTGGTGATGCCCCCCTCCAGCCCGCCGGCGTTGTTGGAGCGGCGGCGGAAGCCGCCTCGCGCGTCGCCACCGCGGGGCGGAGCATGACCCGAGGGGTCGATCGGATCGTGGACCTCCGAGCCTGGCCGGCGCGCTGCCCCGACGCCCATCCCGATCTCCACCGCCTTGACCGCCGGAATCGACATCAGCATGCCGGCGAGCCGGCCGTCCAGCTTCCGGTCCCAGCTCACGTGGCTGCCCAGGCCCACCACGACGCCCCGCGCCACCACCTCGATCTCGCC
>JBJMOX010000257.1:0-5332 GCA_045803515.1 Gemmatimonadales bacterium
ACCGACCAGAGGCCGCTGTTGGTGTAGGACCAGATGGCGTTCTGCAGCTTCAGCGGGCTGTCGGCGTGCTCGGTCAGGTAGGCAAAGTCCGTCGGCACGTCCGCGACCGCGTCCGCGGCTTCGGTGAACTGCCCGAGATCCAGCAGGGCCCGGGCCCGACCCACGAGGGCCAGGTTGGTGATGCTCCCGTCATCGTTGGCGAGGCCGGGCTGGGCCAACGCGGAGTCGAACTTGGCCAGGGCGGTCGTGAAGATCTCCGTCGTGGTCTCGGGCTGCCCGAAGGTCAGCGTGTCGCCCCGGACCTTGCTGAACGGCACCCCCGAGCAGAAATCCTCCCCGAAATACAGGTAGGTGAAGCCCGCGATGCTCTGCATCTCGGCGACGTCGGGGGTTTCACTCCCTGTCGTCGTGTCGGCCGGAAACTGCAGCAGTGCCTCCGCGGCCAGCTCCGCGCCGGCCCGCGCCTTGTGGAGGTTGCGGTAGACGTCCGACAGATTGGGATTGATCGTGGCCGTGCTGCGCTGATCGATCTCCTGCTCCGACGGCGGCGTGGTGGAATGGATGAACTCGTCGCTCAGGAGCCCGGCGACCAGGATCAGACCGTCGACGGACTGGGTGCCGTCGCCATCCTTCACGAAGGCGAAGTCGGCCAGCGCACCGTTGCGCAACGACTGGGCGGCGGCCGGGGAGTTGAGGGTACCGGGGTCGATGATGTTGGGTTGCTGGGTGTCCAGCAGACCGCAGGCGGCGGTCAGCAGCGCCGCGGCGAAGGCGGCCGCGAGCGCGCCGATCGTGTGCCTCGGGGCGCTCCGATTGGGGATCGTCATGGTCATGTCCTCCGGCCTCAGAAGCCGACGTTGAGGCGCGCCGTCCAGTAGCGCACCTGCGCCTGGGACTCGAAATCCGAGGACGCGAAGTTGTCCTGCGCGAAGGCGTTGACCTCCGGGTCCACGCCGGTGTAGTCGGTGATAGTCCAGAGGTTCCGGCCCGCCAGCGTGAGGCTGAGCCGCTCCGCGCGGAAGGCTCGGGCCCACCGGTCCGGCATCTCGAAGGTGAGCGACAGCTCCCGCAGCTTGATGAACCAGCCGGGCTCCAGGAAGGCGACGGAGTTGCCGGCGCCGGGCAGGAAGGTCGCCTGGGCCAGCGCCTGCTCCTCGATCGGCGCCGTCTTGTCGTAGAGTCCGCGGCAGTTCTGCACCGAGAAGCAGCGGAACTGCTCCAGCGAGTTGTCGACCAGGTGCCCGCCCCGGTAGTCGAACTGCGTGCCGAGGACCACCCGGCCCTTGAAGATGGCCAGCTGGCTGTTGAGCGACGCCTCCTTGGTGGGCAGCGCCGAGCCGCGGAACACCGCGGTGTCGCTGATCGAGACCTCGGTGAGGTCGATGATCCCGTCGCTGTTGGCGTCGTTGAAGCTGATGGTGGGCGCCCAGAATCCGCCCGCCGGGTACCCGGCCTGGTGCCGCTGGTAGAACCCGACGAAGATCGGGCTCACCCCCTCGCCCAGGTCCAGGATTTTGTTCTTGGTGGTGGACCCGCTCAAACTCAGGTCCCAGGCAATCGACGGCTTGTCGATGACCCGAGCGGTGATCACCGCCTCGAACCCGCGATTCCGGATGCGCGACAGGTTCACGAACTGCGACCGGGAGGCGCCGAGCGAGGGCGCGATGTCCCGCTCGATGAGCGCGTCCTTGGTGAGCTTGTGGTAGTAGGTCAGCTCGACGGACACACGATCGCGGAAGAGGCCGGCGTCGAGGCCCACCTCGAGCTCGCGCGAGCGCTCCGGCTTGAGGTTGGGGTTGCCCAGGCTGCCGAAGCTGACGCCGGTGGTAGCCAGGCCGGTTTTCTTGCCGGAGACCGCGTTGAAGTAGCGCCGCGCGTCCGTGGTGCCGGGCTGCTGTCCGGAGGCCCCGTACGCGGCGCGAAAGCGCAGCGTGTTCAACGCGTTCAGATGGAAGAACGGCTCCTCCGAGATCAGCCACGAGAGGCTCGCCTTGGGATAGACGGTGGCGTCGAAGTTCTCACCGAAGGCGCTGTTGTCATCGAATCGGAGCGCCCCGGTGACATAGAGCCGCTCCTTGAGGTTGACCTCCTCCTCGAGATAGCTCCCGATGGACCGGGACTCCAGCGTGGTGTCGCGCGCCTCGGTCGTCTGGGCGCCCGTGATCGTGGCCGACCCCGCGGGAAGGCCGCGGCCGGATGCGTAGGCGCCTCGGGACAGGTCGCGGAAGAACTGCCCGCCGACCGAGGTGCGCGAACCAACCGCATCCGAAAGCTTGAACCTGGCGGAGGCGCCGAGGTCCACCGAGGTCTGCGAGATCTGGAAGCGATTGTTGCTGCGCGCGCCGAATCGATTCGACCCCGGGCCGTCGGGATAGTTGGCCACCTCGCCGGTCGGGAAGAACTGCACGTCGGTCCGGTTGACGACGTCGTAGCCGATCGTGGCCCGGCCGCTGAGCCAGTCGAGCGGCCGCCAGTTGCCGCTGAACCCGCCGGTGAACCGGTTGGCCGACTGGCTCGCCAGCTCGGCGAACAGCTCCGCGGGAATGAAGTACCAGCCCCGCTGGAAGTCCGGCAGATACCCGCTGGCCGTGCCGCTGCCGTTCACCGTCAGGAAGCTGTTGTCGTTCTCGATGAACCGGGTGTTGCTGCTGAGGAAGCCCAGCGAGGCGTCGACGTCGAAGGTCTTGGAGACGTTCGCCGTGATGCTGGTGCGCACCCCGAATTTTTCCAGTGCGTTGGGCCGGACCTGGTTGTCGGGCACCGAGCCGCGCGCCTGGATAATTGAATCCTCCTCCAGCTGGGGCAGCCGGAAGGGACCGATCTCGTTCTCGTACGAGCCGGAGACGAAATAGGTCACCTGGTCGCCGCCGCCCGAGACGTTGGCGCCGTACATCTGGCGCAGGCCGGCCTTGTAGGGCCGCGTGGAATCGGTGTTGAGCGGCTGAAAGCTCTGGACCGATGTCTGGATGCAGAGCCCATCGAGCTCGCTCTGGATGCTGCAGAACCCGTCGTACCCGCTGTCTATGCCTGCCGGCGTCGTGTCCCGGCCGGCGAAGTTGAGCGGATAGGTGTTGTTGTCGGAGACGGCGCCGAACTCGGAGAACATGTTCCAGCGCGGCGGGCCGGCGGTGCCATGCTTGGTGGTGATCCGGACCACGCCGTTGGAGGCCTGAATGCCGTACAGCGTCGCGGCCGCCGGGCCCTTCACGTTCTCGATCGATTCGATGTCGTCGGGGTTGATGTCGTTGATGCGCGACGGGCCCGCACCGGCCGGGTTGTCCACCCCGAAGCCACCGATGTCGAGGGTACTCGAGGTGGACCCGCTCTCCAGCCGGATCCCGTCGAGATAGTAGAGCGGCTCGTTGGAGAGCGAGATGCTGTTGGAGCCGCGGATGCGGATACGGGTGCCGGTGCCGGTGGTCCCGCTGCTCTTCAAGACCTGGACCCCGGCGGCGCGCCCGGAGATCAGGTTGGTGAACTCGGTGATCGGCGCCTGCTCGGCCACCTTGGCCACGTCGATGGTGGTGACCGCGTTGCCGATCTCGAGCTTGCGCTGCTGCCCGGTGGCGGTGGTCACCAGCTCGTCGAGCTGGACCGGGGCGGCCTCGAGGGTGAAGTCGAGTGCCACGGTCTCGCCGGCGGCGAGGGTCGCCGTCTGGGTGGCCGGCTTGTAGCCCACCCGGAGGACCCGCACCTGGTAGGTGCCCGGCGCCACGCCACGGAAGAGAAAGTGTCCCTCCCGGTCGGTGTTCTCGATCCGGCTGGTCCCGGTGAGGAGGACCCGGGCCGCCTCGAGGCCGGCGCCGCCGGACTGATCGGTGACCCGGCCGCCGATCCCGCCCTGCTGGGCGAGCGCGGCACACGGCACGGAGAGAAGGAGACAGTAGAGGAGGGAGATCGGGGGAAGCCATCGCTGACGGATGCCAGTGGCCATAATCCTTCTCCTGTCGCAGGGGACTGCCCGGAGGACCGGTGCGAGGTGCTACGAGCCAGGTTTGGGCAGCGCTGGATGGTCTGCCAATGTGCAAGGCTCCCCGCGAGTTGTCAAAAGGGGGTGCCCCTGCCCCGAGGGAGGGCCGGGCACGCTTGACGCCACTTCCCGTGAGCCATATCCCTTGATCCGCGGCCCGTACCTCCCCACATGACGTCGGCCGCGTTTCCGCCACCACAGCTCTCTCCCTCGGAGGCCTCGTGCGACGACACCTGGTGCTATGGCTCATCGGTGCCTCACTGGCACTCGCCGGTCAGGCCACCCAACTGGCCGCGCAGGCGGGAACACTCCGCGGCACCGTGAAGGACAGCAGTGGCGCGCCGCTGGCGAACGCGTCTGTGACCGTCGAAGGCACCGGTCTCCGCGCCATCACCGGCGCGGCCGGTGGGTATGAGGTGCGGGGTGTCCCGCCGGGCACCCACACCGTGCGCGTCCGGCTCATCGGTTACCAGTTCGCGAGCGTCTCGGTCACCGTGCCTCCCAACGATGTAGCGCGGCAGGACTTCACCCTCGGCAGGAGCGCCGTCCAGCTGGCCCCGATCAACGTGATCGTCGGGTCGCGCTCCCCTCACACCGCGGCGCAGGAGCTGGCGGTGCCGGTGGACGTCTTCCCGGCGGAGCAGCTCCAGCAGCAGGGCAGCACCGAGACCAGCATCATCCTGCAGTCGCTCGCCCCGTCGATCAACTTTCCCCGCCAGAGCGTCACCGACGCCGGCGACATCGTCCGGCCCTTCACCCTCCGGGGCCTGAGTCCCGACCACACGCTGGTGCTGCTCAACGGCTGGCGGCGGCATCAGACGGCGCTGGTGAACAACTTCACCTACGGCATGGGCGCGGGCTCCAGCGGGGTGGACCTCAACGCCTTGCCGGCCAGCGCGCTCGACCGGGTCGAGGTGCTGCGCGACGGTGCGGCCGCGCAGTACGGGTCGGACGCCATCGCCGGCGTGGTGAACCTGGTGCTCAGGGACGGCGCCTTCAGCCCGTTCGTGAACGGGGACGTGGGCCGCTACACGCCCGACGACTACAAGGACGACGGCACCACGGTGAACGCGAGCGGCGGGTGGGGGATTCCCCTGGGGAGGGGCTCGCTCGGACTCTTCGGGGAGTTCCGCGATCGGCAGCCGACGAACCGGGCCTTCGCGGACCCGTTCGAGGACGCCGGCACGGGTGTCACCGACTCCATCGTCGATGGCCAGGTGGTGGAGAAGCGCAACCCGGTCGACCAGCCAAACCACCATTGGGGCGACGGCCTGGAAAAGGACGTGCTCAGCTTCGCCAACTTCCGGATGCCGGTGAACGAGAAGGGCTCGAGCGAGGTCTACGCCTTCGGCGGCTACAGCC
>JBJMOX010000258.1:0-8365 GCA_045803515.1 Gemmatimonadales bacterium
CAGGGTACGGAGAACGACGCGCTCGAACCATCAGGAAGGCAGCAAGCTCGCGGTCGGTTTCGCGCAACCGCAGAAGTCGGACGCCGTCCTACGCATGGGCCGTCATGCGACTCGTGCCTGGACGCCCAGATATTCGCCCACCACCGCCGTGGTGCCATTGGTGGCAACGTTGTGTTGCTGGAACAGCCGGGTGAGCTCCTGGCGCAGCCGGCTCGCGGCGTTCGGATCGGCGGCCCGAAGCGTTGCGACCGTGGGGCCGTAGCAGGTGGCGAACAGCTCGGTCACGGCCGCGGGTGGAAACGGGAAGCGAAGCTCCAGGGTCCGCCTGACGCAGCTCAACGACGTGACCCCGCCGCCCAGCCGCGCGCGAACCACGTCCTCCTCGCCCCACTCGAGCGGACTCGGCACTCCCGAGGGCGCCGGCAGCCGGGCGGCGTGGGCGCGCAACATCCGGCCGACGAATCCATCGGCCGTCCAGTTCGCCATGACCACGCGGCCGCCCGGCCGGGTCACTCGAAGCAGCTCCGCCGCCGCCCGCTCCGGCCGATACGCGAACATTGCGCCGAACATCGTCACGGTGGTGTCGAACTGATCCTCGACATAGGGAAGCGCCTCGGCATCGCCCACCTCGAAGGCCACGGCGCAGCCGGCAAGCCGGGCTTCATGCCGAGCCTGGGCGATCAGGTTGGGGGCGATGTCGATCCCGCTGACGTAGGTGCCGGCCCGCGCAGCCGGAATGGCGAGGTTGCCGGTGCCGCACGCGACGTCGAGCACCGACTCCCCCGGACGAAGCGCCAGACGCGCGACGAACTCCTCGGCGCCGGGCGCGAAGCTGCGCGCGATGGGGAGAAAGTCCCCCGAGGTCCAGACCGACCTTGCTCTGGCGGTGAGGGGGTCTTCGGACCAGGCGCGGACCACTCCTCTGGTGCCGGGGCCGTCGGCGCAGGGAGTGCTGTCGGATGACATGCCAACTCCTCGTTCAATGGATCAGGGCGCGCCCGCAGGCACGTGACCACCAGTCTGTGCAGGCGAGGCCACTTCGCCTATGACTGGTCGTCCCGACTTCCTGCTCGGACGTAGCGGGGTGGGCTTTTGGAAGGGACTACGATCGAGCGGTGCGGCGAGCCTCGCGCCAGGCGCCGGGGGCGAGCCCGGTCGCCTTCTTGAAGGCGCGGCTGAACGCGGCCTCGGAGTCGTACCCAACCTCGGCGCCGATCGTGGCGACCTTGGCGCCGCTTTGGGTCAGGAGGTTGGCCGCGACCTGCATGCGCCACTGGGTGAGATACTGCATCGGCGGCTGGCCCACGAGCAGCGCGAATTGCCTGGCCACATTGGAGCGGGACGACAGGGACTCTCGGGCCAGCTCGTCGAGGGTCCATGGGTGAGCGGGCCGTCCATGGAACAGCCTCAGCACCCGGCCGACCACCTCATCACGGAGACCAGCGAGCCAGCCGGTCTGTCCCGGCGGCAGGTCCTCCAGGTAGCGGCGCAGCACCTCGATGAACATCAGCTCGCCCAGTCGAGTGAGGACGCTATCGGCGCCGGGCCGGCCGAGTCGGGACTCTTCGGTCAAGCGTCCAGTGAAGCTCTCGAGCCACGCGCTCGACATGCCGCGCATGTGCATCCAGCGGGGGAGCGCCGCAAGCAGGGGATTGAACGGCCGGCGGTCGCAGCCGAGAAACCCGCACACCAGCGACACGTCCCGCGACCCTTGATCACCGAGCAGAACGGTGTGGGCGTAGCGTGCGGGGGTGCTGGTGTGCACGTGATCGCCGGCCCGAAAGCCGCGTCCGCTCGACATGATGTGCGCGTCGCCGTGGGGAAAGACGATCACGTCGCCCGGGGCGAGCTCGACCTGGTCCTCGCCGATCAGACCCGCATAGCAGCGGCCTTGGGTCAGCACGTGGTACGCGATCAAGTGCTCCGCGGCGGGCATGATCCGAGGCGAGAGCTCCTGGGCGGCCACGGTGTCGATGCTCCACGACCCCGCCGCCTCGACCGCGTAGAAGAACGCGCCATCGAGGCGGACCACACGGAGCAGGTCTGAGAGGGGGTCCACGCCCGAAAAGATAGTGCGGCAACTCGCGGGGAGGGTGGGCCGCCTCGAAAACTGGAGGGTTACTTGAGCAGCTCTCCCGCAATGATCAACTGCTGGATCTCCGTCGTCCCCTCGTAGATCCGGAGCGCGCGTACCGCCCGGTACAGGCGCTCCACCGGGTGATTGGCCAGGACTCCCCGCCCGCCGATGAGCTGCACCGCGTCGTCCACCGCCCGCTGGGCCATCTCCGTCGCGAACGACTTGGCCATCGCCGACTCGCTGGTGATCCGCTCCTGGCCCTGGTCCTTCTCATACGCTGCCCGGTAGGTCAGGAGCCGCGCCGCCGTGAGATCGGTGGCCATCCGAGCGAGCTTCTGCTGCACCAGCTGGAAGCGCGACAACGGCGTGCCGAACTGCTGCCGCCGCTTCACATGCTCGATCGACTCGGCGAGCGCCCGGGCGGCCATGCCGCACGCCGCGGCTGCCACCGTGGGCCGCAGCCGGTCGAGCGCCGCCAGGCCGAGCCCGTAGCCGCGGCCCTCAGTGCCCAGCAGCGCATCCGCCGGAAGCCGGCAGCCCTCGAAGGCGATCTCTCCCAAGGGGTGCGGAGCACTCAGCACCTGCGGGCCCACGAACCTGAGTCCGGGGGTATCGGCCGGTACCAGGAAGCAACTGATACCCTTGGCGCCTTTGGCCCGGTCGGTGGAGGCGAACACGGTGTAGAGATCGGCGATGCCGGCGTTGGAGATCAGGGTCTTCGCTCCAGTGAGGACGTACCCTGATCCCTCGGGTCGTGCAGTCGTGGCGATGGCGCCCACGTCCGACCCCGCCTCGGCCTCGGTCATCGCGAAGGCGGTCATCACCTTCCCCTCGGCGATCGGCCCGAGCCACCGGTCCTTCTGCGCCTGCGTCCCGGCCAGCAGAATCGGCGTGGTGCCCAGCCCCTGCAACGCGAACACCGCGTCGGCCAGCGGCGACGCCTCTCCGAGCGCCTCCCGCATCAGGCAACAGCCGCGGAGATCGAGGTCGAGAATCGGCTGGAGCCAGCCCCCGGCACCGAGCAGGCCGAGCAGGGCGCGCGCCTCCCTCCTGGCATCGGCGTCTTCCACCGGTTCGGGGCGGCGGGCGATCTCTTCCATCGCGAAGCGGCCGGCCCGCCCGGCGAGAGGCGTGTGGTGCGGCTCGAGAAAGGTGCGGATCAGTCGCGTGTCAGGCATGCCTACTCGAACTTCGGCTCGCGCTTGGCGCGGAAAGCCTCGTAGGCCTCGCGGAAGTTGGGATTCCGCATGCAGGCGGCCTGGGCCTGGGCTTCCCACTCGACGGCGGCGACCAGATCCATCGCAGCCTCCTCATTCAGCGCCTGCTTGGTGACTCCGTGCGCCACCGACGGGCCCCGCGCCAACCGAGCGGCGACGCCGGTGGCCTCCGCCATCAACCGCTCTCCCGGCACGACGCGATTGTACAGGCCGATCTGGGCCGCGCGCTCGGCGGTGATGAAGTCTCCCAGCATGAGGAGCTCGCTCGCGTGCGCCAGGCCGACGATCCGGGGCAGCAGCCATGCCGCCCCCATATCGGCGCCGGTGAGACCCACCCGCGAAAAGAGAAAGGCGATCTTGGCGCTCTCCGCCGCGATCCGGATGTCGCTGGCCGCCGCGATCACGGCCCCCGCCCCGGCCACCGTCCCATTGAGCGCCGCCACCACGGGCCGGCGACATTGACGAATGGACAGAATGAGATCGCCGGTGAGCCGGGTAAACTCGAGTAACCCCGCCTCGTCCCGGGCAAACAGCGCCCCGATGATGTCCTCGACGTCCCCTCCGCTGCAGAAGGCCCGCCCCGTTCCGGTGATGACGACGGCGCGAACTCCGGGCTCCGTGTCCAAGCGCCGAAAGGCGTCCCTCAGCTCGGCATAGACCTCTAAGGTGAGTGCGTTGAGGCGCTCAGGCCGGTTGAGTGTGATGGTCGCGACGGCGCTCGCCGAGTCGAGGATATATAGGAAGGACTGGGGATTCACGGGCATCGATCCGCTCGCGGGACGTTCAAAGGTTTGCCTTGTGCTGCCCGCCGTCGACGACGAGGCAAACGCCTGTAATCCAGCTCGCCCGCTCGGAGGCCAGGAAGACTACCGCCTCGGCGACCTCCTCCGGCGTGCCCATCCGGCCCCCCGGAATCGTCTTCAGGATCGCCCCGTAGAAATCCGGGTTGTTCTGTTTTGCGTCCGCCCAGAGGCCACCGGGGAACTCGATGGAACCCGGGGCCACCGAGTTCACCCGGATCTTCTGGGGGCCGAGCGCAACGGCGAGAGACTTGGCGTGGCTGACCAGCGCCGCCTTGGCCGCGCAGTAGGCCGAGGGGAAGCCGGCCTCCAGCCCGGCAATCGACGAGACGTGGACGATCGCCCCGCCGCCGGTGGCGACCATCCATGGGATGACCTTCCAGCTGGCCCGCACCGCGGCCATGAGGTCCACATTCAAGGTCGACTGCCATGCGGCCGCATCATCCGTGAAGCTGAGGCCGCTCGGGTTGTTGACCAGGATGTCCAGTCGTCCGAGCCTGGCATGCGCGGCGTCGAGAAAGCCGTCGAGGGCCTCGGGATTCCCGACGTCGCACATCGCCGCGTAGACGGGGACGCTCCGAGCGCGCACCTCGGCCTCGGCCTTGCGCAACGCCGGCTCACCGCGGGCACAGATGGCCACGCCCGCTCCCTCATCCGCCAGCCGCAAAGCGATCGCCCGGCCGATGCCTTTGCTCGCGCCGGTGACGACCGCTGCTTTTCCTCGTAAGCCCAGGTCCATAGGACCTCCTTTAGCCAAGAACCGCCGTCGCCTCGATCTCCACCACCGCCTGCCGGTCCGCCAGCGACTTCACCTCCACCAGCGCCATGGCCGGGAAGTGCGTGCCCATCCTGCGGCGGTACACCTCGCCCAGTGGCTTGAGGCTGGCATGGTATTGGGCCATGTCGGTGACGTAGATGGTGAATCGGCCGATGTCGCCCGGCTGGCCGCCAGCCTCACGGACCACGGCGAGCACGTTGCCCAACGCACGGTCGAACTGGGATACCAGGTCGGCGGCCCTCACCTGGCCCGCGCCGTCGCGCGCGGTCTGACCGGCGATGAACAGCGTCCTGCTGCCAGTTCGGGTCAACAGCCCGTTGTTCCAGCCCCGGGGAGCGCCGAGCTCTTCCGGGTTGATGATCGCGAAGCGGCTGCTCATCGGGTCTCTCCCGTCCAGGACCAGGACCTCTCCGTTGGGAGGATCAATGACAGCCGCTGTCGCGAGAGACACCACGGCCGCCGCCACCTCCGCGGCCGAGATCAGGCGGGTCTGGCCCTCGGAAGCGAGGGCGGCCGCGAGCGCCTCTTCACGGGTGCGTCCGGTCTTGGCCACGATTCGTGCCACGGTCTCGGCGGTCATCTCGGTATCCACGAAGCCGGGGCACACTGCGTTTACCGTCACCCCGGTGCCCGTCACCTCCGCCGCGGCTGAGCGGGTGAGCCCCAGCAGCGCGTGCTTGGCCGCGGCATAGGCCGCGAGATACTTCCCGCCTCGGAGCCCTGCCGTCGACGCCACGTTGACCACTCGGCCCCACTGCCGCTCGAGCATCCCGGGCAGAAATGCGCGGGTGCAGAGGAAGGCACCGGTAGCGTTGACGGTCATGAGGCGGTTCCACTCGTCGAGCGATGTCTTGACCAGAGGCATCGAGGCCGCGGCGCCGGCGTTGTTCACCAGCACCGCGACCGGTCCCACGTCGCCGGCCTCCCGGGAGAGGGCCTGCACACTCGCTTCGCTGGTCACGTCGCACACCACCGCCCTCGCCTCATGGCCCATCGCCACCAGCTCGGCGGCCTGCCGGTCGATCTGGTCTCGATTGCGGGCGGCGACCACCACGTTGAGACCGGCCTCCGCGAGCGCCCGCGCGGTCGCAGCTCCGATCCCCCGGCCGGCGCCGGTCACCACCGCCACCTGGCGAGCAAGGGCATTCATGTCGCCCGCCCCGCCCTGGCGCCGAGCTCGGCCTGGACCGCTTCGTCGAGAATGGCGCCGAGGACGTCAATGGTTGCCCGACCCTCCTCGGCCGTGGCCTGGGCCGGAAACCCGAAGTAGGCCCGGTCGCCGCCCGCCTCCTCGAAGCTCTGCTTGCCATCCCGGATGGCACGGGACAGGGACGCCGGATTGTCTGGCAGCGCCGCTCTGGTGGCCTCGCGCACCAGCTCCGGGCGCTCAGCCAGCACGATCGACGTCTCGAACTGGCCGGCGTGGCAGGCACCGCTCTTGAACTCATCGCTCAGCCGGAGGACCCACGGCCGGGCGGCGAGGTTGGGACATGCCACCGACAGCACGAGGTCGCGGCGAATCAGGCTCACGGCTGCTTCCAGCGCGGCCAGGTGTCCCGGATCGAGATGCGCATTGGCGATGGCCAGCACTCCAAATCCATGCCGGGTCAGGCTGCCAGCGATGTCCAGTACGGTCGCCGTGACGGTCTCGGGCCGAAGCGAGAGGGTTCCAGCGAACCCCTGGGCAAACGCCGCCGCGGTGTACGTCAGCGGTGGAAGAACCACTACCCGCAAGCCGCGAGCGGCCAGCCGGGCGCCAGCCGAGCGCGCCATCGCCTGAGCGATGATCACGTCAGTCTCCAGCGGCAGGTGCGGCCCATGCGCCTCGATGGCGCCTATGGGCAGGATGGCGGCGGATCCCGGGCCGGCGGCATCCCGCGCCTCCTCCCAGGTCATTGCGGCAAGCGGCTGCACGGGTATGGTGCCGACTTCCTTCTTGGATGCCGCACGGTTGAGCTACTATGAGATACTACGTGGGGTGCTGTTCAGCGTCCTGAAGATCGGCGCCGTCGCAGTGATGGTCAACCCGGGGAACCATTTTCGCCTCCGCGCGTCGGTAGACATAGAGTCGCGGGTTCCCTGCGGCTCCTCATCCGGTGCCAGGAGACTCTCATGCGATGCCTGCTTGTTGCCGCTCTCACCCTCGGCGCCGGCGTTGCCGCTGCCCAGGACGCTCCGTCCAGGAACGCTTCGCACGCCATCGTCGTCCCTTCGGATCAGATTAGCTGGGGCCCCGCGCCCTCCCTTTTGCCACCAGGAGCCAAGCTCGCTGTCTTGGAAGGAAACCCGAGTCAAGCCGGGCCGTTCACCATGCGGCTGCTCATGCCGGATCGCTATCGAATTCCCCCGCACTACCACCCGGTCACCGAGCACGTCACCGTGCTGAAAGGAACCTTCAAGGTCGGCATGGGCGAGAAGTTCGATGCCTCGGCGATGACGCCGCTGCCGACCGGCACGTTCGCGGCGCTGGAGCCCGGCACCCGGCACTTTGCGGAAGCGCAAGGAGAGACGATCCTCCAGCTGCACGGGGTGGGCCCGTGGGGCCTCACCTACGTGAATCCGGCCGACGACCCGCGCCAGCGGACCCCTTAGAGATGACCGACCCCGCGAGCGATCGGGCCTGGTTCGAGCACGCCGTGCTGAGCGCTCTCCCCGAGCTGCTCGGTACCGCCCGACGGCTCGCAAGGAGTCACGACGAGGCGGAGGACCTCGCTGCCGAGGCGGTCAGCAGAGCCTGGCTGCATCGAGCTACCCTCAGGGAGCCCGACCGGTTCGCCGGCTGGATTCTCCGGATCCTCACCAATCTGTTCATCAGCCGGCGACGATCGGAATCGATTCGGCCGGAGGAGACCTGGTTGGACGAGGAATCCGAGTTCTCGCTCTTCGACCGGCTGCACCAGCCGTTTCTGCTCTGGTGGGCCACGCCGGAGCAGGAGTTCCTCGACCGGCTGTTGAGGGAAGACCTCATCCGCGCCATCGAGGCGCTGCCGGAGAAGTTCAGGATCGTCGTGGTCCTGGCCGACGTTCAGGGGTTCTCCTACGGCGAGATCGCAGACTCCCTCGAGGTCCCGGTGGGTACGGTCCGCTCCCGGTTGGCCCGCGGGCGCGCGCTCCTGCAGCAGGCGCTGTGGGAGCATGCCTGCGACGCCGGCCTCCGACGTGATACTCCCGAAGGGAGGCCCGAACATCCATGAGCAACCCGATGCCGATCACCTGTGAGGAAGCCTTGCGCCTGCTCGCAGCCTACCTGGACGAGGAGCTCCACGCCGGCGAGCACGAGTGCGTCGAGCGCCACCTCGAGCTCTGCCGGGGTTGCTACTCCCGGGCAGAGTTCGAGCGCCGGCTCAAGGCCGAGATCAATCGCCTGGGCCGCGAGGACATCCCGCCAAGCTTCGAGCAGCGGGTCCGCCGCTTGCTCGACTCTTTCGTCCGGTCACCGGAAGGGAAGCCGGCCGACCATCCACGGATTTAGCGGAGCGAAACCATGGTCGCC
>JBJMOX010000259.1:0-17756 GCA_045803515.1 Gemmatimonadales bacterium
CCCTCGTCGCTACGCTCCTCGGGATGACAGTCCCGTCTCACCCTTCTCCAGCCGCTGCCCCGCCAGCCGCACGGCCAGCTCGATCGCCACCCGCATGCTCGACGCGTCCGCCCGCCCGGTCCCCGCGATGTCGAGCGCCGTCCCGTGGTCCGGCGAGGTGCGCGGAAACGGCAACCCGAGCGTCACGTTCACCGCCCGTCCGAATGCCGCCACCTTGATGGCCGTCATGCCGACGTCGTGATACGGCGCCAGGACGGCATCGAACTCGCCGCGCATCGCCCGCACGAACACGGTATCCGCCGGCAGTGGCCCCGCCGCACCGAGCGCCGAGGCGGCGGGCCGAAGCACCCGCTCCTCCTCGTCGCCGAACAGTCCGTTCTCGCCGGCATGCGGATTCACCGCGCAGACCGCCATCCGCGGCGAGGTGATCCCCCACCACTCCCGCAGCGCGCGCTCGGTGGTGCGGCCGGTCCGCACCACTCGGTCTGTGGTGAGCAAGGCGGGCACGTCGCGGAACGGCACGTGGGTGGTGACCAGCACGACCCGGAGTTCCTCCGAGGCGAGCATCATCGCCACGTCGACGTCCCCCGCCAGATGCGCCAGCCACTCGGTGTGCCCCGGATAGGGAAAGCCGGCCAGATGTAGCGTATGCTTGTGCGCCGGCGCGGTGACGATGGCGTCGACTTCGCCGCTCAGGGCCAACTTCACTGCCGTCTCGACCGCGTGTCCGGCCACCCGCCCGGCGCGGATAGTTCGTGCCCGGTCCTCGGGACGCTCTCCGCTACCCATCCCCCAGGCGCCGACCGGCACCCGCCGCTCGGCAGGCACCCCCGCAATCTGGTCTTCCGCGCCCACGACGGTGATCTCCGCGTCCACCGGCGGGACCAAGGCGCGTGCCGCGATCTCAGGCCCGATGCCTCGCGGATCCCCGAGTGTCACGGCCAGGCGGGGGCGCACGCGTCCCTGCCCTCTAGGTGCGGATGTCGACGTAGGTGGCCTTGCGGAGGCGGTCCAGGTACCGGCGGATGGCGAGTTGCTGGCTGAGCTGCTCCCGGATCTTGTCCTTCACGTCCTCGTACTTGATATCGCCGGGGGCCCGGCGGGCGGTCACCTGGAGCACGACGAACTGCTGGCGCCCGTTGGCACCTTCGAGCTGGAAGACCGGTATCACGGTGCCGGAGTCGGCCTCACCGACGGCCTTGGCGTACGCCTCCGGGAGCTTATCGGTCGGGACGTTCTCGGCCTGGCGCTCGCCCGAACGGTCGTGGTAGACCCGCTGGAGCGAGTCGAAGGAGGCTCCCGCGAGCAGCTTGGCCCGGACCGCGGCGGCCAGGGTCCGGGCGCTGTCGACGTGGGCGGAGTCGATCTCCGGAATGAGCAGGATGTGCCGGGCCTGCACCTCGCCCGGCTGGACCCGCTCGACCTGAATGATGTGGTAACCGAACGGGGACTCGACGGGATCGGAGATCACGCCCGGCTTGAGCGCGAATGCCACACGCTCGAACTCCGGCACCATGATCCCCCGCCGGAACCAATTCAGCGAGCCGCCCTGATCCTTGGAGCCGGGGTCCTGGGAGAAGCGCTTGGCGGCGGTCGCGAAGTCGGCGCCGCGCCGGAGCTCGAGCACGATCGAATCGGCCTGCGCCCGGGTCCGCGCCTTTGCCTGGGGCGACGGTTTCGGGCTGATGATGATCTGGCGGAACGAAAGCGTCGCCGGCCGGGAGCCGAGACTGCCCTTCTGCTCCTCGAAGAACGCCCGCATCTCCTGCTCGGTGGGGGAGACCGGCTTGAGCTTGCCGTCGCTCCGGAGCTTGTCGATGAGCCGGTTCTGGAATGCCGCGCGGCGCTGCTGATCGGTCAGCCACCGGCGGTACTCCTCCGGCGTCTGGAACCCCGCCTTCTTGAGCTCGTTCTTGAAGTCCACCTCCGACGAGAAGTTGCCCCGCACCTTCTTCATCTGCTGCTCCACGCCGTCGGCGATCTCCTGGTCGGTGATCTTGATCGTGGTGTCGCGCTGGGCCTGCTGGACCAGCAGCTCCTCGTCCACGATGGAGGACACGACCTGCTTGCGGAGTACGGCCATGCCAGCCGAGTCGGTCGGCGGGTGCCCGCCCTGCGATTGCCGGGAGAAGATCTCCTCGTCGACTTGCGAGGCGAGCACCGGGCGATTGCCCACCACGGCCAGCACCCGATCCACCACCACGGTCGTGTCGGAGCGGGTCAGTGGCGCGCCCGACGTGCTGGGCGTGCTGTCGGAAGCCACCGGGGCCGCCCCGCTGTCGGGAACGGCCGCCGTGGTGGAGTCCTGCGCGGCGATCCGTCCCGCGATCAGCGGTGCCGCGAGCGTCAGAGTGGCGAGCATCAGCCCGCCACGGTACCAGCGATCCTGCATGCTACTTCCTCGGTTCGGACGGTTTGGATGGCTCCGATGACTTGGGTGTCTCGGGGGTCTTTCCCGGAGTCGGCTTGGCGGACTCGGGCCGTTTGGCGGAGTCGGCCGGGGCAGGGACTGGTCGTGCGCCGGGGACCGGCGCCGGCCCGGTAGCCGGCTGCATCGCTCCCCGCGGCGCGCCGGTGTCCGCCTTGGCTTTGAGCTCCGTCGCGATCTCGACCGACCGGCCTACGCCCGCATCGTAGACCCGGTACGGCAGCCGGTCCCGCAGCAGCGTGGCCAGGGCCGAGGGCAGCGGTCTGAGGTGCTGCTTGCCGGCGATCAGCTGGTCGAAGTAACGGTCCACCTTGAGCTCCGCGACCTTGTCCCGGTCCCCTTCGGAAACCGCCGAGCTGGTCACATCGGACGCATCGAGCCCCATCTCGCCCTTGAGGGTGTCGAGCTGGGTCTGGTACCGCTGTTTCATCATGGCCCACTCGTCCGGCGTGACGGTGATCTTGGCCGAGTCGGCCTGGCGCAGCAGGAGAACGTTCTGCGTCAGGATCCGGGCAAAGCGGATCAGCATGCTGTCGTCGCCCGCCTTGAGCTGGGAGGTATACTGCGGCGGCAGGGCGCGGATCCAGCGCACGTAGTCCTGCAGAGTGAGCTGTCCGCCGCGGTAGTGGACCAGCGGCTTGGATGAGTTGCGGGCATCGTCGGGAGATGTCGCCGCGGTGCGCATGTTGGCCGGCGCGCTGGGCAGCACCTCGATCTTGTTCGCCTCGGCCAGACTGTCCATGTACAGCGAGTCGAGATGGACGGCCGCGCGCTGGGTGAGATAACTCGCGATCCGCGGCCGCGCCTCGCTCAGGGATGGCCGCTTGAGGATGTGATATCCAAACGCCGTCTCGACCACGCCGCTCACCTGGCCCGGCTGCAGGCCCCAGCCCGCGCTGTCGAACGCCGGGACGAACCGGCCCTTGGGAGAGGGCGGCAGATATCCGCTGTCTGCCTTGCTGCCCGGGTCTTGAGAGAGCTGGCTCGCGAGCTGGCCGAAGTTCGCGCCATGCTGCACCTTGGCCAGCGTCGCTTCGGCCTTCTGCTTGGCGGCCTTGCGGGTGGCGGAGTCGGAATTGGGCCGCACCCCGAAGAGGATGTGCTGCAGCACCCGCACGTCCCCCGCATTGTACAGGCTGTCGATGGACGATGGGGGAATGGTGCCCCGGCGCGCCAGGAGGGTGTCGTGCCAGTGGGTGCCCTTGAGCTCGGAGAGCTCCGGCCACACCGCTTCGGCCACGCTGACCGAATCGGTGGGCAGCTTGCCGCGAGCCACCGCCTGGCCGAACAGGGCATAATCGACCCAGATGTTCGCGACGAAGGCGGCCGACTCCCGGTTGAGCTTCGCGCCCTTGCCGCCGCCCGCGAGGATTTCCGCGAGCCGCCGGGAGGTCAGCTCCTGGCCGCCGGCTTCCGCCGCGGTCTCGGCATGGGCGGAGAACAGGTCGCGGAAATTCGAGCAGCCGCCGAGCCCGGCCATGAGCCCGGCAGTGAGCACGAGAGAAGGGATTACCAGTCGTCGCATGAATTCTCCAGGATTGGTTACTGCACTACCGCCTTGAGCGCCCGCACCAGCGCGGGCACCAGCGGCTCACCGCCGAGGCGGAGCAGCCGAAGCGAGAGAGGCACGGTGCGGCGGACCTCGGCGGCCAGCTGCACATGGTCGAGTGCCGAAGTGAGTCCAGCAAGGCGCGGCGTGGTGCCCGCTCGGAAGGTGAGGCGCGCCTCGTCGCCTCGGACCAGCGCGTGCTGCACACCGAGGGCCGCTCCCAGCACGCGAAGGCGCGCCATATCGAGCAGCACCTCGGCCTCGGCCGGTAAGGGCCCGAAGCGCTCCCGCAGTTCGTCTCGCAGCCCATCAATTTCACCTGATGACGTGGCACGCGCCAGTCGCCGGTAGAAGTCGAGCTTGACGTCGTCGTCGGGCACGTAGCCGTCGGGAATGTGGGCCGGACGATCGAGCACCACGTCGGGCGGCAAGGGCTGCTCGGTGGCCCCCTGCCCCTTGAGCGCCCGCACCGTCTCCTCCAGCCACCGCATGTAGAGGTCGAAGCCCACCGCGTAGGCATGGCCCGACTGCTCCGCGCCGAGCAGGTTGCCGGCGCCCCGAAGCTCCAGGTCCTTGAGGGCGATCCGGTAGCCCGCCCCCAGATCGGTGTGATGCTCCAGGACCTTGAGCCGTTCCTCCGCGTCCGCGTCGATGGTGTCCGGCACCAGGAGATAGCAGTAGGCCCGGCGATGACTCCGGCCGACCCGGCCGCGCAACTGGTACAGCTGGGCCAGCCCGAACCGGTGGGCATCGTGCACGACCATGGTGTTCGCATTGGGCACGTCGAGGCCGGACTCGACGATCATGGTGGAGACGAGAATGTCCACCTCCCCCGACACGAACCGCTGCATGACCGACTCCAGTGCCTCGGCCGGCATCTGGCCGTGGGCCACCCCGATCCGCGCACGGGGAGCCAGCGCCCGAACCCGCGCGGCGATGGTCTCGATGGTCTCGATCCGGTTGTGCACCACGAAGACCTGCCCGCCGCGGTCAGTCTCCCGGGCGAATGCCTCCTCCAGCAGCCCGTCGTCCCACGGCTCGACGAAGGTGAGGATCGGCGAGCGGTCGCGGGGTGGAGTCTCGATCAGCGTGAGGTCGCGGAGGCCGGCAAGGGAGAGGTGCAGGGTCCGGGGAATCGGCGTCGCGGTCAGCGTCAGCACGTCCACCGAGAGCCGGAGGGCCTTGAGCCGCTCCTTGTGCTTCACCCCGAACCGGTGCTCCTCATCCACGATGAGCAGGCCGAGATCCTTGAACAGCACGTCCTTGGAGAGCAGGCGATGGGTCCCGATCACGATATCGGTCTGGCCTCCCGCCAGCCGCTCGAGCGCGGCCTTCTGCTCCTTGGGAGTCCGGAAGCGGGAGAGAACCTCGGTCTGGATCGGGAAATCGGCCAGCCGTTCCATGAAAGTGCGGCCATGCTGCTCCGCCAGAATCGTGGTGGGCACCAGGACGGCCACCTGCTTCTCCCCCTGCACCGCCTTGAAGGCGGCCCGCACCGCGACCTCGGTCTTGCCGTAGCCCACGTCGCCCACCAGCAGTCGGTCCATCGGGCGAGGCCGCTCCATGTCGGCCTTGAGCTCTTCGGTGGCCCGCCGCTGATCCGGGGTGTCCTCATAGAGGAAGCTCGACTCCAGCTCCCGCTGCCAGCGGGTGTCGGGCGGAAAGGCGTAGCCGCCGGTCACGGTGCGCCGTGCGTAGAGGTCGAGCAGCTCGGCGGCCATCTGGTTGATGGCCTGCCGGGTCCGTTCGCGCACCCGCTGCCAGCTGGTGCCTCCCAGGCGGTGCAATCGCGGTGGCGGCCGGTCCCCGTCTTCTCCGGCGGCCCGATAGCGCTCCAGCTGGTCCAGCCGATAGAGCGGCACATTGAGACGGTCGCCGCCTTCGTATTCGACGATCGCCACCTCGATGGTCGACTCTCCGGCCGTGATGGTCTCGATCCCGCGGTAGATCCCGATGCCGTGCTCGAGATGGACCACGTAATCGCCTTCGGTGAGCGCGCCGGTCGCCATCGACGGCGCGGCCTGGCGATAGCGTCGCGGCCGCCGGAGCCGGCGCGCGCGGCGGAAGATCTCGTGGTCGGTGAGCACCCGGAGCGTGGGCATCACGAAGCCCCCGTCCAGCGCGCCGATCGCGAGCGTGGCCCTGGCCCCGGCCCGACCGCCGTCCTCCAGCAGCTCCTCCAGCCGCTCCAGCTGGCCCTCGTTGTCGCAGAGAATCAGCGTCGGCGGGGACCCGGCCAGAAGCGCTCTCAGCCGGTTGAGGTCGCGGTCGATCCGCTCGGGCGGAAAGAAGCCGAACTGCAGGTCCACCCGCTCGTCCCGGAGGAGCAGCCGAGGGAATGCCTCGATCCGGGTCACCCACTGCGAGGGGCCTTCCAGGATGTCCTCCCGGCTGGGCACCTCCTCGCCCAGACGGCGGGCCACTTCCAGGTGGTGCTGCGCCTCACGCCACGCGCGGTCCACCTCATCGTGGTCCGGTCCGAAGGCCTCTTCGAGGAGGATCGTGTCCGAGGGCAGCAGCTCGAGCAGGGTCCGTCGCGCCGTTGCCCCGTCGGCCGACCGCACCTCCTCGGCTGTGATCGGGAGAACGGTGATCTCGCTCAGCTCCTGGAGCGAGCGCTGGGTGGTGAGATCGAAGCCGCGGATCGAGGAGATGTCGTCGCCCCACCACTCGAGTCGCGCGGGCGTGGCCATCCCGAACCCGTAGACGTCGAGGATGCCGCCCCGAATGCTGAACTCGGCCACCTCGGTGACCGTCGCCACCCGCTGGTAGCCCATGCGCTCGAGCGCGCGGGCGACCTCCGTGGGAGGGCGCCGCTCAGCCGTGGCGAGCCGGAGCCGGAGTCGCTCCAGCGCGACGGGCATGAGCGTGCGCTCCGCCGTCGCGCGCGCGGTGGTGACCAGGATGCGCAGCCGTCCCTGGAGGAGCGCCTCGATGGTCTCCGCCCGCTCACCCGCGATCTCGTAGTGAGGCTCCTCCTCGCCCAGCGCCTCACGCTGCGGGTACAGCGCCACTCCGCCATCGGTGAGGTGCGCGAGGTCGTTGAGCCACCGCTCGGCATCGCCGGGTGTCGGCGCGACCACCGCGAGCAGCCGCTGCGGCAGGGTCCGCGCCAGCCAGGCCACCAGGACGGCACCGCTCGAGCCCGGCAGACCACCCAGTCGCAGGGTAGCTCCACGGCCAGGCAGCAGCGAGGTCAGGTCCTGCGCGGCCGGTGACCGCTCGAACGCGTCCAGGACGGGGCGGAGCCTCATTGGGGCTGGCGCCTCCACACGCTCGCGAGCGCCACTTCACCGAGTCCCAGGAGCAGCGCCAGCCAGAGGAGAGGCCCCCGCAGATCTCCCCGCGACGCGGAGGAGAACGCGCGCGAGGCGGCATCATCGAGGGACACGATTCGGGCATCTCTCCAGAGCCGGCGCACCTGGCGGTCGGGCGCCCGCGCCAGGAGCGATTCCCGGGCGTCCACGTTGGCACTGATCGCACCCACCGTGTCCTCGCCGGCAATCAGGTAATAGGCGCCCGTTGCGGAGGGACGGAAGACGCCGCCGCCTTCCACCCGCCACTCGCGTTCCCCCTGCCGCACGGCCGTCACCAGATCCGGCAGCGGCAACGGATCGCCGGGTGCGCCATCGGCCAACGCGACCTCGCCGCGGGAGAGCCGGTTGAGCAGCGCATCCATGAACGGCATGAAGCCGGCCGAGGCGGGCAGCTCGGTCCAGTCCGGGTCGAGCCGGCTTCCGAGGAGCAGAACGTTGCCGCTCCGCACCAGCCAGGGCGCTCCACCGACGGTGGCGAGCACGCCGGTGCGCCCGCTTGCGCGGGACTCGAGCCCGTACCGCCGCTGGACCCGCACCCGTCCGAGGAGCGGACCGCTGTCGGTGCTGGCCGGGGCCGCGATCGGCGTCCCGAAGCTCCAGGTGACGCCACGGGCGGCGAGGGCCCGGTTCAGGGCCCCGAGGGCCGCGGGGTCATCCGGCGGCGTGACGATGGAGCTGGCCCGCCCGAGCCGGCCGATGGTGACCTCGTCGCCCCGGGCGACCCGGTGATTGGTCATCAGCACCTCGCAGGCGGCGGCGGCAAAGCGTCCAGCGGAATCCCAGTCCACCTGGGCAACCGGCGCCACCCGCACCACCGACACCCGCCGGTCGTCGATGCGGAGCTCGTCCGGATCCAGCTCGGCCGCGACGATCCACCATCCGGTCGGCACACCCGGAAGGGTGAGCACCGCGTCGCCGCCGGCACGCGCGAGCGCCTGCCTGGCCGGCCGCGTGCCCAGCCGGGCGCTCACCGGGCGCGCGGCGTCGGCATCGCCGATGAGCGTAGCGGTGACGCGCCCCCCGCCGGCCGACCAGGGTTGAGCTCCGGTCTCCAGCCGAGAGATTCCGGTGTTCTTCGGCGGCGGATCAGCCGGGCGGCCGACGGTGAGTGGAACGCCGAGCTCTGCCGGGGAGACCGCGCTTGCCTGAAGATCGGTGAGCAGGACGATTTCGCCGGGATGCGGCTCCGGCGCGAGTACCTCCCGGGCGAGGGACAGCGCGGCCCCCAGATCGAGCCGCCGGGCGGACACCGTGAGCGCGTCGAGTTCCGGTGCCAGCGTCTGCCGGTCTCCGCGCCGGGGAACGCCATCCGCCGTGAGCAGCCAGAGCGCGTCATCCGGCGTGGCGCGGGCCAGCACTGCGCGGCCCGCCCCCTGGAGCTGGGCCAGCCGGGCGGTGCCCGCGACGATCGCGCCGCTGCTGGCCGAGTTGTCCAGGACCAGCACCAGGGCGCTCGGCGCGTGTCCCGCCACGCCGCCGCGGGCGGTCACCGGCCCCGCGGCCGCCAGGACCAACGCGGCAAGGAGCAGGGTCCGAAGCAGGAGTAGCAGCAGATTCTGCAGCTTGAGCCGCCGCTGGTGTTCCCGGGTCGTGGTGATGAGATAACGGACAGCCGGAAAGACGACGGTAGGCGGCTCGCGACGGGTGAGCAGGTGCAGCAGCAGCGGAATCGCCGCGGCGGCAAGACCAGCCAGCGCCCACGGGTGGAGGAACCCGATCATGCCGCCCGGGAGGGAGCGAGTGCCTCGCGCAGCACGATGCCGTACGGGGTATCGGTGATGACGCGATGATAGCCGATGCCGTGCCGCCGGCAGGCAAGACGCCACTCGCCCACCACAGTATCGACCGTGTCGCGGTAGGCTCCCGCCCAATCACGCGGACGCAGCACCACTGAGGCCCGGGTCTCCGGATCTTCGAATCGCGCCTCCGCGGGTCCGCCGAGCGCGACCTCGGCCGGGTCCATGATGTGGAGCACGAGCACCTGATGGCCCCGGTGCCGGAGGAAGCGCAAGGCCTTGAGCGCGAGCCCGCGATCGAGCAGCAGATCGGACACGAACACCACCAGGCCGCGACGCCGCAGCTGATCGACCACGCGTCGGAGCGCCGGCTCCGCCGCGGTTCCCTGCCCTGCCTCCAGGGCCGCCAGCGTCTGGAGCAGCTGATGCCAGTGGCTCAGCCGTGCTCGAGGCGGAAGGATCGTCCGCACCTCGTCGTCGAAGGTGATGAGCCCGGTCGCGTCCCGCTGCCGCAGCAGCACCAGCGAGAGTGCGGCGACGAGCCGCTGGGCATAGGCCAGCTTCGGCAGGACCGTGCCGGGCGCACCAGTCCAGGCCATCGACCGGCTGGCATCGAAGACGACCATGGCCCGGAGGTTGGTTTCCTCCTCGAACTGCTTCACGTAGAGGCGGTCGTTCCGGCCCAGGATCTTCCAGTCGACATAGCGGAGATCGTCCCCCGGTTGGTACATCCGGTGCTCGGCGAACTCCACGGAAAAGCCCCGGCGGGGGGAGCGGTGCAGGCCGGCGAGGAAGCCTTCGACCACGCCTTCGGTCACCACTTCGAGGCCGCCGAGCTTCGAGACCTCGAGGGGATCGAGCAGATCGGGACGACCGTTGGGTGTCGGGGCGGCGGGCGGATGCATGCAGCGTTCAATCGTATCGGGGTCGCGGGTCCGAGGCAATCCGGGACGGACTCCCGCGGCCGCGTCCCGCCTGAAGGACAGGACGGCAACGGCCGATTTCCGGACCATGTGCCCAAGGCTTTACTCCGGCGTATCTTATGCCGACAACCCTGGCTGGCACATCATCTGCTGCGAGGCAGCGGACACGCCTGGAGCGCCTGGAGGGTTCATGCTCGTCACCTTGGGTTGGATGCTGCTCGCCAGCCTCCCGCTCCGAAGCCCCACCACAAGTCGAGATCATTTCCACTCAGCCGGCCCGATCCAGGCCGCCGCACGGGTCACGCTCTGGACCGACCAGGAGGACCCGTACGTCCGAGGCCAGTCGGCCCGGGTCTTCCTCAGCGTGGATGAGCCCTCCTACGTCGCCGTGCTCCGGGTGGATACCGATGGCCGGATCCGGGTACTCTTTCCGCGAGACCCGTGGGGCGACTCCTACGTCACCGATGACCGCACCTTCGAGGTGAGCGGAGCCCGGGGGCGACGCTCGTTCACGGTGGACGATTTCCCCGGTATGGGATACCTCTTCGCGGTTGCCTCCACGTCCCCCCTCAATTTCGACGATCTCACCCGCGGTGACTACTGGGAGTACCGGCGGATCGACGGCGGCCGGATCCGGGGCGATCCGTACGTCGCCCTCACGGACCTCGCGGAGCGGATCGCGCGCGACGGAGAGTACGACTATGACGTCGTGCCGTATTACGTGGAGCGGCATTACGATTACCCACGATTCGTCTGCTATGACTGTCACGCCTACGCCAGCTATGACCAATGGAACCCGTATCGCACCGCGTGCCCCCGGTTCCGGGTGGTGATCCGCGATGATCCGCGCTATTACCCCTACCGCTCGGGCAACGGGCGCAACGTGGTGATGGAGCGGCCGCAGCACCTCGGGCCCCGGTTCGTGTTTCGGGACGCCGATCCCCGGAGCAGCTACGTGACCCGGGTCCCCGGCCGCGCCGGTGAGGAGCGGCGCAGGAACGAGGACGAAGGCGACCGTGGTCGCACCAGCGAGGACGTGGGCGGGCCGGGAGCCATCGCAGCTCCGGGTCTCCCTTCGATGGGCCGGAATCCCCGGCGCGAGCCGGTGCCGGAGCTCTCGCGGGCCCGGCCACTGATCGAGGAGCGGCGCCGGCAGGAGCAGCGGCGCGAGGAGCGCCGGCGGCAGAGCGGCGACAGCACTGAAGCTGTGCCGGAGGGTCTCCAGCACGCGCCGCGCAGCACCGGCGAGCCCGAGCTCCGGCGCCGCCGCCCCTGAGGGTTGCTTCTCCGCTATCTTCCCGCGCATCGATTCGCCGGTCGCTGCACCCCACAACGGAAACTCATCGTCATGCGTCGTTTCGCCCTCGCCGGCCTGGTGCTCCTGGCCGGTCCGGCCGCGGCTCAGACCGCACACTCGAAGGAAACGGCAGCCGCCAGCATTACCGCCACCGACGTAGCCCACCGGATCGGGATCATCGCGGACGACTCGATGATGGGCCGTGACACGCCGAGCCCGGGACTCGAGGCGACCGCGAAGTACGTCGCCGAGCAGTTCCGCCGTGTCGGCCTCGCGCCCGGAGGAGAGAACGGCACCTGGTTCCAGCGGTACCCGATCACCCGGCGGAAGCTCGACCTCGTCCGCTCGCGGGTGGTTGTGGAGAGCGGAGGTGTCACCGACGTGGCGCGATTCGACCGGGCGGCGCGGCTCATCCAGGGCACCGTGCCGGAGCACGCCGAGAGCGGACCCGCGGTGTTGCTGGGCGGCGCGCTCACGCCTGACGCGGTGGCTCACATGCCGCTCCGCGACCGGATGGTTCTCTACGCGCCCGATCTCTCCAAGCCAACGGACCAGACGGCGGCACAGGTCAGCCGCGCGATCCGGCTGGCGGCGCCGAGGGCAGTGGTGATCGTGGCCAACGCGGACTCGGAGCCGTACAGCCATCGCATCCCACACGACGGCCCGGCGCGGACCACCGTCGACCTCAAGCTGATAAGTCCGCCGGTGGTCGAGGTCGGCGAGTTCGCGGTGGCGCGCGGGCTCCGCGCCGCGCACCTCGACCTGAACCAGGTGCGTGCCTCCACGGCGCCGGTGATGCGGGAGGTGCCGGGCCTCAGGCTCACGGTGGAGCTCCGGGACAGCATGCTCCTGGCGCTCAGCGCGCCTAACACCGTCGGCATCCTCGAAGGCAGCGACCCCGAGCTCAAGCAGGAGTATCTGATCTACTCTGCGCACATGGACCATATCGGCATCACGCCGGGTCGGCCGGACAGCATCAACAATGGCGCCGATGACGACGGATCCGGTACCATCGGCGTGGTCGAGCTGGCCGGCGCGTTCAGTCGTCCGGGCGCGCGGCCCCGGCGGTCGATCGTATTCCTCACCGTGAGCGGCGAAGAGAAGGGCTTGTGGGGCAGCCGCTACTTCAGCGAGCACCCCACGGTGCCGATCCGCCAGGTGGTCGCCGACCTCAACATCGACATGATCGGGCGGAACTGGCCGGACACGATCGTGGCCATCGGGAAGGAGCACTCGGACCTGGGCGCCACGCTCGAGCGGGTGAACCGGGCACACCGGGAGCTCGGGATGACGGCCATCGACGACATCTGGCCGGAGGAGCGCTTCTACTTCCGCTCCGACCATTACAACTTCGCCCGCAAGGGCGTGCCCATCCTCTTCTTCTTCAACGGAGTGCACCCGGACTACCACCAGGTGACCGACTCGCCCGACAAGATCAACGCCGAGAAGGAGGCGCGGATTCTCAAGCTGCTCTTCTATCTCGGCCAGGAGGTTGGCAACAGCCCCCGGCGCCCGAAATGGAAACCGGAGAGCTATCGGGAGATCGTGGAGGACGCGTCATGAGCACGCCGACCTCAGGCTGACACGGGGCCCTCCCGCTTCCGCGTGAGCAGCACCCCGGCGATGATCAGCACCGCGCCGATGCCCTGCAGCGGGTGGGCCCGCTCTCCGAGCAGGAACCAGGCGGCGGCGGAGGCCACCAAAGGCACCACGCACATGTAGACCGCGGTACGCGTCCCACCCACGGCTTTCACGCTGCGGTTCCAGAGGATGTACGCGACCACCAGGGAGAAGATCGTCGCGTAGGCCATCGCGCCCCAAGCCGTCCTGGGGACGGCGGACCAGTCCAGCCGGATCATGCCGGGGAGTCCCGCCAGAATCAGCCCGGGTGCTCCGGCCAGGGTCGTCACGGTGGTGACCCGGAGCGAGCTCACGCCCGTAGGGAGCGAGCGCAGCCCGAGCGTATAGCCCGCCCAGCAGAGCACCGCCAGCACCGTGAGCAGGTCTCCTTCGATGGTCCCCGCCGTGAAGCCGACGCCCCGGGTGGCGATGACCAGCCCCACGCCAAGGGTTCCCAGTGCGACGCCCCATCCCATTCTGGCCGAGACCCGCTCCAGGCCGAGCGCGCCGGCGAAGAGCGCCACCACCATCGGCATGGTCGAGAGCAGGAGTGAGCTGTTGGTGGCGGTGGTGTGGGCGAGACCGAGGATGAAGGCGAGCTGGTAGAGGGTATTGCCCACCACCCCGAGCACCACCAGGCGCCGGAAGGTCGCGGCAGGAAGGTCGAGCGGGCCTTCGGTCATCCGCAGCACGATCCAGAGCAGGAGGCTCGCGATCGCAAAGCGGACCGCCGTGAACGGGAGCGGCGGCATCTGTCCGATGGCGAGCTTGGTGACCCCGAAGTTGATGCCCCAGATGAGGCAGACCAGGACCATGCCGGCGTCGGCCGACGCGCGGCGCCAGATGGCGGGGACGGCAAAGGGGAGCGGCACGGGCTTAAAGAGTAACTATCTTTCCCGCCATGTCTCAGGCCCGCATCCGTAACTTCTGCATCGTCGCGCACATCGATCATGGCAAATCCACCCTGGCCGACCGTCTCATCGAGGCGACCGGCGCGGTGGAGAAACGCCAGATGCGCGAGCAGCTGCTCGACACCATGGATCTGGAGCGGGAGCGGGGGATCACCATCAAGCTCAATGCCGTCCGGATGCGCTACCAGGGGCGGGACGGGGTCGAGTACGAGCTGAACCTGATCGACACGCCGGGCCACGTGGACTTCACTTACGAGGTCTCCCGCTCGCTGGCCGCCTGCGAGGGCGCCATCCTGGTGGTAGACGCCTCTCAGGGCGTGCAGGCGCAGACACTGAGCAATCTCTTCCTGGCAATGGATGCGGGACTGGAGATCATCCCGGTCCTCAACAAGATCGACCTCCCCGGCGCCGAGCCGGAGCGCCGGGCGCAGGAGATCATCGACCTCATCGGCGCGCGGCGGGAGGAGATCCTCGCCGTTTCGGCCAAGGAGGGCACCGGCGTGCCCGAGCTGCTCGAGGCGATCGTCGCCCGGGTGCCGCCGCCGAGAGGCAAGGAGGACGCCCCGCTCCGGGCGCTCATCTTCGATTCGTACTACGATCGCTACCGCGGGGCGATTCCCAGCATCCGGGTGGTGGACGGCGCGGTGCGGGAGGGGATGGAGATCACCTTCGGCTCCCACCCCGACGACGTGTATCACGTGGACGAGGTGGGCTACCTGCAGCTGGGACAGCATCCCGCGCACGAGCTGGAGGCGGGTGAGGTGGGCTACCTGGTCGCGAGCCTCCGGGACGTACGCGACGCGCGGGTAGGCGACACCATCCTGGACGCGCACAACCGCACCGCCGAGCTCCTGCCCGGCTATCGCGACGTGAAGTCGATGGTCTTCGCCGGGATCTACCCCACCGACTCGGAGCAGTACGAAGGCCTGCGGGACGCGCTGGAGAAGCTCTCCCTCAACGACGCCAGCCTGCAGCACGAGCCGGAGTCGTCGACCGCGCTCGGGTTCGGCTTCCGCTGCGGCTTCCTCGGCCTGCTGCACATGGAGATCGTGCAGGAGCGGCTGGAGCGGGAATTCAATCTGGACCTGATCACCACGGTGCCCACCGTGGAGTACCACGTCTATACCAGCGACGGCGAGATGATCCTGCTGGAAAACCCCAGCAAGCTCCCCGACCCAGCCTCGATCGACCGAATCGACGAGCCCTACGTGAAGGCGCGGATCATGGCACCCGCCGAGTACATCGGCGGCATCATGAAGCTGGGCCAGGAGCGGCGCGGCGTGTACCTGGGCATGCACTACCTCGACACGGCCCGGGTGGAGTTCCAGTTCGAGTTCCCGCTGGGCGAGATCGTGCTCGACTTCTACGACAAGCTCAAGTCCCTGTCCCGCGGCTACGCCTCGCTCGACTACGAGATGGCGGGGTACCGCGAGTCCGACCTGGTGAAGCTGGACATGCTGATCAATGGCGATCCGATCGACGCGTTCAGCGTGGTCATCCACCGCGACAAGGCGCAGGAGTACGGCCGCAAGGTGGCGGAGAAGCTCAAGGAGCTGATTCCGCGCCAGCTCTACGCGGTCGCGATCCAGGCGGCGATCGGCAACAAGGTGATCGCCCGCGAGACCATCTCGGCGTTCCGGAAGGACGTCCTGGCCAAGTGCTACGGCGGCGACATCACCCGCAAGCGCAAGCTCCTCGAGAAGCAGAAAGAGGGGAAGAAGCGGATGAAGCAGATCGGCGCGGTGGAGATCCCGCAGGAGGCCTTCCTGGCGGTGCTGCAGGTCGAATGAGCTCGGAGACGCTGGTCATCCAGACGGCGTTTCTGGGGGACGTGGTGCTCACCACTCCGCTGCTCTCGGCGCTGGCCGAGCGGCATGGGGCGCTGGACGTCGTCACCACCCCTGCAGCCGCGCCGCTGCTGGAGACCCACCCCGCGGTGGCGGAGGTGATCCGTTACGACAAGCGCGGGGCGGACGCGGGTATCGGCGGACTGTGGCGGCTGGGCCGGCGGCTCCGGGCGCGGCGGTACGCGCGGGTCCACCTGCCCCATGGCTCCTGGCGCTCCGCCGGGCTCGCGCTGCTCACCGGAGCCGCCGAGCGTACGGGCTTCGCGGATAGCCCGGCCGCGGTTAGTTATACCTCCCGGGTGCCACCGGCCGACCACGGGCACCAAGTCGAGCGGCTGCTGAGACTCGCCGGGCCGCGAGCGGAAGCGGCCCCGCCGGTAAGTCTCGGGCTCACCCGGGAGGACCGGTTGGCCGCGGAGCGCTGGCTGGCCGCGCGAGGGCTCGGTCCCGGGTTCATCGCGCTCGCCCCGGGATCGATCTGGGGCACCAAGCGCTGGCCGTACTACCCGATGCTGGCCGGGGCCCTCGAGGGACCGATCGTGGTCCTGGGCAGCGGGGAAGACGCCGCGCTCGCCGCGGAGATCGAGCGGGCGGCTCCGGGCCGGACGCACAGCGCGGCCGGAGGGGTGAGCCTTCGCACGGCGGCAGCGCTGTTGGAGCAGGCGGCGGTGCTGGTCACCAACGACTCGGCACCGCTCCACCTCGCCACGGCGGTGGGGACGCCGGTAGTGGCCGTCTTCGGACCCACCGTGCCGGCATTCGGGTTCGGCCCCCGGGGCCAGCGGGATCTGATCGTGGAGCACGCCGGATTGCCGTGCCGCCCGTGCTCTTCCCACGGTCCTCGGGTCTGTCCGCTGGGCCATCACCGCTGCATGCGGGAACTCTCGGTCGAGCGGGTCGGGGCGGCGGTGGCCGCCGTGACCGGCGGGGAGGTGCGGGGTGCGATTCGTTCTGGGCATTGACATCGGCGGCACCAACCTGGTGGTGGGGAGCGTGGCCGAGGACGGCTCCGCGGTCCTGGCGCAGGACAGCGAGCCGACCCATGCGGAGGCGGGAGCCACCGACGTGCTGGACCGGCTGGTGGCGCTCGCCGGCCGAGCCATCGAGCGGACCAGGCAGGAGGCGCCCGGCGCCGAGATTCTCGGCGTGGGCGTCGGTGCGCCGGGCCCGCTGGACACCCGGAGGGGCGTGGTGCTGCTGACTCCCAATCTGGGTTGGGTCGACATGCCGCTTCGCCAGATCATCCATGACCGGCTCGGGCTCCCGGCGGCGCTCGACAACGACGCGAACTGCGCCGTGCTGGGCGAGTGGTGGGTCGGCGCGGCGCGCGGGTCGCGCCAGGCGATCGGCATCACCATCGGGACGGGGATCGGCGGCGGGCTCATTCTGGACGGCCGGCTCTATCACGGCGCCTCGGACGTGGCCGGAGAGATCGGCCACACCACGATCGACACCGAGGGCCGCCGCTGCAAGTGCGGCAACTACGGCTGCCTCGAGGCCTACGCATCGGGCCCCAACATCGCGCTCCGCGCCATCGAGGCCCTGGAGGCCGGCGCCGAGAGCCGGCTGCCCTCGTACGTGGCCGGCGACCTGCGGGAGCTCACCGCGCAGACCGTCTACCAGGCGGCCCAGGACGGCGACGAGCTCGCCCTGGAAGTGGTGAACGACACCGCCAAATTTCTCGGCGTCGGGATCGGCAACCTGCTCAATGTCTTCAATCCCGAGGTCGTGGTGGTCTGCGGCGGCGTCACCCTGGCGGGCGATCACCTGTTCGTCCCGATGCGCCGCGAGGTGTCTCGCCGGGCTTTCAAGCCGGCGGTCGCGGCGTGCCGGATCGTGCCGGGAGAGCTGGCGGGAACGGCAGGAGTCTACGGCGCGGCGCGCGCCTTCCTCGATCAGACGGCCGCGAGTGCCTAAGGTCGGCGTCATCGGGTCCCTGGTCTGGGACCTCATCTATGGCCGCGACCCGCTGGCGCCACCCGTGGAGGAGTGGGGCGGTATCGCCTACGCGCTCGGGGGAATGGACGCGGGCCTCGCGCCCGGGTGGGAGATCGTCCCGCTGATCAAGGTTGGCCGGGACCTGGCGCCCCAGGCGCAGGACCTGCTCCGGAGCCTGACCCGGCTCACA
>JBJMOX010000260.1:0-14257 GCA_045803515.1 Gemmatimonadales bacterium
AGATGTGGAACCTGGGGACGGCGTTCGCGTACCGGGTGCGGCCTGAGAAGCGGGTGACAGGGGTCGACGTCGATCCGCGCCACGCGCTACCGGATGTGGACCGCTCCAACAACAGGCTTCGGCGGTGACTCGGAACCCGTCCAGCCGAGCTACGTCAGTGCCGCGCCCCCCGCACCAGCAGCAGATCGGTGATGTTGTCCAGCGTGAGTAGCCCAACCAGCACTCCGGTCGCGTCTACCACCGGCAGGGCGGGGAGTCCGCTCGACCGGAGCCGGTCCAGCGCCTCCTGAAACGGCAGCGTCGGCGCCACGGCCGGCGCGTTAGGCGTCATCGCCTGGGCCACGGTGGAGCTGGCTCCGTGCTGGTTGAGGCCCCGGATCAGGTTGTCCCGGGTGAGGATCCCTTCCGTTCGCCCAAGGTTGTCCACCACCGGGAATTCCCGCTGCTCTCCAGCCAGCAGCAGCTCGACCGCCTGAGAGAGCGTGGCATGAATCGGGATCGTGCGGAAGTCCGTCACCATCATGTTCGCCACCCGGATGCCTTCCCCGGCCACGCGGGTCTGGACCGCGGCGGCCTCCGCGCCCGCGCCGAGGAAGACGAACACGGCGATCAGCACCAGCAGCGGCGCCTGGTAATGCAGCGCGAGCAACCCGCCGACCACCGCGATCGTCTGCCCGATACCCGCGGCCACCCGGGTGCCCCGCACCAGCCCCATCCGGCTGGCCAGGAGCGCGCGTAGAATCCGGCCGCCGTCCAGCGGAAACGCCGGCAGCAGATTGAACAGCAGCAGCATCACGTTGGCCAGCAGCAGCTGGGTGACGAACGGCAGCTGGCCGACGTCGGATTCGGGGAGCTCCGGCCGCAGTCCGCGAACCGTCATCCACAGATAGAGGACCGCGGCAATCAGGACAGTGACGGCCGGCCCCGCGGCGGCGATCAGAAGCTCGTGCTTCGGCCGGTCCGGCATCCGCTGCAGCCGCGCTACGCCGCCGATCGGCAGCAGGATGACATCCGGAGTCGACACGCCGAACACCCGGGCCATGGTGATGTGCCCGAATTCGTGCAGCAGCACGCAGAGGAACAGGGCCAGGATGAATGCCACGCGCAGGAGCGCGCCCCCCATCCCATTCTCCTGATACCCCACCCAGCCCCAGAAGGCAGGCAGCAGCAGAAAGGTGACGTGCACCTTGATGTCGGTGCCCGCCACCTGTCCGATCCGGAAGGACCATCTCATCGCTCTGCCTCCTCACTCGCCCCGCCCGGGGCCTTCCGAAACATACACCCTGGGCTGGACCCGGCGTTCGTTCCTCAGCCGATCATGCGCAGGCCAGGAACCAGCCGTATGGGGAACTCGGGCCTGGGGCTTGGCGGGCAGACCGAGGCGGTCGCGAGCTCGTACGCGGCTTCCCGGTCGGCCCATTGAGCCAGGGTCCGGCGGAAGACGATCTGCGCTTCCAGCGACGGCAGGTCGAAGTAGCGGATGTAATGCATGATGGCGTCATCCGGCGGAAGCTCCTCCGCCAGGAGCTCGACCGTCTCCAGCGCCATGGCGACGTGAGTCGCCGCGATCGCCTCGTCCGAGAGCGAGGCCGCCATCCGGCAGTCGAGCCCCGTAGCCTCCATGTTGTGTGCCCGGCGCCGGAACGCCTCCAGCAGGAGCTCGGGTCGGAGGTGGTTCCAGGAAGCGCTTCCGCGGCTCTCGGGGTCGAGCTCGGGCTCGGGGATGTCCAGGGCCCGTCCCGCCAGAGTGATTAAAGCGCGGGCTCGCACGGTTTCGACCATCGCCGCGGGCACCCCAACCTCACGGAAGTAGCGATCGAGCGCCTCTTCCACGGGCAGTCTGCCACGAAGCCGACGGACGAACTCGGCGGCCTGCAAACGGTAGGTATCGGCAAGCGCCTCGAAGGCCTTCGCGAAAAGGATCTGAAGCTGGAGGCGCCTCGGGCCGGAGAATCGGCGGGCAGTCATCAACGTAGGTGTGGACATAGTCTCACCTGTTCGGTCGGGGCTGCGGGTTGGTGCTTCCAATGGTCGACGGTGTACGCCTTCCGGAAACGCGAGCTTCGTGCCTTTCGGCCAGCGGAGCCCGGCCCGCAGTGCGTCGCGCAAGGGCGCCCGAGACAGGCAGTTAGCACTGGTGCTGAGGACTGCACGCGTTGCGCCGGCGCCCGATGTTGCGCCGCCGCCACTGGGCGCATGTCCATCGTGGACCGGTTTGTGACCTGAGGAATTATCCGTTGGACCGGATTACATTTGCCGTTCGCCCTCGAGCAGGAGCCGCTCCATCGCTACGACCGTCGCGCCGCCGATCTGGACCAGTAAGGACGCCGAGAAGCTCTACAACATGAGCGGCTGGGGTCTGGGCTACTTCCGGATCAACGCCGAGGGTCACATCGCGGTGCACCCCGACCCCGCCAACAAGAAGCGCGGCCTCGACCTCTATACCCTGGCGATGGACCTCAACGCCCAGGGCGTCGGCCTGCCGCTGCTGCTCCGCTTCTCCGACATCCTGCGCTCCCGGATTCATGCGCTGGCCGCGGAATTCGGCAATGCGATCAAGGAGTTCGGATACACCGGGACGTACACCACGGTCTACCCGATCAAGGTCAATCAGCAGCGCCACGTCGTGCAGGAGATCGTCGAATTCGGCGCCCCCCACGGTGTCGGCCTCGAGTGCGGCAGCAAGCCGGAGCTGCAGGCCATCCTCGGGCTCAACGAGAGCACCAACCATCTGATCGTCTGCAACGGCTACAAGGACGAAGAGTTCATGCGGTTGGCCCTGATGGGTCAGAAGCTGGGCCACACCGTCATGGTGGTGCTCGAGCAGCTGAGCGAGCTCGAGGTCCTGCTCAAGGTGGCCGATGAGATGAACGTCAACCCGACCGCGGGGGTCCGGATCAAGCTCGCCACGGAGGGGTCCGGCCGGTGGGCCAAGAGCGGCGGGGAGCGCAGCAAGTTCGGATTGGGCGCCGTGGAGCTGATGAAGCTCCTCGACCAGCTCGACCGCATGGGCCGGAAGGACATCCTCAAGCTGGTGCACTTCCATCTGGGCAGCCAGATCACCGACATCCGCTTCGTGAAAGCGGGTCTGGAGGAGATCGGCCGGTACTACGCCGAGCTGAGGAGCATGGGCTTCGATCTGAGCCACGTGGATGTCGGCGGCGGTCTCGGGGTGGACTACGACGGCTCGCGCTCCACCCGGCCGGCCAGCATGAACTACTCGATGCGGGAGTACGCCAACGACGTGATCTATACCATCGGATCCGTCTGCCGAAGCGAGGAGATCCCGATGCCGCACGTCATTTCGGAGTCGGGCCGGGCCCTCACCGCGCATCATGCGCTGCTGTTGATCAACGTGATCGACGTGGAGTCGCAAGTCGAGCCGGTGGCGCCGCCGCTCAGGGATGACCCCCACCAGCTGCTGGTCGAGATGACGGAGAACCTGGAGGGGATCACGTCGGATCGCATCGAGGAGGTCTTCCACGACGCGGTGTTTGCCAAGGAGCGGGCCCAGGAGTACTTCGCCAGCGGGGTGTTCTCGCTCCGGGACAAGGCCGATGCCGACCAGCTTTACCTCTACACCCTCAACCTGCTCCAGGGCGCCATGGGCGACGACAAGGCCGCCTACCCCGAGATCGCCGGCCACATCGAGAGCGAGCTGGTCGACCGCTACTTCTGCAACTTCTCGGTGTTCCAGTCGCTGCCGGACAACTGGGCCATCGACCAGCTCTTTCCCATCATGCCGATCCACCGGCTGCTGGAGTCGCCCAGCCGGCGGGGGACCCTGCAGGATGTGACCTGCGATTCGGATGGAGTGATCGACCGCTTCGCCGGCGGACGGAAGGGCAAGCCCTCATTGGAGCTGCACCCGTTCCAGGAGAGCGAGCCCTATATCCTGGGGATCTTTCTGACCGGCGCCTACCAGGAGATCCTGGGCGACCTGCACAACCTCTTCGGCGACACCAACGCCGTCCACGTCCGGCTCACCGAGCAGGGCTACGAGATCACCGACCTGGTCCATGGGGACACCGTGACCGAGGTGCTCAACTACGTGCAGTTCCACGGCTCCGACCTGCTCGCCACTTTCCGGCGAAAGGTCAGCAACGCGAAGGACCTCACCCGTCAGGAGGCGAACGGCTTCATCGCCGACTTCGTGGCGGGGCTGGAGGGGTACACCTACCTGGAAGGGGATCTGCCGGCCGACTAGCGCGCGGCCGGCGCAGGGTCGGTGAACTCCGCAAGGCAGCGCTCCAGCTCTCCCGCCACCCGCTGGTGCACGCCCCGACCACCCAGCCGGATCAGCTCCGTCAGGACCTCCGCGCTGAGCAGGGGCGGGCCGTGCGCCTCCTGCTCGGACACGATCTGCAGCAGCACCGTCCGGGTCAGGTCCGCGCCGGTCCGGGCATCGACCACCCGAAAGCCGACCCGCTCGAGCACCAGCCGCCGCACGTCCTCCTGGGTGACGTAGCGGCTGAGCGTGGTGTCGTACAGGCGTCGGTTGGGATACTTCTTCAGCACCCGTTCTTGCTGCATACCACCTATGAGCTGGGCGCGGGGTTAGGCCTCCTGCGCCTCGTACATGTCTTTCAGCCGACTCACCACCGCGGGGTCCGCGAGGGTGGTCGTATCGCCCAGGGCCCGTCCTTCGGCGATGTCCTTGAGTAGCCGACGCATGATCTTGCCGCTGCGGGTCTTGGGCAGATCCGCCGAGAAGAAGATATCATCCGGCCGGGCGATGGCGCCGATCTTCTTGGTCACGTGAGCCTTGAGGTCGTCTTTGAGATCGGCCGTCGGCTGGTGGCCGTCCTTGAGGGTGACGAATGCGGCCAGCGCCTGACCCTTGAGCTCGTGCGACCTTCCAACGACGGCCGCCTCGGCGACCGCCGGATGCTCCACCAGGGTACTCTCGACTTCCATGGTACCGATCCGGTGCCCCGCGACATTCAATACGTCGTCCACTCGGCCCAGAATCCACCAGTAGCCCTCGTCGTCCAGCTTGGCTCCGTCACCGGCGAAGTACCGCCCAGGGAAGCGGGACCAGTAGGTCTCGCGATACCGCTCGTCGTCGCCGTAGATGGTGCGCAGCATTCCCGGCCAGGGCTCGGCAAGCGTGAGAAATCCTCCGCCGGCCGGGAGCACCTTTCCGGTCGCATCCACCAGCTCGGCGACGATCCCGGGAAACGCCTGGGTCGCCGAGCCCGGTTTGGTGACCGTAACCCCGGGCAGCGGGGTGATCATGATGCCACCGGTCTCCGTCTGCCACCAGGTGTCCACGATCGGACAGCGGCCACCACCGATGTTTTCGGAATACCAGATCCAGGCCTCCGGATTGATCGGCTCGCCCACGGATCCCAGCAGACGGAGAGTGGAGAGGTCGTGTCGTGCGGGGTGGTCGGTGCCCCACTTCATGAACGCCCGGATGGCGGTCGGCGCCGTATAGAGGACGGTGACGCCGTAGCGCTCCACGATCGACCAGAACCGGTCACGCTCGGGCCAATCCGGCGCGCCCTCGTACATGAGCACGGTGGCCCCATTGGCCAGCGGCCCGTACACTACGTAGGAGTGCCCGGTGACCCAGCCGACATCGGCGGTGCACCAGAAGACATCCTCGGGCTTGAGGTCGAAGACATACTTGGTGGTGCATGCCACCTGGGTCAAGTAGCCGCCGGTGGTGTGGACGATGCCTTTGGGCTTGCCGGTGGTGCCCGATGTGTAGAGCGTAAAGAGCATGTCCTCCGCGTCCATCGGCTCCGGCTCGCATTCGGCCGACGCGTCGTCCAGCAGCCGGTGCCACCAGTGGTCCCGGCCCTCCATCATGGCGGCAAAGGCCTCATCCCCTTCGCTGCCCGGACGGCGGCGCACCACGATGCAGTGCTTGATCGAGGGGGTCTCCGCCATCGCGCCGTCCGCCATGCGCTTGAGCGGCAGCACCTGGCCTCGTCGGTACCCGCCATCGGCGGTAATGAGCACCTTGGCCTGGGCGTCGTTCACCCGATCGCGGACCGATTCGGCCGAGAAGCCGCCGAAGATGACCGAGTGCACCGCGCCGATCCGGGCGCAGGCCAGCATCGCCACGACCGCTTCTGGCACCATTGGCAAGTAGATCGCCACCCGGTCCCCCTTGACGACCCCAAGGTGCTTGAGGGCATTGGCAGCCCGGCGCACCTCTCGGGCCAGGTCCCAGTAGGTGAGGACCCGCCGGTCTCCCGGCTCACCCTCCCAGATGAGCGCGGCCTTGTTGCGTGACGGTCCGTCGAGGTGGCGGTCCAGGCAGTTGGCCGACGCGTTGAGCTTCCCGCCCACGAACCACTTGGCGTGCGGCAACCGCCACTCGAGCACCTGCTGCCATGGCGCGATCCACTGCAGTGCGCGGGCCTGCTCGGCCCAGAACGCCTCGTGGTCGCGTCCGGCCGGGTAGAGATCCGCCGTGGCGTTCGCCTGCGCGGCGAACCCGGCCGGGGGCGGAAAGCGGCGCTTTTCTGACAGCAGCGTGTCGAGCTGGTGGTCGCTCATCCGGACCTCAGCGCTTGTCCAGCGGGACGTACGGGCGCTCCTCCTCGCCAATGTACACCTGGCGCGGCCGGGCGATCTTCTGGTCCTTGTCCAGTAGCATTTCCTCCCACTGCGCCAGCCAGCCGGGCATGCGTCCCAGTGCGAACAGGACGGTGAAGTACTCGGTCGGGTACCCCATCGCCTGGTAGATCAGCCCGGAGTAGAAGTCCACGTTGGGGTAGAGCTTCCGCTTTATGAAATAGTCGTCCTCCAGCGCGATGCGCTCCAGCTCTAGGGCGATCTCCAGCTTGGGATTGAGGCCGGTCTCCCGGAAGACGTCGTCCGCCACCCGCTTGATGAGCTTGGCGCGAGGGTCATACGACTTGTAGACCCGGTGGCCGAATCCCATCAGCCGGCCGTGACCCGCCTTCACCTCTTCGATGAACTTGGGGATGTTCTTCTTTTCCCCGATCTCGTCCAGCATGGCCAGCACCGCCTCGTTGGCGCCGCCGTGCAGCGGGCCGTAGAGGGCAGCAATGCCGGCGGAGATGGCGGAGAAGGGATCCACGTGGGAGGAGCCGACGGAGCGGACCGCACTGGTGGAGCAGTTCTGCTCGTGGTCGGCATGCAGGATCAGCAGGATCTCCAGCGCCCGCTGCAGCACCTTGTTGGGCTTGTGCCGCCCCCCGATGCTGAAGGTCATGTTGACGAAGTTGCCGATGTAATCCAGATCGTTATCCGGGAACACGAACGGGAGACCGCGCGAGTGCCGGAAGGCGAAGGCCGCGATGGTCGGCGCCTTGGCCAGCAGGCGGACGCGCTGCAGATACCGGTTGGCCGAGTCGTGGATGTTCTTGGCGTCGGGGTAGAACGTCGACAGCGCGCCAACCACGCCGAGGAGCATGCCCATCGGATGGGCGTCGTAGCGGAACCCCTCGAGGAACTTGGTGATGTTGGTGTGGACGTAGGTGTGGTACGTGATCGTCGCGGCCCAGTGCTCGAGCTCCGCCCGGTTGGGCAGCCGACCCTCGCACAGGAGGAAGGCCACCTCGAGGAAGGTGCCCTGTTCCGCCAGCTGCTCGATCGGATAGCCCCGGTAGCGGAGAATTCCCCGGTCGCCGTCGATGAAGGTGATGGCACTGCGGCAGGCCGCGGTATTCATGAATGCCGGGTCGTACGTCATCAGTCCGAAGTCGTCATCCGCCACCTTGATCTGGCGGAGGTCCACGGCGCGGATGGTGTCCTCCGTGACGGGCACCTCGTAGCTGCGGCCGGTGCGGTTGTCCGTGATGCTGAGGGTATCCTTGGCCACGAGCCGACTCCTCCGGAGTTCGCTGCGAGGTGGGAGTGCTGCACTGCGGGCGAGGCAGTATAACTTGCGCCGGGGCGGCCCCGCCACTCGAATCGCAGCCGCTGCTACAGTCTAAGGAGAGCCGAGTGCCGAGGCTACTGCCTGCGTTGTCGAGCCGCGCCGAGGGCGCCGTTCTGGGACTGGCCGCCGGGCGGTCGCTGGCCACCGGGGACAGCCCCGACGGTGAGCTGGCGCTCGCGCTCATTCTGGCCGAGGAGCTCGCGGCCGGCCGGGCCGATCTGCGGCAGGTGGCCACGCGCTGGGTGCAGCGGTACCAGTCCGATAGCCGCGGCATCGGCCAGGAAACCGCGGGCGCCCTGCTCCATATCGCACGGCACGACGCTCCACCGCGCCAGGGCGCCGGCCGGAGCGCCGATCCCCTCATTCGCTGCATTCCCGTCGCCCTGGCGATGGCGCACTCCCCCCGGAACCTGGTCAGTGGGACCTACCACATCGCCGCGATGACCCATCCCGATCCGACGGTCGCCTGGTCCGCGGTCGCGCTCAACATTGCCCTGGCCAGATTCCTTCTGGGAAAGCGGGACTTCATCCCCGACGTCCTGGAAGCGCTCCGCGACAATCCGGTGCCCGAGGAGCTCCTGGTCGCGTTGCGCCGGGTGCCGCTCGAGCGGCGGGAGCAGCTGGCGGAGGAACTTTCTCCCGCCGATGCCGTCGGATGCGTGAGAGCAGTGCTCTGGCTGGGTTACCATGAGCCACTCCTGGAGCGGGGAGTGCGCTGGGCGGCCGAAGCGCCGACTCACGGAGCCGCCCTGGCCGGGGCCGCCGGTGCACTGCTGGGGGCGAGAGACGGCGTCGAGGCACTCCCCCAATCGTGGACCGCCGCGCTTACCGGCACGGAATCACTGAGATACCTCGCCGCGGCGCTGGTGCATGCCTCTTCACCCTCAACGGGATGACCGGTTGATGCACAGACTTGCTTCCACCCCATTGGCACTGCTTGTCTCCTTCCTCGCCGCTGCTCCGCTCACGGCACAAACCGGGGTGGATACGGCTGGGTCCGGCGCCTTGATCGCCCAAGCGATGAACCACTCCGAGCTGATGGCGAATCTGGAGCACCTGAGCGACGCCATCGGACCCCGGCTCACCGGCTCGCCCGCCATGCGACGGGCCAACGACTGGACCGCGGCCCGCTTTCAGGCATACGGTCTCACCACCCGCTTGGAGCCGTACACCTTCGGAGTGGCCTGGGAGCGGGGCCTCGCGACCCTCCGGCTCCTCACGCCGTTTCCCCGCGCGATCACGGCCCATAGCTGGGCATGGACCGCCGGCACGCACGGAAAACCGGTGACGGGGCCAGTCGTCCTGGTGGATCTCTCGACCCGCGACAGCCTCGCGGTACACAAGAATCAGGTCCGGGGCGCGTGGGTCCTTCCGCGCAGTTCCTTCCCTCTGTGGAACCCCGACGGCCCGCCGATGACCGCCGAGGACTCGGTCCAGCTCGCGGAGCGAGTCCGGCTCCGGCGGCAGGCGACTGCGGACACCTCGGCTCCGGCGGTCCTGGCGCGCCGCCAGTTCAGCATCGATCTGCCGTACGTGCTCAAGTCCGCCGGTGCCCTGGGCACGCTGGTGGATGGCTCCAAGGAGCAGGCCCTGATGACCATGAGCGGATCACCCAACCGAGTGTCGCCGCTGCCGAACCTGGTGATCGCACACGAGGACTATGCGATGCTGGAGCGGCAGGTGCGGGCCGGGCTGGCACCACGGCTCTCCGCCACGGTGGAGAACGTGCTTGGGCGTGCCTCCGTGCAGCAGTGGAACACGGTTGCCGAGCTCCGCGGCAGCGAGCAGCCGGGGGAAGCCGTGATTCTCGGCGCTCATCTCGACAGCTGGGACCTGGGCACGGGCGTGACCGACAACGGAACGGGATCGATGGTGGTGCTGGAGGCCGCCCGGATCCTCGCGCGTTCCGGGCTCCGGCCCAAACGCTCGATCCGGTTCGTGCTGTTCAGCGGGGAAGAGGAGGGGCTGCTCGGCTCCCGGGCCTACGCCGCCAGCCACGCCGGCGAGGCGGACAGCATCCAGGCCGTGCTGGTGCTGGACAACGGCACCGGGGCAATCTCGGGCCAGGCCCTCCAAGGACGGACCAATCTGGCGGGACTCTGGAAGGAGCTGCTCGCGCCGGTCGCCGCGCTCGGCGCCGACAGTGTACGCGACGCCAGCAAGAACGGCACCGACCATCTTTCGTTCCTGCCCTATGGGGTGCCCGGGTTCAACTTCGATCAGCTGCCCCGGGGCTACGACCATACCCATCATTCCCAGGCGGACACCTTCGATCACGCCGTGGCGGGCGATCTGAAGCAGGCGGCGGCGGTCATGGCGGTGACCGCCTACGAGCTGGCCAACCTGCCGGAGCTGCTTCCCCGCGGGCCGAAGGGTCCACCCGAGCCGGTGCCGACGCGCCCATCACCGGGTCTGGCCGCCCGTTAGTGTCCGGCCGGCCAGTGCCACATCAGGAGATCCTGATGATCGTGCCGACCGAGGGCACGTCGTTGCCGTCGAGGATGAACAGCATGTAGTGGCCCGGCGGCGCCCTATTGCGGGAGCTAGGTGCCGTCACGGTGAGTCCCGTCGCGTCGGCGGTGAATTGCAGCCGCTGGAAGCGCTGGTTCTGGTCGAACGCATGGGTTACCGCGCCGAGCCGGATCAGGCTCACGTGGCTGATGGCGGCTGCCCCCGGCGTCTCGATGCGGAGCTTGCCGCCGTATCCTACCGAGGTGGGCGCGCTGGTGATGGTCGGCCGGGCGCCGCGGAAGAGGTAGGGTGGCGAGAACAGCTCCGCGTTGTACTCGTTCGGCGCGCCGGCACCGTCCCCGCTGCCGGCATTCAGGACCCGTCCGTCGGGCAGGAGCAGCGAGGTCCCGTGGTAGCCCCGGGTGATGGCGTTGCTCGCGAGGGTGGTCCACCGCTCCGTCCTGGGATCCCAGATCTCGGCGTTGTGAACCGCCTTGGTGAGATCGTTGAAGGCTGTGCCGGCCACTCCGCCGGTCGCGAGCACCTCGCCGGTCGGGAGCACCGTCAAATTGTGATGGCGGCGGGCGAACGCCATCGCCCCGGTGAAGCGCCACACTGGCACCGACTGCTTGAGATCGAGCACCTCGGCGGTATTGGTGGTCCGGGAACCCCCCGCCACCAGGATCTTGGCGTCGTCGTACATCACGGCTGAGCCATATTCGCGAGCACCGTACTGATGGGTAGGCCCTTTCTGCCACGAGCCTGCCCCTGCCGTGGAAAGGAAACGAGTGTTGGCCGTTGTGCCGGCGACAAAGACCGAGCCATTCGGGGCCAGGAAGGATCGCGGGTAGTAGGGGAGCGATTGCGGGGCTCCGGTGAGCTGGCGCACCGATCCGTTGCTCCACACTTCAGGCATCGTGACCACGACGCCCGCCTCGTCCCGGCCCGCCAGGATCGCGACGTCGCCGTTGCCCAGGACAGTCGCGGTCGGATACCACCGGCCCCGCGCCATCGGCGTCTCGGAACTCCAGGTGTTGGTGCCCGGACGGAAGAGCGTCAAGTTGGGGAGACCGTGGTTGTTGCTGATGTGCCCACCGACGAACATTCCTCGCCCATCCGAGAGCAGGACCTGTCCGGCGCAAAAGAGCCTCGCCGGACTTGGCACGGGGGTGAAGCTGCCGGTCGCCGGATTCCAAACTTGCGGCGTGGTCCGGCCGATCGAGAGGACGCGGCCGTCGGGTAGGAGCATCAGGTGTACGGCCACGGTGGGCCAGGAGAATGGCTGCGTCCACTGACCACTCTCGCTGGGCGTGCCACTCGCGGCGAAGCGCGGCCCAGCGGCGCCAGGCGGCGTACACGGCACCCCACCGTTTGCCCGGGCAACCACCGGCTTGTCACCGAGAAAGATCTGTACCGTTCCCCTGGTTCTGGTCTCGATGAACCGTTCGCTCACGGCCGGGTCGCTCGACGGCGCGGCGGCCACGTCGGCAGTCCCTGCTTCACCGCTCCCGGCCACCTTGTAGGTGACGCTGATAGGCACGGTATAGGCGTTCGAGACCAGAAAGCGATTTCCACAGACATAAGAAAGGTCGACCGGCGCATCCGCGCCGACGTCGACGTCGGCGGGCAGCGGATCACCGGCCCCGGGGCCGGCATCGGATCGCTCATCCGAACAGCCGGCGGCAAGCACAATCAATCCGCCGGTCAGGGCGAGGCCACGCACCAGGCGGTACGACGACACCGTAACAAGTCCTCCTTAGGACCGCGTGCATCGGGCGGAACGCCGAACTCCAGTGCGAGTCTACCCACGCGCGGTCAAGCAGAAGTCAAGACCAGCCATCCGCCAAGCGGCGATGACCCGCGAACGGAGCGATGACACGAGCGGACCCGCCCGAATGAGAACGGGGCACGACGTGCCTCGCCCTCGAGCCGAAGGTCAGTGGTGTGGACCAATCGCGGGAGAGTTCGCGGGTTCGGCGATATCGCACGCCGAAATCCATGCTACGGCGAGAACGGAGTTGAGGCACCACGCTGTCCGGCGGCAGCACCAGCGTGCCGGAATCAGCCCGCGCGACGTGCTGTTCTTGCAGTGCGGCAAGGTGAGCTCGGGTTACGCCTCCATCGGCAGCCTCACCGTGCAGGTCGTGTCCAACCCCCCGCGGGTGTTGTACATCGTGGCCACGGTGAGCCGGATGGGCTGAAGCACGTGGAAGAGGTCCTCGGCGATTTTCGCCGTGGCGTGCTCCTGGAAGATGCCCACGTTACGGTAGCTGGTGAGGTAGTACTTGAGACTCTTGAGCTCGAGACACCGGTCGGACGGCACGTAGGTGATCCGGAGCGTCGCGAAGTCCGGCAGCCCGCTGTAGGGGCACACCGGACTGAACTCCCGAGTCTCGGTGACGATCTCCTGCTCAGGACCGGCATACTCGAATGTCTCCAGCACGGAGACGTCGACCGCCTCGGGTCCGGTGAACGGGATGGTCCTGCCTTCCGCGATGGGCATGGTGCATCCTCGATTGGGGCGACTGGAAATATAGCGCGGCTCTTCCCGCTCGCCTCCGGCCTTCAGTCCAGCCGCACCATGCCCTGCTCCAGCCAGGTGTGCTCGTTCCGCAGCACCTGCTGGGCGACACCATAGGTGGCCACGTCGTCATTGTCGAACAGCGCGGTGAATCGGTCTTCCACCCGCCGCCGAGCCTGCCGCGCGAAGACGTCTGCCAGCTCGACCGGCCCCCGATTGGATGGGTCCTTCCGCACCATCGCGAGCGCGCGACTGCTGGCGGCCGAAATCGCCAGCAGCTCGGCACCGATCTCGACCAGGCGTCCGAGCACCGCCTGCCGCTTCTCCAGCTTCGGCCCGAACCGGATCATGCAGTGGAACAGGCTGCGGGCCAGCCGCCGGCAGGCGCGTTCCACGAAGCGGATGTGGGTGGCCAGCGGGCCGAACTCACCGTAACGGCGCATCGGGCTGCGGCCGAGCCAGAGCCGGGGATACCAGAAGGCGTAGTACGCCCCGGAGCGGAGCGCCGCCCGGATCTTCCGCGCCATCGGTGCCTTGGGGTCGATCAGGTCCCCGGCGAGCTTGAGGTGCGTGTCCACCGCCTCGCGGGCGATGAAGAGCCGCATGATCTCGCTGGAGCCCTCGAAGATCAGATTGATCCGGAAGTCGCGCATCATCCGCTCGACCGGGTCGGGACGCTCGCCGCGGCTGCGCAGGCTGTCGGCCGTCTCGTAGCCTCGGCCACCCTTGATCTGCAGGGTATCGTCGACGATCCGCCAGCCGATCTCGGTGTTCCACATCTTGGCCAGAGCCGCCTCGAGCCGGATGTCCGTCCTCCCCTCGTCGGCCATCAGCGAGGCCAGGTCCGCCACGGCCTCCATGGCGAAGACTTCCGCGGCCATCCGGCCGATCTTCTGCGCGATCGCGTCATGCTTCCCGATCGACTGGCCCCACTGCACCCGCTCGGCCGCCCAGCGTCGGACGATCTCCAGGCAGCGCTTCGACGCCGCGACGGCGGAGGCGGGGAGGGTCAGCCGCCCCGTGTTGAGCGTGATCAGGGCGAGCTTGAGCCCTTTGCCTTCGCCCCACAGAACATTCTCCACCGGCACCTTCACGTCGGTGAAGCGGATGATGCCGTTCTCGATCGCCTTGAGACCCATGAAGTGGAGCCGCTGCACCACCTCCACGCCGGGCCAGTTGGTCTCCACGATGAACGCGGTGATCTTCTTGGGACCGGTCCGCGCCATCACCACCATCAGCTCGGCGATAGTCCCGTTGGTGCACCACAGCTTTTCGCCGTTCAGGATATAGTGCTTGCCGTCCGGCGAGAGGGTGGCGTTGGTGCTGAGCGCCGCGGGGTCCGACCCGACGTGGTTCTCAGTGAGCGCGAAGGCCGACACCGCACCCTGGGCCAGCCGAGGCAGATACTTCTTCTTCTGGGC
>JBJMOX010000261.1:0-10927 GCA_045803515.1 Gemmatimonadales bacterium
ACGTGAAGCCCCGAAGTGACGCCAAGATGGCCCCCGGACGACCGGCGGTGAAGCGCGAGGGGTGAGCTCTGCCGGGAGCGGCTTCAAGACTCCTGCCGGCCCATCGGCGCCGGCAGGAGTCTTTTTCTGCCGCATGGCCAAGCGACCGGATCACGGCTAAGTTCACGCTGAGGGGCCGCTGGGTGGTCCACGTAGCCTTCGGAGCAGAGGTCCGTCTCGCGAAACATGATGACCAGGGTACTCACCTCCCACTCCGCCATTCTCCGGCACCTCGCTTCGGTCCACCTGCTCGCGTTTGGACTGACTGGGCCGGCTCAGGCCACGAAAGCCGTGCCGCCCACCCCCGCTCCATTGCCAGCCGTCGGCGCGGCTCCACGTGAGGCGGCCGACAGTCCTGCCGTCCGACTTACCCTAGATCAAGTCAAGGCCAGACTGTCCGCTCCGCGTGGAGACAGTCCTCCCGACCTGAGCAACGCCGACCTCAGCGGCCTCGATCTCAGCGACGTCGATTTCAAGCGGGCCAATCTCACCGGCTCCCGGCTGGTGAACAGCAAGCTCATCCACTCCAACCTCTTCAGCTGCGACCTGACCGATGCCGTCCTCACCGGGGCCGACCTCTCCCGGGCCAACCTCGACGGGACGGTTCTCCGGCGCGCCGCCTTCCAGCACGCCAACCTCGAAGGCGCGAGTCTCTTCGCCACCATCATCGAGGCGGCCGACCTGAGCGGGGCCAACCTCTCGGGCACCCGGATCATCGGCTATCTCCGGAGCGCCAAGCTGGCCGGGGCCAAGCTGGTGAATGCCAACGCGGGGGCCGATCCGGGGAATCAGTCGATGGGCGTCATGCGGGCGACGTTCGTCAGCGCCGATCTCTCCGGGGCCGACCTGTCCGGCGCCAATCTCTTCAAGGCGGACTTTTCCCACGCAACGCTGGCACAGGCCCGGCTGCAGAATGCCAACCTGAACAACGCCGAGCTGGTCCAGGCGGATCTCACCCGGGCCGACGTGACCGGCGCCAAGCTGGCGAAGGCCGACCTCTACGGCGCGGACTTCACCGGCGCCGTCGGCGTGGCCAGGATCCAGGGTCTGGACCAAGCCCGGAACCGCGACAAGGCGATCTTCGATGCGAAATGACCTGCATTACCTGCTCCTCACTACCGTTCTCGCCTCCGCCTGTGACCAGGGCAAGCCCCAAGGCGGCCAGGTCGCCACCGTCGACTCGGCCGTCCCCAGCACCCCCGTGGGGGCGGATCTGCTCGCCTATGTGACCAACGAGGATTCCCAGGAGCTGAGCGTCATCGACACCCGTACCGACAGCGTGGTCGCCAGCATCGCGGTGGGTACCCGCCCGCGCGGGGTGCGGGTGAGCCCGGACGGCAAGACCGTCTTCGTCGCGCTCAGCGGATCGCCCAAGTGCCCGCCCTCGATGCCCGATGCGGAGTGCGAGAAGCTCAAGGCCGACAAGTCGAAGGACGGAATCGCCGTGGTGGATGCGGTCAACCGCAAGGTTGTCCGGGTGCTCCCTGGAGGGTCGGATCCCGAGAACTTCGACATCGGTCAGGACGGGAGCACCCTCTTCATCTCCAACGAGGACGCGGGTACCGCCTCGATCGTCGATATCGCGAGCGGCCGGATCCGCTCGACGGTCAAGGTCGGCAAGGAGCCTGAAGGGGTCCGGGTGCATCCCGACGGCGGCACCGTCTGGGTGACCGGAGAGACCGATCACAACGTGACGCTGATCGACACCAGGACCGGGAAGGTCCTGGGGCAGATCGAGGTGGGCAAGCGCCCGCGCTCGCTCGCGTTCACCCCGGACGGCACGCGCGCCTTCGTGACCTCGGAGGTGGACGGCACGGTCTGGGTGCTCGACGTCTCCTCGAGGAAGCCGGTCAAGGTGCTCACCATGCCCAAGGGATCCAAGCCCATGGGCGTGGTCGCATCGCCCGATGGGAAGCGGATCTACGTCTCCAATGGACGCGGAGGGACGGTCTCGGTGATCGACGTGGCCTCCGACTCGCTGACCACGTCGGTGCCGGTCGGCCAGCGGCCCTGGGGCATCGCGCTCACTCCCGACGGCCGGAAGCTGTACTCCGCCAACGGTCCTTCCAATGATGTGAGCGTCCTCGATACCGGCCGGCTGACCGTGATCAAGAAGATCCCTGTCGGCAAGATTCCCTGGGGCGTCGCGCTCGGGCCGGCGTCATGAAGTGGTGGCTGCCGGTGCCGCTGCTCGCCGCGGCCACCCTGGCCGCGCGCCCGCCTGCGCCGAACGCGTTCCTGATCGCCCCGGACGTCCGGTCCGCGCTGCACCAGCTCTACGACGAAAGCGCCGCCGCCAAGGTCGAGCGGGTGGCCTGCCTGGCGAGCAACGTCGATGGCGACACTCTCCGCATCACCGCCATTACCGCCGTGGACGGCCCGCTGGCTGACTCCCTCGCGGTTTCCGCGGCGGCATCGCTCGACCGCTGCGGTCCACCGGCGTGGCAGGGCACGGTCCACACCCATATCGCGCTGCGCGACGGGCAGCAGCCCTACTCGAGCTTCTCCGGCGCCGACCGGGGCGTGATGTTGATGTGGGGACAGCGCTGGCGGACGGCGGGGACCTTCTGCCTGCTCTACAGCAGTGAGAAGGTGCACTGCGAGATCGACGGGCCCGAGGGTGGGCTCATCTTTCCCAGTGCCTCCTATTGACGTGGCGATGCGCGGCGCCGTCCCGGCTCTGCTTGTCCTGAGCGCACTGGCCGGCACCGCTTCCTCCCAGAGCCAGTCGCCCCCGAAGCCCGCGTTCCGCTTCAGTCCTGAGGCGGGACGTACCCTCACGATCCTCTGGCAGACCAGTGTCGCGGCCCGGCAGGAGCGAGTCGCCTGCCTCGCTTCCACCATTCGCCACGATACGGTATTCGTGAGCCGGGTGCTTCCGGTCGAAGCCGAAGGGGCCGACTCGATGAGCATCGGCTCTGCGGAAGCGATCGAGCAGTGCGGCCCGCCGAAGTGGTCCGGAACGGTACATACGCACGTCGCCATGTACAGCGACTCCATGCCGTCCACTCTCTTCTCGGCACAGGATCGCGGGGTGATGCGGCGATGGTACCAGCGCTGGCACGCGGACGGGGTGTTCTGCCTGCTGTACAGTGCGCGGGACGCGCATTGCGAGGCCGACGGGGTGGTGGGAGGTCTGCGCTCGCGGCCGAGGCTCGTGCGTTGAGGGTTAGGAGAACGGCCGCCGGGCGAGTATCGACCGGGGATAGGCACCGGCGATCCAGGCATCGAGCCCCCACGTCCGCCCGGCGCGGGAGAAGAAAAACGCGATCATGAGCGCCACCAGGAGCATGTGGAATCCCTGTTGTCCAGCGGACATCCACTGCGTGGCCAGGCCGTAATTGATGACCAGCACGAGGCCCACGATCGACGCGATGCCCGTGCAGAAGCCGAGCGTGAGGCCCAGGCCGACCACCGTTTCTCCCCACGCGGTGAGGTGGGCGAAGAGGTTGCTGTGGGTCAGCACCGTCCCCTCGAGAAACTGCTTGTAGAAGAGAATCGGGTTTTCCGAGGCTTGCTTGCTGACGATCTTCGGCATCACCCCGATCCACCGGTCCTGCACCGCCGGAACCGGCAGGAAGCCGCCCGCCAGCACGATCGTCATCTTGGTGACCACGGTCTTGGCGAAGTAGAGACCGACGGCGATGCGGAGGACGGCGAGCCATCGCGCCGGATGGGAGCTGGCGACGGGAGGACGGGTACCGTAGGCCATCTGCAACGACTCCTCGGTTGGTGGGCCGTCTAAACCTCCACCCCCAGCTCGGAAAACACAAACGACCAGGTGTCCGTCAGCTCGTCCAGCACCTTGGACAGCGGCTTCCCCGCGCCGTGACCCGCGCGGGCTTCCAGCCGCAGCAGCACGGGATGCGACGAGGAGGTCGCGGCCTGGAGCCGCGCAGTCATCTTCCGCGCGTGCATCGGGTCCACCCGGGTGTCGCTTTCGGCGGTGGCCAGCAGCACGGCGGGGTACGCGGTTCCGCTCCGCACATGGTGATAGGGCGAGTATGCCCGGAGCCAGGCGTACTGCTCCGGATCATCGGCGGATCCGTACTCCGGAATCCACAGGCGTGCGATCAGAAAGCGGTGGTACCGCAGCATGTCCAGCAGCGGCACCTGGACCACGATCGCCCGGAACAGCTCGGGACGCTGGGTCAGCACCGCGCCCATGAGCAGTCCGCCGTTGGATCCACCGGCGGCGGCCAGCCGGGCCGGGCTGGTGTAGCGCTCCGCGATCAGCCACTCCGCGGCCGCGATGAAATCGTCGAAGCTGTTCTGCTTCTTGCCCAGCATGCCGCCCTGATGCCACGCCTCACCGTACTCACCCCCGCCCCGGATGTTGGGAATGGCGACGATCCCGCCGCGCTCGAGCCAGAGAAGCAGCGAGCGGGAGAAGGCCGGAGTCATGCTGATGTTGAATCCGCCGTAGCCGGTCAGATACACCGGGTTGTTCCCGTCGCGCTGCACGCCCTGCCGGTGCACCAGGAACATGGTCACGGGCGTACCATCCCTGGAGGTCACGCTCACCTGGCGGACCGCGAACCGCTCGGGGTCGACATCCGCGTCCACCCGGAGCCAGAGCGTGTGCTCGCCGCGCTCCAAGTCGATCCGATAGATGCTGGGGGGAACCGTGTAGGACGAGAAGCCATAGAAGAGCTCGCGGCCGTCCCATTCGGCCCCGATCCCGAACAGGCTGCCCAGCGCCGGGAGCACTACCTCGCGGACGATGCGGCCCTCGAGGTCAGCCAGCCGGAAGCGGGAAGAGGCCCGCTCCAGATAACTCAGGGCCAGCCGCTCGCCCGCCACGCGCATACCGTCAAGCACGGCATCGGTGCGGGCCGGCACCAGCTCCCGCCAGTCGGCGCGGTCGGGACGCGCGGGGTCCACGGCATAGAGCCGGTAGGTCGGAGCGTCGAGATTGGTCCGCAGGAACAGCCGCCCATGGGCGATCTGGCCTTCGAACGAGGCCGGAAGGTTTTCGGCCAGGGCGATCAAGGGGCCGTCCGCGGCCCGATCACGGAGATAGAGATCCGTCTGATCGAAGGTCCGGGCCACCCCGATCAGCAGCCACCGCCCATCCGGAGAGACGCTTACTCCCGGCCAGTACTCCTTCTGAGCGGGGCGGAACACCAGCGGGTCGCTGGCGGGGTCGGTTCCCAGTCGGTGAAAGAAGATCGAGCGGTGATAGTGCTCCTCGCCTTCGGGCACCTCGTCCGGCGCGGGGTAGCGGGTGTAGTAGAAGCCGCTTCCGTCCGGCAGCCAGGCGAGGTCGGCGGCCCGGGTTCGGGCGATCCGCTCGGGGAGGGTCTGCCCGGTTTCCAGATCGAGCACGTACAGGACGCTCTGCTCGCTCCCGTTTTCGGAAAGCCCGTACGCCAGGAGCCGTCCATCATCGCTGGGATAGTACCAGTCGAGGGCGGTGGTTCCGGCGGCGGCGAGGGCATTGGGGTCGATGGCCACGCGGTCGGCGCCGTCGACGCCGTCCCGGACGTAGAGCACCGGCTGGTTCTGCCGGCCCTCGCGCCTCTGATAGAAGTAGCGGCCCTGAGCCGGAGTGGGGACGCTGATCGCTCCGATGGCGAGCAGCGCGTCGAGCCTGGCGCGGACCCTCGACCGGCCGGGAAAGGCCGCGAGGTAGCTCTCCGTCAGCGTGTTCTGCTGCTCGGTCCAGGCTCGCACTTCGGGGTTGTCGCCGTCCTCCAGCCAACGGTACAGATCCGAGAGCGCTTCACCATGGAGCACGTCGGTCTGGTCGACGATGCGCGTCGCCGGGTAGCGCGGTTTAGTCACCCAGGCTGATCCCCATCTCTCGCGCGGTCCGGATGGTATCGCAGTCCAGCGGGACGTTCTTGGCCCGGCCCACGACGTTCTCCAGCGCGATCCGGGTGATGTCCGGCCCGTTGAGGCCGACCATGATGCCGAACGCCCGGTCGGCGATGGCCCGCACCGCCGCGGCGCCGAACCGGAGCGCCAGCAGCCGGTCGTAGGTAGTGGGCGAGCCACCCCGCTGCAGATGTCCCAGCACCAGCGTTCGGGTCTCCTTCCCGGTATGGACCTCGATCGTGCGGGCCACCTTGCTGGCGATCCCGCCGAGCCGGTCCACCGTCCCCACCCCGCGCCGCTCGACCAGCTCCACGGTTCCGTCCTTCGGCCGGGCCCCCTCCGCGACGACCACGATGCTGAAATGCCGGCCCACCGCCTCCCGGCTGCGGATCTTCTCGCACACCTTCTCCATGTCAAAAGGGATCTCGGGCAGCAGGATGACGTCCGCGCTGCCCGACAGGCCGCTGTAGAGCGCGATCCACCCCGCGTAGCGTCCCATCAGCTCGACCACCATGACCCGATCGTGGCTCTCTGCCGTGGAGTGCAGCTTGTCGATGGCCTCGGTGGCCGTACTGACCGCGGTGTCGAACCCGAAGGTCCGCTGGGTCCCGCTCACGTCGTTGTCGATCGTCTTGGGCACGCAGACCACCGGGAGTCCTTTGCGCCAGAGATCATGCGAGATCTGCAGGCTCCCGTCCCCTCCGATGGAGACCAGCGCGTCGAAGCCGCTCGCCTGGAATGCCCCTACCAGGTCGTCCGAGCGGTCCACCTCACACTCCTGGCCGTCGTCACTCCGAGTGATGTAGCGGAACGGATTGCCGCGGTTACTGGTGCCCAGAATGGTGCCGCCGAGGTGGGTCAGCCCGCGAACTTCCGCCGGGCCGAGCGGAACCACCCCGTTGAAGGAGAGCAGGCCCTCGTAGCCTCGCTGAATGCCGTAGCACCGCCATCCCCGATGGTAGGCCGACAGGACCACGGCTCGAATCACCGCATTCAGTCCGGGAGCGTCGCCGCCCCCGGTAGAGATCGCGATCCGCATGTCAGCGGGAGCGCTCGATCAGGGCCACGATCTCCCCCGGTTCCGCGTGGCGGCGGAGCGCCTTCTTGGAGAAGATGAGATTGCCATCCACCGTGACCTCGAACACGCCGCCGGAGGATTGGATCAGGCGGACGTCGGCATCGGGAAAGTACTGTTTCAGCTCAGCCATCAGACCGATGGCTCTGGGCTGATAGTTTCAGACGACGCAGAACTCGATCGTGACCTGCATCTCGATTCCTCCGGAGGAGTGCGGCGGAAGCCGCCGCGAATCGTAGCGGTCCCGTCGGCCGATGCCAAGGGGACTGGCCGCCGGTGACGGGCCTCCTTGTCAGGCCTGAATCGATATCGTATCTATTTGATTCATGCGAACCTACCCACTCCCTGCGGGGAGCTTGACGGCCGGACTCCGGATTCTCTTCTGCCTGGCCCTGCTCGCCGCGCGCGGGACGCCCGCGGCCGCGCAGAAGCGCCAGTATTTCGCAGAGCTCGGCGCCGCCGCAGGCTATCAGTCCTTCGGCGACCCGACCGGTCTGGGTGGGACCGCCGGAGGAGTCGGCCGGCTCGGCATCTGGCTGCCGCTGAACTTCTCGGTCGAGCTGGAAGGGGACTTCGCTTCTCCCAAGTTCGAAGTGGCCGACGTGGGGGTCAGCGTCAAGAACTTCACGGCCTCCCTGCTCTACAACGTGCTCATCGGCTCGTCCAGCTCGGCCTACCTCAAGCTGGGCGGAGGTAGCACCAGGTACGGCACGGATTGCCCGGCGCCGGACCAGGCGCATCCCGTCAATACTCCCCCGTGCGGGAACAGCGGAGCCTTTGCCGCCGGCCTCGGCTTCCGGGCCGCGCTGACGCCGGTACTGCTGATCCGCACCGAGGGACTCATCACCCGCAACAAGAGCAAGCAGGCTGCGACCCAGCCGGATGTGAACTTCTCTAACGTGGGTATCAACCTCGGCCTCAGCTACATGCTGGGCAGCAAGCCGGTGCCCGACAGCGACGGAGACGGCATCCTCAACAACCGGGATCGGTGCCCCGACACGCCGGCCGGCGCTCAGGTCGATGGCCGCGGATGCCCTCGTGACAGCGATGGAGACGGCGTGCCCGACGGGGTGGACCGTTGCGCCAGCACCGTGGCCGGCGCAGCGGTGGACGCGAGCGGCTGCACCCACGACACCGATGGGGACAACATCCCGGACGGTCTCGACCGTTGCCCGGCGACGCCGGCGGGCGTGCTGGTCGATCCTCGCGGCTGCCCCAAGGACAGCGACGGCGACTCCATCCCCGATGGCCACGATCGCTGTTCCGACACTCCTCGTGGGGCGACGGTGGACGCGCTGGGCTGCCCCGGCGATGAAGACGGCGACGGCGTGCTCGACGGGCTCGATCAGTGCCCCAGGTCGCCGGCCGGGACCGCGGTGAACACCGCCGGCTGCGCGCCCAATCAGGCGCCAGGCAAGCCGGCGCCCGCGAACCCGTCGGCGGCCCCGACGCCGACAGCCCCGCCGGCGCGTCCCCCAGCGCAGGCACCGGCGCAGCCGACTCAGGCCCCAAGACAGGGGCAGCCGCGGGCGGCCCCCGGCGCGGGCGGTCCAATCGTCGCCGGCATCCTGCCGGGCGTAGGCTTCGAGCCCGGCACGGCGCGGTTGCAGGCCAGCTCGTATCAGGCGCTCGACTCGGTCGCCACCCTCCTGCTGGCGGACAAGTCCCTGCGGATCGAGATCGGCGCCCACACCGACAGATCGGGCTCTCCGGCCGACAACCTTCGCCTCACCTCGCTCCAGGCCGAGTCGGTGAGGGATTATCTGGTGGTCAAGGGAGTCCCCTATCAGCAGCTGCTGTCGAGAGGGTACGGCTCCAGCGTCCCGCTGACGCTGGACACCACGCCGCGTGGTCTCGCGGCCAACCGCAGAGTGGAGATCAGACCGGTTCCTCCGGGCCCCTGATTTGCGTGGCGGAGGCGGACAAGCGCCCGAGCGGGCGCTCTATGTCCGTTTCCCCACAACGATTTGGGTCCGATGATCCGTCCAGTCGCGTGCGGTGTTCTCGCGATCACCCTGCACATTGCATCTCTTGCCGCGCAGCAGCCTGGTTGGGGCGACGAGCTCCCGCCGGCACCCCCCGCCCCCGACTCGTTGTTCGCCGTGCCGGCCATCGAGATTCCGAGCCGCTGGCCTGCACCGCCGCTGGCCCGGCCGCCGGCGGCCATTCATGCCCTGTACGTGAACGCCTGGGCGTTCGGCGGGAAGCGGTTCTACGATCTGGTAAAGCTGGCCGACCGGACCGAGGTCAATGCTTTCGTGGTCGACATCAAGGACGACACCGGGTATCTCACCTACCGTTCCGAGGTGCTCACCGCCGTCGAGATCGGAGCCAACACCCAGCGGCGCGCTCGCGACGTTCAGGAGCGGCTCCGGGTGATGCAGGAGCACGGGATCTATCCCATCGCCCGCATCGTGGTGGCGAAGGACCCGCTGCTCGCATCCCGGAAGCCCCAGTGGTCGGTGAAGCATGTGAACGGGGGTCTCTGGCGGGATCGACTCGACTTCGCCTGGGTCGACGCATTCAACGACTCCGTCTGGGTCTACGCCTCAGAGTTGGCCGCGGAAGCCGTCCGGCTCGGCTTCGCCGAGGTCCAGTACGATTATGTCCGCTTCCCCGATGAGCCGGAGAGCCGCCTGGCCAACGCTCTTTTCCCCGGCCGGCGGCCGGGGGAGACCAAGCGCCAGGGCGTGACCCGCAACCTCAAGTTGCTTCGCGACCGCACGCACACGCTCGGCGTGCCCTTCACCATCGACGTATTCGGTCTCACCACCAGCGCCCCCACCGACATGGGAATCGGTCAGATGTGGGAAGATCTGGTGACTACCGCGGACGTGGTGCTTCCGATGGTCTATCCCAGCCATTATTTCGGGGGCTACTACAGGATCAAGCATCCCAACAGCGAGCCGTACCTGGTGATCCACCGTGCCATGCAGGACGCGCTCCGACGATCACAACCGCTGGGCAAGACCGCCGAAATCCGACCCTACCTGCAGGCCTTCACCTTGGGCCTGCCGCATTACACGCCGGCCCATGTCCGCGAGCAGATCCGGGCGGCCGAGGAGCTGGGGATTTCCTCCTGGGTGCTCTGGAATCCACGGAGCGACTACGACGCCGCCATTTTCCGTCCTGCGCCCCTGGGCGTCGGCGCGGAAGCCGCCGCCCGTCCCCTCGAGGGGACGAACTGACGAGGGAGGGAACGATCGCGCTGCCCCCGCCTTGACCCGCCCTCCGCGGGCTGTATTCTCTATGAACCTTTGAGCCGGCTCGCCACCCCCCTGAGGAGCCACGATGGACATTCGGACTCACCTCGGTCTGCTGCTCGCGTCGTCGATTGCGCTGAGCGCCCGTCCCGCCGCCGCGCAGGCGCCGGCCGGCGTAACCCCCGCCATGATTACGCAGGGAGACAGCATCTTTCACGGTAAGGGAAACTGTTACGCTTGCCACGGCGCCAACGCTGAGGGCACCGTGGGCCCCAATCTCACCGACGCCGAATGGCTTCACAGCGACGGCTCCTATGACGCCATCGTGAAGCAGGTCACGACCGGCGTCCCCAAGGAACAATCCAAGAGCGGTATCGTGATGCCGCCGCGGGGCGGCTCGACCATCACCGACGACGAGGTGAAGGCGGTGGCCGCGTATGTCTATTCGCTGAGCCACAAGAAACCCGGGGCCTGACCGCTCCACACCCCGAGCGGCGGGGCTCATTGTCTAAGAGGGCGCGCGCAGCGCGCCCTCTGCGTTTCCTGTGTCCTGGCATCACCGACACGAGCGAGGCAAGCCGGATAGCTTCCGGTCATGACAACCAACCGCCTCTCTCAATCCACCTCCGCCTATCTCAAGTCCGCGGCCCACCAGCCGATCCAATGGTACCCGTGGGGTGAGGAGGCGTTCTCCAGCGCCGCCCGCGCCGACCGGCCGGTGCTGCTCGACATCGGAGCGGTGTGGTGCCATTGGTGCCACGTGATGGATGGGGAGTCCTACGAAGACCCC
>JBJMOX010000262.1:0-4630 GCA_045803515.1 Gemmatimonadales bacterium
CCACCCGCCCCTCCTGCCGCCACTTCTCCACCAGCGCGGGGGGAAGCTCGACAGGGTCGTCCCGGTCCGTGCGAACGTCGGGAAGCGTCGCCACCAGGGTGCAGTCCACGGTCGTCGCATAGTCCCGGTAGGAGCAGTTGGGGCCGGTGCGAACCCAGTCGTCCGGCCAGGGCGGATCCTGTGGCGTGACCGCGCCCGTGTGGTTGATGACGGCGTCCATCAGGACCCGTATGCCATGCCGGTGAGCCGCGTCCACCAGCGCCCTCAGGTCTTCTCTGGTCCCGAGCGCCGGGTCCACGGCGGTCCAGTCCCGAGTCCAGTACCCGTGGTATCCGTAGGTCTTTCCGCTTCCCTCGTCCACGCTCCCGTGGATCTGTTCCACGAACGGAGTCATCCAGATGGCGTTCACCCCCAGGCTGTCGAAGTAGCCCTCCTCGATCCGGCGACGCACGCCCACGAGATCGCCGCCCTCGAAGTTGCGCAGCAGGGCTCCGTCGTGGGCGCGACCGAGTGCCCGGTCGTTGCGGGGGTCACCATTCTGGAAGCGGTCGATAAGGAGGAAGTAGATCGTTGCGCTGTTCCAAAACCCGGACGGACTGACGCTGGCGCCCGACGGATCGACGGCCGCGACCGTCTTCTCGGCGCGCCTCTGCCCACTGGCTGGGGGAGTGCCTGAACACCCTCCGTTCAGGACGGCAACGGCGCCGATCAGACCGAGGAGGGGAACCCTGGATGCCACGTCCCGGCCTCCGGTTCGTCCCGGTCCTCGACCCGGAGAGTGAGCACCGCGGCCAGCAGGAGCGATCCGCCGCCGATGGCGAGGGCGTAGATCGCCTGCCCGGCGAAGAAGCGACCCACCAGGAAACCCAGGAGTGCCGCCGCGACGATCTGGGGGATCACGATGAAGAAATTGAACACGCCCATGTAATAGCCCATCTTGGACGGCGGCAAGGACCCCGTCAGGATCGCGTACGGCATGGCGAGGATGCTGGCCCAGGCGATCCCGACGCCCACCATGGAGCCCAGCAGGAAGCGCGGGTCCTTGAGCACCAGAATCGAGAGCAGCCCGAGCGCGCCGCAGGCCAGGCAGATCGCGTGCGCGACCTTGCGATTGGTCCGCCGGGCCAGGATCGGAATCCCGAAGGCGACCACGGCGGCGACCCCGTTGTAGGTGCCGAAGCCGACCCCTACCCAGTTGGCGCCCTGATTGTAGAGCGCCGAGGTCGTGTCGGTGGTGCCATAGAGATGGCTGGTCACCGCGGGCGTCGTGTAGATCCACATGGCAAAGAGCGCGAACCAGGAGAAGAACTGGACCCACGCCAGCTGCTTCATGGTGTGGGGCATGTCCTGGAAATCGTTCAGGATGGTGACGAAGCCATTGTCGTATCGTCCGCCCCGCTGCAGCAGCCCGCTCAGGATGAGCAGCAGGCCCACCACGCCCAGCCCCGCCGACAGGATCATCACCTGGTAGATGGCCGCCCGAGCCAGCCAGGCGCTCAGCAGCGCCCCGATCGCGAGCAGGATCGCCCCCAGCCGGATCTGTCGCCCACCGTTCCGGGTGAACTCCTCGGCCGTGCGCCGCTCCACGGAGGCGCCCTCCCGCGCCTGGTTCTCCGCGAAGGCGGCCATCTCCTCGGGCGCGTACTCCTTCGAGCGCAGCACCGTCCACAACACCGCCAGGAAGAACACCGTGGCGCCGAAGTAGAACGAGAACCGCACCGAATCGGGAATCATGTGGGGCGGCGCCTCGTTGCTCACCCCGAATCGGTTGGTCAGGAGCCAGGGAAGGATCGAGGCCGCCACGGCGCCGGTGCCGATGAGGAAGCTCTGCATCGCGAAGCCGGTGGTCCGCTGCTCCGAGGGGAGGTTGTCGCCCACGAAGGCGCGGAACGGCTCCATGGAGATGTTGATCGACGCGTCCATGATCCAGAGCATGCCGGCGGCCACCCACAGCGCCGGGGAGTTGGGCATCACCAGCAGCGCGGCCGACGCGAGAATGGCACCGGTCAGGAAGTAGGGTCGCCGCCGGCCCAGCCGGTTCCAGGTGCGATCGCTCAGGTACCCGACGATCGGCTGGATCAGGAGCCCGGTCACCGGTGCCGCGATCCACAGGAGCGGGATGTTCTCCACCTTGGCGCCCAGGGTCTCGAAGATCCGGCTCACGTTCGCGTTCTGCAGCGCAAAGCCGATCTGAATGCCGAGGAACCCGAAGCTCATGTTCCAGATTTCCCAGAACGTGAGCCGCGGCTTGGATCGGACGGTGAAGGCAACGGCGCTAGCGGCGTGTGATGCCATGATGGCCAGGGCCTCAGGAGTCGGCGAGCGGGTGGCCCGCTTCGGTATTCCGGGCGCGATTGAGGCGGCGGAGCAGCCCGTCCACCTCGGGGTCGGTGAAGATCTCGTCGAGCAGCCGCCGCATCGGGCGCTGCCAGTTGGGTCGCGCGGACGACGGCGTGCCCGGGAGGTTCACGGCCACCTCCTCGAGCCAGAGGTCCTCCAACCAGGGAACCACCAGCGGGCTGCCCGAGCGGCCGAGCCACTCCAGCAGCGCGCTCAGAAAGGCGTGGGGGTCCTCTACGGTACTACCCAGCTCGGCCGCCAGCCACTCGATCGCCCTGGTTCGTTCCCGGCTGACTTCCGGGACCTCCGCTTCGGCCAGCAGACCATAGCGCACCCGGTCGGCGATGTCGTTGCCCTTGAGCCAGCCCGCGAACGTCGGCGTATCGTGGCTGCCGATGAGGGCCATGTCCGCCGCGGCCGGCGGGGCGACGCCGGGCCCATCCGATGCCTGGAATATCGCGAGGTACATGCCCCAGATCCGGTGACGCGGCAACGCCTCGTATATCTCGCGAGGCACGGTCCCCAGGTTCTCGCCCACCACCTCGCACCGGTGGCGGTTCGACTCCAGGGTGAGCACGGCGAACAGCTCCTCGGCGGGATAGGAGACGTAGGTGCCGTCGTGGAGCCCGAAGCCGTGGGGGATCCAGTAGAGACGAGTCCAGGCCATAATGTGGTCCACCCGGAGCACACCGGCGAGCCCCGCCTGCTGGGCGATGCACGCCGCCAGGTACCGGTGACCCTCTCGACGTGACGCTCCCGGGAGCACCGGGCTGAACCCCCAGTCCTGCCCGCTGGGGAAACCCTGGTCGGGAGGGGCACCCACCGACATCCCGTCGGCGAACAGCGCCTGGCGGGACCAGGGATCGTAGCCGTCGGGGTGGCCGCCGACGGCCAGGTCGAGGCCCAGGCGGAGCCCATCGCGGTCGAGGCGCTGCCTCAGGTCCTGGAGCTGGTGGCGCGCCATGGTCTGGGCGATGAGGTGGAAGCGCTCCTCCTCTGGATCCACCTGATCGGGCGACAAGCTGCCGGCCCGGGCGTCCGGCGGCCATTCCCGCCAGTTCCGGCCGAGCCGTGCCTGCGCGCCGCGGAATCGGGCGTAGCGGACCAGCTCCTCGTCCAGCTCCGACTGAGGTGGCACCGGATGGCCCGCAAGTGCCGCGCGGACCTCGGCGTCCCCCTGAGTCACGTCCAGGGCCGAGGGGGCGGTCACCGGGCGATGGGCCTGGCCAAGATCGAGGATCAGCTCGGACCAGAAGAGCCGGCTCACCGCGGAATACGGGCTGGGCTCGGGCCATTGAGAGTTGAAGGTCGGCACCAGCGGAAGGAGCGCGACCACGTCGCCGCCCCGCTCACCGACCCAGCGGCAGAGGGAATCGAGGTCCCGGAGGTCCCCGAGCGAACGGCTCCTGGCCGACCGGAGCGCGGCCAGATGCGCCCCCACGCCCCAGCTCCGATGCGCCCCCGGCCGGCGCCACGCCTCGCGCGGCGCGGAGATGATCGTGCTGCTCACACTCCGGCCCGAGACCTCCGCGGTAAGCCGGTGGTAGCCGGAGGGAAGCAGCTCGGCCGGCCGAAACCCGTCATCGGCGCGTTCGAGAGGGACGACCCGTCCGTCCTCCAGGCGCACCTGGACTTCTATCCGGTCCTGGGCAGGGAGCGGGGCGAGGGAACCGTCCCAGGCGACGAGCACGGGCGGCACGAGCTCGGTCTTCCTGGCGTCGCGCTGCGACCGGAGCGCGCCGGCGGCATCGCCGGGCCGCTCGACGGGAGCACCCAGCGCGGCACAGACGCGCACCAACGTCTCGGGCGCCACAGTGACGCGCTTGCCCAAGCCGTCCGTGTAGCGGGTATGGACCCCCATCGCCCGTGCGAGCGAGCGGAGCGCTTTCAGCTCATCCACGCGGGGACCCGATCATCGCGCGGGCCGGGTTCGCGAAAAGGCCTGGCGCTTCCCCCACCCCACCGCCCCATTTAGCACGGAAGACAAGCCATGCGTGATGCTCATCTGACCGGACGGATCCGGATCGCCTGGCCGCCACCGGGCGCCAGGATCACGCGCAGCCGGGTCGCGGAGGTCACCGGGCGACGCGTGATCGTGACCGGCAGCGGATTGTCCAGCCAGTTCGCCTTCGGGCCATCGGCGTAGATCTCCGCCAGGTACCGCTTGCCTGGCGTGAGGAACGAGAGCGGGACCTCGAAGGTGCGCCCCTCCTCGTCGGTAATGGCGCCCAGGAACCAGGTCTGGCCGCCTCGCTCCCGGCGCGCCACCACCACGTAGTCGCCGATCCGG
>JBJMOX010000030.1:0-7160 GCA_045803515.1 Gemmatimonadales bacterium
GGTATCGACCGCGAGCACCGCCCCGAGACGGCCGAGTGGACCGCGAAGCGCGCTCGCCTTGATCACCTGCGGCCGAGTGCCATAGCAGAGCGCGATATCCGTCCGGTCCATGGGTCTCCGTGAAGTCGTGATCGGTCCGGCGGCAGCGCGCCCTGGCGTGACGCGCCTAAATGTGGCAGGAGACCCGGCCGGCTCCAAGGGCGAGCGCCAAGGGCGAGCGCCGGTTGACTTCGGTCGCGGGTCATGGTGAACTTCGCGGGAACTCCTATGCGCATTCTCCACCTGGCGAAGTATTACTGGCCGCGCTCGGGCGGCATGGAACGGGTGGTCCAGAGTCTCGCCGAAGGGGCGGCGAATCTGGGCCACCAGGTGGAAGTGGTCGCGGTGGAGAGTCGCGGCCGCGCCGGCAGCCCGGGACGCCAGCGCTCCTCCGTCACCCGCGCGTTCTCCTTCGCCGCGCTGGGCACCCAGGAGATCGCCCCCGGGTACATCGCGGCCGCGTGGAAGCAGGCCGACATCATCCACGTCCACCACCCCCATCCGCTGGCCGATCTCGCCTGCCTGCTCCGCGCCCGGCGGACCCCGGTGGTCGTCACCCAGCACGCCGACTCCCGGCGCTCGGCGTATCGCCCGCTCACCCGGCTGGTGCTTCGCCGGGCCGCGGCGGTGGTGGTGCCGAGCCGGGCGCACCTGGCGCTTTCCAGCGAGCTGGAGGGCTACGAGAGCAAGGTGGAGGTCGTGCCGTTCGGCATCGACCAGACCCGCTGGGAGGTGGTGCCTCCTCCGCCGCCCGGGGGCACACCCCGGGCGATCTTTATCGGCCGCCTGGTGGCCTACAAGGGAGTGGACATCCTGCTGCGGGCGCTCGAGCGAGTGCCCGAGCTCAGGCTGGACATCGTCGGCTCCGGGCCGGAGGGGCCCCGCCTCCGCACGCTGGCACAGGCGCTGGAGATCACCGATCGGGTCCGCTGGTACGGTGAGCACCCAGACGAGGACCTGCCGCGGCGGATGGCGGACGCCGACTTCCTGGTGCTTCCCTCGGTCACGGTGGAGGAGATGTTCGGACTGGTGGTGCTCGAGGCGATGGCCGCCGGGCGGCCGGTGATCACGACCGCGCTGCCCAGCGCGGTGCGCGAAGTCAACGTTCCAGGCGTGACCGGGCTCGAGGTCCCGCTCAGAGATGTCCCCGCGCTGGCCCAGGCGCTGGAGACACTCGGCCGGGATGCGGGCAGGCGCCGCGCCATGGGCGAGGCGGGACGAAAGCGGGTACACGAGCGGTTCACCCAGACCGCCATGGCCGAGCGTCACATCGAGCTCTACGAAAGGATCCGCGCGGGGCGCCGCTAGTGCCACTGCATTTCAGTTTTCCGCGTCACTGGACGATAACTCCAGGCGAGATGAAGACTCCTGGAGCGGATTGGACTCGAGCGCGGACCGGCGCACCGGAAGGCCGTGGCACGCCAAGCGTTCTGGTGGTGGACGACGACCGGATGATGCGGATCCTGGTCACCCGCACCTTGAAGGCCGAAGGTTTCGAGGTGCGGGGCGCGGCCAATGCCACCGAGGCCAGGCTGGAGCTCAACAAGCCCGGCCCTCGGGTCGACCTGGTGCTCACCGACATCGTGATGCCGGGGGGTATGGGCAGCGATCTCGCCACCGAGATCCGGGCCTCCCATCCGGTCCTCCCGGTGCTGTGCATGACCTCCTACACCACGCAGGACCTCACCGCGCACGGTATCGATCCGAAGGGCTCCCGCATCCTCCAGAAGCCGTTCATGCCTGCCGAGCTGGTCCGCCTGGTCCGGGAAGCGCTCCGCGCCTAGCGATCGGTTTCCCGACCCGCCGGGCTCAGCCTCCCGCCGTGGTCTGCAGGGTGATGAGGTCGCATCCCGCCGAGCCGTTGCAGGTGACTACCTGAACTCCCGGGTCCTGCAGCGCGCTGATCAGGTCTCCGTTGTAGAGTCCGCTGGTCCAGTTGAGCGCCGTCTGAGCCAGGTCGATGGTCCAGGCTCCCGTGGCGTTGTCGGTCCCGCTGATCGTCCCCGTGCCCGTGGTGTAGGTCGCCAGCACCCCGTGATAATAGAGCTGGGCGGTAACGGTCCCGGCCGTGGTGAAGTTGAGGAACCGCTGCTGCGACCCATCGTTGGCCAGGTACAGCGTGGCCGGCTGATCGAAGGTGACGGTGAGCGTCGTGACCACCGCGCCGAGCTTGAGACAGTTGGTGTGATACGGCGAGGTCGCGTGGCCATGCGGGTTGAGCCAGAGGCCGATGTAGCCGGCGGAGGAGACGGTGCACTGCCCCTTCCCGTTGCTGCCCACCTCATTGTCGTGATAGTAGTCGAGGCACTTCGAATTATGCGCGGTGGTGACGTTGCCATCCGCGTCGACCCAGGTGCCATCGGTCCCGTTCGCCGCATCACCCGTGCAGGTGCCGACGTTGTAGGCGCCCGGCCCGCTGCTGCGGAAGAGCAGACCATAGCTCGTCCCGGTGTTGGTGAACGAGCCCAGGACGCTGGCGCTGTACGCCGACGGGTCGACCGGGACGATGGGGTTGGTCGGCGGAGGATTGCCGCCGCTGGGATCGGAGCCGGTCGGGTCCGAGCCGCCAGGGGCGTTCGGGTCGGTGAGGTCGGAGGAATTCTTGGCACAGGCGGTCACGGCCAGCGCGGCCAGCAGCGCGGCCGCGCGGAGAAGCTGCGGCACGACGTCCCCCTTCCATGAGGGTAGCGGACAGTCCTCCGGCAGGGTTCAAGCGCGCGCCGGCGTCCAAGTGTGGTTCAAATGCGACTGAGAGCAAAGGGGGTGCCCAAGCCTGGCCGGACTGTGCAAGTGGTGCGGAGATGGGTCTTAGGCAGGCGGGGCCGGCGGAATGAGTCGCCGATCGAGGGGTCAACAACCGCGCGTTCCTGGCGCAATGCGACAGAGCAGGGGGTTTGACCTAGCTGATTCTCCTCGGTGCGAGGGCAGGGAAGCCATGGTGGCGGCGGACCAGCATCCAGAGCACGGGAGCGATCACGGCGACCAGCGCCAAGATGATCGCGGTGGTGGAGTTGGACAGGTTGAGGAGCTTGAGCGCGGAGGCCAGCAGGACGAACGCCAGGGCCCGGCGCACCAGGCCGCCCGGCGCGCTGGCCGACAGATGGGCCCCCAGCCAGACACCCGGAATACAGCCCACCAGCAGCGAGGTGGTGAGCGCCAGTCGGAAGTCGCCGAAGAGAATGTGCCCCAGCGCGGCGGAGGCGACCAGCGGGACGGCCTGCACCAGGTCGGTGCCGACCAGCTCGCTCGCCTTGAGCCGGGGGTAGAGTGCCATGAGCGCGATGATGATCAGCGAGCCCGATCCGACCGAGGTGAGGCCGACCACGAGACCGCCGACGGCGCCCAGCACGATGGTGGGAAGCGGCCGGACCTCGACGGAGGGACGACCCTGGGGCAGCGGCGCCGCGCGACCGTCGCGATGGCGCGCGCGCTCGACCAGCCGGATGTAGGCACGGACCGTCAGCCCGAACGCGGCCAGCAGCAGCGCCGCGCCGAGGGCCGTGCGGATCACGTCCTGCACATGCTGCCCGCGGCCGAGCGAGCGGGCGATGAGCACCCCGCTGAAGGCGCCCGGGATGGACCCGATGCAGAGCCACTTCACCAGCCCGAGGTGGACGGTGCCGCGCCGCAGATGGACGATCGAGCCCACCGGCTTCATCACGGCGCTCGCCACCAGGTCGGAGGACACGGCCGTCAGCGGCAACACGTTGAAGAAGAGGACGAGCACCGGGGTCATCAGCGCCCCGCCACCCATGCCGGTGAGTCCGACCACGATACCGATGCCGAAGGAGGCGAGGGCGAGGAGCGGATCGATGTGCATGGGCCCCTAGTATACCCTGTCAGGGCCCGTCGAGCATCAACCCCAGCGCGCGTCAGCCGGCATGGCGCTCGTCGACGGTCAGAGTGAAGAGGAGCACACCGAGGCCGCCGATGGCTCCCGCCATGAGGAAGGGCACCGTGGGGGAGAGCTTCCAGAGGAGCCCTCCGACGGTGGCCGCCGGCGCGATGGCCAGGCTCCGGAGCAGGTAGTAGAGCCCCACGCCGCGGGCGCGCAGGTCGGGGCGCACCAGGTCCAGGATGAGTGCCTTCCGCGCCGGCTCGCCGATCTCGCGCAAGCCGCCCACCACGAACGCGGCCACCAGTCCGGGCACCGAATGCGCGGCCACCACGGCGAGCGGAAAGCTCGCGAAGGCGACGAAAGTGGCGATGACGAACGGCTTCCGGCCGAGCCGGTCGGCGAGGTGGGCGGCCGGAAGAGAGCAGAGGATCACGGTCGCCATCTGCACGCCGATGAGGCTGCCGAACACCGGCGCGCTGATGCCGACGACGTTCACGGCATAGAGCACCAGGAAGACGTCGACCATCGCGTCGCAGGTGCGGATGCAGATGTCTGAGACGAGGAGCCGGCGGAGTGGCCCGGGAAGCGAGCGCCAGACGACCCTGATGTCCGCCGGGGCCGGCGCGGCGGGCCGGTCGAGGCGCATGCGCCGCACCACGGCGAGGGTCACCAGGGCGAGCACGACCGAAGTCATGAGTCCGGCGCGCACGCCGGCCCGGACACCCGCCACCGCGATGAGCGTACCGCCCAGGGCCGGCGCGACGAGCACCGGAACCCGGCGGAGGATCGCCTGGACCGAGAAGCCCACCGAGCGCTGCCCCACCGGCAAGGCGTCGCCCACCACGGCGAACAGCGTCGGGCTCGCCATGCTGGTCCAGGCCATGATGAAGAGGAGGCCGACGAAGACGACGGGCCAGGCCGGCGCCGCCGCGATGACGACGTAGCCGATGGCGGCCAGGGTCACGAAGAGCAGGAGCGCGTGCCGGCGGCCGTAGCGGTCGCTCGCCCAGCCGCCGGGGTACTGGTAGAGCCCGTCGAGCGCGTCCTCCACGCTGCCGTACGCGCCGATGGCGACGATGGGCGCGCCCAGCGCCTCGAGGTACTTGGGCAGGAAACGGCGCCAGAGATTCTCGCCCAGCGCCATGAGGAACATCGCGGCCACCACGGCGAGCGTGTTCCGCTCGAGGGCCAGCAGGTGACGCACACGATGGAGCCGGCCAGTGGGGGCCGGCGCTACCGCGTCAGGCGCTGGACCCATGCATAGAGACCGTCGTAGACCCGGTCGGTGTAGCGGAGGAGCTCGTGATCATCGGGAATGGTGAGCCCCAGGCCGCGAACGATGGCGTCGAGTCCCGGGGCCTCGGGTGAGCTGAACTTGTCGTCGTTCAGGTCGGCATCATGGATCATGGCGGCGATCTCGTGCAGGGCCGGATCGGTCAAGTGGTAGCGCGCGAGGATCGTCTCGAAGGAGCAGCGGCCCTCGTGATGGCCGAGGTCGACGCCGCGCATGTCGAACGGCGTGCCTCCCAGGGCCGCCGCCGTTTCCGCGTCCTCCGCGAAGCCGAACTCGGCCTCGGCGTCCACGAAGTGCCGGATCAGCCAGGCGCACGCGGTGCGGTCAATGTGCGGATGCGGCCGGGTGATCCAGAGCATGGTCGTCTCCTGGGGCCCGAGCGGCGGGCCGCTTTACGTCGAGGGCACTGAGGGCGGCGGTCACGGCGGACGAGGCCTTGGCCCGTCCGGCGGCGCGGAAGTAGTCTCGCCGGCGCTCGAGGTGGAGGGCGCGCTCAAGTCCGCGAAGCTGGCGCAGCGCCGCTGATCGCTCGTCTGGCGCGGCGCGGGAGCGGCACCGGCGGGCCGCGCGCGCGAGGTCCCGGGCCGACTGGGCCAGCGCGGCGTAGCGGGCGTCCGCCTCGGCGCGGAAACGGCGCACGAGGTCGCGGTTCTGCGGCTGGTCGAGACTGGTCGCCTCCCACACGAATGCGGTGCCGCCCTGCTCGGCGATCTCCTCGGCGAGCCACTCGAAGGCTTCCCGGGTCTCCGCGGACGCGGGCAGCACCCAGACGGCATCGTGGAGCAGCACGGCGCCCAGGCGGCGGAGCCGGCGCCAGACACCGAGGCGCAGGCGGCTGGGTGCGTGGGGGAGGCGGGAGGAGAGGAGGACCCAGCGAGGCGAGGGCATGCGAAAATAGTAACCACCGTTACAACTATTGCAACCATCGTGCCTTTCAGTAGCAAACGGGGGTACCCGGAGCGACCACGGCTGGATTCGGCGGAGTGCCACCTCCGAGGTAAATGCCGCACCTGCGAGTCGTACCTTTGAGTGCCGGGTTGGTCACCTCGGCAGCCCAACCCGACGCCGTCACGGCTGAGAGCGTCAGCACGTTGGTCTCGCTCGGGCTGAAGGCGGCGACGGCATTGGTTTCCGTGGGGCCGACCTCGCTGGCGTACGTCTGATGATCGGAGAAGAACTCCTCCTGCGCTGTCACAAGATTGCGTAAGTCCGATTTCATACTTCCCAGCACCGCGCGCTCCTTGGTGCCGGCGAACCGGGGGTTGGCAATGGCGCTCAGAACACCGATGATCAGGACCACGACCAGCAGCTCGATGAGCGTGAACCCTTTGCGACTCGACATTTAGCCTGCCCGGCCGATGGTTGATCCGGTCTCGGAAGCCCAGGGTCCTGTGGCAAGACGCGGCAGGACGCACGGATGGTAGGGATGTCCCCGAATCATGCTGAGCCCTCCGGCGAAGGGTCGAACGTTGTAGGAACTCCTAAGTATCGGATTGCCTCAGCGGCAACTTTACAATGGACACCCTGAACTCGGTGACAGCCGAGGGGCCGGCCGGCCGTCGCGCAGGCCATCTGTCCTAAGTCGGAGCAATGCAGTAGAACCCAAGCGGAGGCGGAACTAGGCTCATGCGGACTCCCGAGACCGATGCCAAGGCCGAAGCCGTCAGACATTTCCTAGTCGGCAAGAACGTGGTGGTCCACGAACATCACTATAGGGACGAGGGCCCAACGCCGGACGATCCCCGCGACGTGATGAAGCTCAAGCAGCGAGAGTGGTACTACCGCTACCTGCTCCAGGACAAATCCGGGGCGAGCGAAATCCGAGTGACCTTCGATGCCATGCGTGATGCTGACGTGGACACGATCGGGCACATGGTTCTGGACGGACGCCGGAGGAAGGCTCGGGGCGAGGCAGGTACCGTCTGGGTCGAGCTCGTTGAGGGTCAACCGACGTTGTCTCTGGAGGTATGATGCCGATGCCCTCAAAAA
>JBJMOX010000263.1:0-2734 GCA_045803515.1 Gemmatimonadales bacterium
AAGATCCCTCGCTCCGCTCGGGATGACAGCTCCGCTCGATCCGAGAGCTCCACCCGCATGACAGCCCCACTCACCACCGCACCACCGCGCTCCCCCACAGAAACCCCGATCCGAACGCCGTGAGCGCCACCAGATCTCCCGGGACGATTCTCCCGGACCGCACACACTCGTCCAGCCCGATCGGAATCGTCGCCGCGGTGGTGTTCCCGTACCACATGATATTGTTGTAGACCTGATCGTCGCGCAGGCCGAGCGCTTTCTGGACCATCTCCGCGATCCGGAGGTTGGCCTGGTGGGCCACCAGGAGCTTGAGATCGGCGGTGGTATGACCGGTCGCCGCCAGCACCGATCGGACCGACTCCGGCATCCGCGCCACCGCGTGCCGGAACACTTCCTTCCCATCCATCTCGAGAAAGTGGCGTCCGGCCTCGATCTGCTGGTGGGACACCCGAGGGTGGTACATCGATCCCGGTGCATCCACCCAGAGCTTCTCCGCGTGAGCTCCGTCCCCGTGCAGGTCGAACCCCAGAATCCCCCGCCCGTCGTCCTCGCTCGGGCCGAGAACTACCGCGCCGGCGCCGTCGGCGAAGATCACCGCCGTGTTTCGCCCTTGGGTGCTCACGTCGAGGCCGGTCGACTGGATCTCCGAGCCGACCACCAGCACCCGGCGAAACTGTCCGCAGCGAATGAAGGCATCGGCCACCGAGAGCGCGTAGACGAAGCCGCTGCACTGGTTCCGGATGTCGATGGAAGGTACGGCCGGCAGTCCCAGGAGCCGCTGAAGGAACACGCCGTTGCCCGGGGCGAAGTGATCGGGCGACGAGGTGGCGTAGACGATGGCGTCGAGCTCCCCCGCGGCGAGTCCAGCCGCCTCGAGCGCGCGCTGCGATGCCCGGAGCCCGAGCTCGGCGCCGGTCTCGCCTTCCCTCACCCAGCGGCGCTCCTGGATGCCGGTACGGGTGCGGATCCACTCGTCGCTCGTCTCCATCGAGCGGGACAGCTCGTCGTTGGAGACGACCCATTCGGGCAGGGCCATTCCGGTTCCCAGAAATCGGCTGCGAGGCATCGGCTTAGCTCCGCCGCCAGTGTCGGATGGCCCACCAGGCCCAGGTCCAGGCGAGCCAGCTCACCGTCAACGGCCAGCTCATGCTGCGCCAGGTCTCCCACAGCACACCCGCCGGCGTGAGCCAGACCGGCCACCCGCTCTCAGTCCGGAGGCGGTGCCGCTCGATCACGCGGACCGCCGGAAACCCCAGGCGCAACCGGCCCAGAATACCGGGGCAGAGAGTGCCCGGGGCTTCCCGCCACCCGGGGACGCGCACCAGGTTCCACACCATGCTCGTGGCGCCCCAGCCGTGGTTGTCGCTCACGCCGGCCACGAACCGGTTGGTCTTTCGGGCCAGCGCGATGACGGAATCCCTTCGCGCCGGGGAGACCTCGTTGGCCTTGGGCGCGGCGTTCACGATCTCGAAGCCGTCGAGGCCCGCCTCGACCAGGCGGTCGAGGGCGCCCCACTGGTTCCGCTCGTACTCCGGCAGCGAGGCCAGCGACAGCGCGCCGTATGCGGAATCGCTGCTCCGGAGCAGTGTCAGGAGGGCGTCCATCGAGGAGTCGTACCGGCGCTGGTCCACCGGCAAGGAGTCGCCGAGCAGGACGATATGCGCCTTCCAGGCGCTCACCTCGATGCCTGGGCAGCGAGCCGGGGGCCCCACATGGGGCCGGAGACCCTCGACGGTGTTGTGGTCGGTAATGAAGACGGCGTCGAAGCCCGCGCGCCGGTGCCAGCGCAGGTTCGACTCGGTATCGTACATTCGCATGAGTGTGTGGCGCACGTCGTGGGAGACATTCGTGTGACTGTGGAAGTCGACGGCCGCGTCGTCCCGGTCGACTCCGGCAAGCGCGAGCATCGGACGGTGCCAGAGCAGCCCCACCAGGACGAAGAGGAAGACCAGCAGGATGGAGCCGGCCAGTAACTTCAACTCGCGACGGAGTGGAGAGCGGGGCGGAGGCGCGTCGCTCCAGGCGAACTGCCACCAGAGGGCCCGGCCGGAGCGCCACAGCAGAAAGGCGAGCAGTAGACCGATCAGAAATCCGCGCAGTCGGCTCATGCCCAGCATGGAGACCCCGTCCCACAGGCTGAAGAGGGGCCCGAAGAGCGCGTAGAGCCACGGGGTCGTGAGATGCAGTCCGGCCGGGAGCGGTGCTCCCAGCGGATCGCTCAACGGCGGCGCGGCGGCCAGGTGCGCGATCAAGAGCCCGGCGGTCACCACGAGGGGACCGGCGAAGCCGGGGCGGGTCCGGTGCTGGGGCGGGGCCGACGACCGATGGTTTGGAATGGTGAGAATATATGAGCGAATACGACGATGTGGTGGATACCGAGGCCACCGTGCGCTGCCCCTACTGCGGGGAGCTGAACCAGATCGCCCTCGATCCAGGGAGCGGATCCACCCAGCACTATGTCGAGGATTGCCAGGTCTGCTGCCGTCCCTGGCGGGTGTTCGTCAGCTATCTGCCGGACGGCTCCGCGGAGGTGGGGCTGGAGCCGGAAGGGGCCGAGTGAGGCTACACCCCCCCGAACCAGGGATACCCCTGATCCTCCCAGTATCCGCCCGGCCGCTCGCTGGTGAACGTCATCGCCGTCAGGTACTTGGTGAGCTTGTACCCCAGCTTGATGGGCGAGTACAGCCGGAGCGGCGCGCCGTGGTTCTTCTCTAGCGGCCGGTCGTTGTAGGCG
>JBJMOX010000264.1:0-5100 GCA_045803515.1 Gemmatimonadales bacterium
GCGCAGGTGGACCTGGTGGACGTGGCCGGGAAGGTCACCGAGCTGCAGGATACCTATCTGGCGGCGGTCCGCGACTGGGGGCAATCGATCGAGGCGGCCGACAGTTACACGCACGGCCATTGCGAGCGCGTCGCCACCTACGCCGATTTCGTGGCCCAGGCGCTGGGCGCGGGAGAGGAGCAGCGCACCACCATCCGCCTGGGCGCGTACCTGCACGACCTGGGGAAGGTCCGGGTGCCGCATGAGATTCTGAACAAGCCCGGACCGCTCACGACCGAGGAGTTCGAGATCATCAAAATGCACCCGGTGTGGGGCATCGAGCTGCTCGCGGGGGTGGAATTTCCCTGGGATCTCGAGCCCATCATCCGATGGCACCACGAAAAGTACGACGGCACCGGATACCCGGACGGGCTCCGGGGCGACGAGATCCCGGTGTCCGCGCAGATCATCTGTGTCGTCGACGTGTACGACGCGCTGACCAGCACCCGGAGCTATCGCGGATCGATGTCGCAGTCAGCGGCCCTGGAGCGCATGCGCTCCCTCAGGCGTTTCTGGCGCAGCGATGTTTTCGAGGCGTTCGTGAGCGGCATTGAGGCGACGGACCAGGCACCCCAGGAGCAGACGACATGACCAGAGGGCTGAGCCTCACCGTGGGGCTCACCGCGCTCACGGCCTTGTCCGCGGCGTGCGCCCGACCCGCCGCTCGCTGCGCGGAGTGCCAGTCGACCGTCGTGGTCGCCGCGGTGGGAGAGCCCAGCGCGCTGGTGCCGCCGCTGGTGTACGAGACCATCGGCCGGGACATCGGCGACCTGGTCTACGAGCGGCTGGCCGATCTCACGGCCGGACGGCCTCCGGCGGACACCGCGGCGTACCGGCCCGGCCTGGCCACGAGCTGGGAGCGGCTTGACTCACTGACCTGGCGATTCCATCTCCGGCCCGGGGCGCACTGGCAGGATGGCCCACCGGTCACCGCCGAAGACGTGCGATTCTCGTTCGACGCCTTCGGCGATCCGGTGCTCGACTCACCCGCCCGAGCGTACCTGGAAGGCCGAGTTCGGGTCGAGGCCGAAGGGCCGCAGGCGGTACGAGTCCGGTTCACGGAGACGTCACCGGAGCAGCTCTACGACGCCACCTTTCACGTCCGCATCATCCCCAAGCACATCTGGGCCGGCATTCCCCGGGAGCGCTGGGCATCCGACACCTCGCTCGCCCATCTGGTGGGATCCGGCCCCTATCGCGTGGGCGACTGGAAGCGGGGACAGTCTCTGAAGCTGCTGGCGGACCCCCGCTCACCGCGGCATCCGCGGATCGGCCGAGTCGTCTGGCGATTCGCCTCAGACCCCGATGCAGCAACCAACCTGGTGCTGAGCGGCGAGGCCGACCTTCTGGAGTCGGTCGGGGGACCGCAGCAGGTGCGTCGCTTCGCAGCCACACCCTCGGTCGAGCTTCGCTCGTATCCGGCCGCCACGTACGGATTCCTGGCCTTTCGGCTGGCCGACAGCGCCGGCCTTCCGCACCCGCTGCTCGGCGATCGCCGGATACGTCGGGCGCTGGCATCCTCGGTGGAGCGCCAGGTGCTGGCGCGCGCACTGCTCGGCCCGGCGGCCCGGGCACCCTCGGGGCCGATGTCGCAATTGCTCTGGATCTGGAACGACAGCGTTCGCACCCTGGGGCCGGATGCGGCGGCCGCCGCGCGGGACCTGGATTCGGCCGGCTGGCGGCGCCCCGGTCCAGGGGAGGCGAGGCGCCGGAAAGGCCGGACACTCCGGTTCGACATCCTGGTTCCGGCCACGAGCGCGACGCGGCGCCAGGCGGCCCTGGCGCTACAGGAGGTGTGGCGGCATCTCGGCGCAGACGTGACGATCAGCGTGGTAGACTTTCCCGTGTTCCAGGAACGCCTTCGCAGCGGCCGGTTTGACGCCTATATCGGAGCCTACCTGGATGAGCCGAGCCCGCGCGGTCTCGCGGACCAGTGGACCCGCGCAGGCTGGAGCGTGCTCAACTACGGGCATTACGCCGACCCTTCCTTCGATGAGCTCTTCAAACAGGCTTCGCGGAGCTCGAATGTGGCGGCAGCCCGGCGACTCTATCGCGAGGCGCTCGACACACTGAACGCGGATGCGCCGGCGGTGTTCCTGTACGCACCAGCCAACATCGCGGCCGTCGGGCGCCGCCTGCGCGGAGTGGAGATCAATCCGTACTCCTGGCTGAGCGGGCTCCCGGAGTGGCGAGTCGAAGAGCAGGAGGACGCCGAGCTGGCAGCGGGCCGGTGATGGAGGCCATGCGCCCGGGATCACCCGAACGGCTCGTCGATCGCCGCGCTCTGCTCCGTAAAGAACTTCGGCCCCTCCTCCGTGATGTAGAGGCAATCCTCCAGCCGAATGCCGAACTCCCCATAGATCGCGATGGTCGGCTCGTCGCTGAAGCACATCCCCGGCGCGATCGGCGTGGTGTTGCCGCGCACGAAGTAGGTCCACTCGTGGCCGTCCAGTCCGATACCGTGCCCGGTGCGATGCGGCAGGCCCGGCACCCGATAGTCCGGCCCGAAGCCGGCGTCGGTGATCACCTTCCTGGCGGCGGCGTCGACGGCCTCGCAGGGGACGCCCAGCTTGGCCGCGGCGAAGGCCGCGTCCTGCGCCCGCCGCTCCAGGTTCCAGATCTCCGTCTGCCGCGCGCTCGGCTTGCCGAAGACGGTGGTCCGGGTGATGTCGGACTGGTAGCCGTGGAGCGCGCAACCGGAGTCGAGCAGCACGATGTCGCCCGCTTTGAGCTGCTGTGGCTGCACGGTCCCGTGAGGGAAGGCGGAGTACTTGCCGAATCCCACCAGCGCCCAGGGGTCGTCCCCACCCACCCGCCGAAGCGCCGCCAGCATGTTGCCCTGCAGATCGTACTGCGTCATCCCGGCGCGCAGGGTGGCGAACGCGGCCTTGAAGGCCGCGATCGTCATGTCGCTTGCCCGCTGCATCAACGCCAGCTCGGCGGGAGACTTGTACATCCGGCAGCCGGCCGTCACGGGCGTCGCGCTCACCAGCTCGGCGCCCGATGCCTCCTTCCGGAGGGCGTCCATCAGGAAGAACCGCACCTGCTCCTCCAGCCCGACTCGTCCGGTGGCGACACGCCGGTCCTGAAGCAGTCCGGCGATGAGGCGGAACGGGCTCTCGTCCTCCTGCCAGGTGCGGACCTCCCCCCCGGAGGGGATCAGCTCCCGGGCTCGCGCCTCCTCGAAGGCGGGACAGACCCAGCCCGGCTCTCCGCGGGCGGGGATGACGAGCGCGAAGGTGCGCTCCGACGCCGACCAGCCGACCCCGGTGTAGTAGACCATGCTGGAGCCGGGCTCGATCAGGATAGCACCGACCCCCTGCTCAGCCATGAGCCGCTGAGCTTTCTCGATCCGGGTCCGGCGCTCCTCGTGTCCGATCGGGATGGCGCCAGCAGTCATCGGTCCGAGACGCTGAATCGCTGCGGGAAGGTGGCAGGCGTCGGGCTCGGCGGAAAGCAGCGGGGCGCCGGAAGGCATGGCGGCGGCTCCCGCCAGGCCGGCCAGGGATGCGGCGAATTCGCGGCGAGTCACGGGCATGGGGTGTCCTGTCGAGAGTGGCGATAGTTCGCTCGGTGATGAGGGTCACCCGGCGGGAGAGGTACGACCGCTAGACGAGCTCACCTGCCTGGCGCCAATTTGGCGCGGTGCTCACGCCGTCGGTCCTGCAGCGAGGCCGTCGAGCCCACCTTCACTGGACCGGTCCTCATCAAGCTCGACGAACTGATCCGTGCAGTCCAGGGGGCGCAGAACCAGATGGTCAATCTGGAAGAGCCCTCGGAGAAGTCGGCGTACCTTGGCCTTGCGCTTCCGTCTCGTCACACCGCTCTGGATGGCTGCCGCGCTTGGATGCAGCGGCGCGGATCTCGTCCTGCCCGGCCACGACGAACCGGTGCAAATCATGATGGTAGCAGGGGATCGCCAGGAAGCCCCGGCCGGTGAGCCGCTGGATGACTCCCTGGTTGTGCGTCTGGTGGATACCGCCGGCAGCGGAGTGCCCGGCCGCCCGGTCACCTGGGTGGTATCCATTGGCGGTGGAAGTGTCACACCAGAGACGGATACCACCGACGCGGATGGCTTTGCTCGCACCCAGTGGACCCTGGGACCGGAGTCCGGCGCCAACGCGGCCCGAGCGATGGTATCTGGTGCGGCCTTCGTCACGTTCACGGCGGTGGGAACCGGCGAGGGCGGTGGCGGCTCCACACCGAGCGCCGCTCGTTCCAACATCTCGGCTGATCCCAGCTCCATCCCTGCGGTGACGGGGAGCTCGACAATCACGGTCACTGTCCGCGACGGCCAAGGAGAGCCTGTCGAAGGCGCCAGCGTATCCCTCGAGGCCAGCGGTCCCAGTAACACCTTGACCCAGCCGGAGAGTGCAACCGGACCGGATGGCACCACCATTGGTACGCTCACCGGCGCGGCACCTGGGACGATCACAATTGCAGCCACCGTGAACCAGTCGGTGCAATTGTCTCAGACTGCCGAGGTGACGGTGACCGACGCCGCCGGTCCGGACGTGGACCACTTCGTCTTCCGGCTTCAGCCCCATGACGTGCGCAAGGGCGAGCGGTTCCGAGTCGATGTCGCCCTCGCGGCCAAGGACGGGAGCCTTGTGCCGCTGTCCGGAATCCTGATGTATCTCGGACTGTTCCCGGAGGGGAATGATACGCCGGACAACGATCTGCTGTCGGGCAACCGCTTCAGGGAAACCGAAAATGGGGTGGCCGTGTTCGACGACCTGAGCGTCACCAAGAAGGGACGCTATCGGCTCCGGGTTCTCTCGGATCAGCTGCCCGAGTTGGGACCGCATGGGCCGGAGCCGTACCTGTTCAGTGTCCAATTCGAGGTGAAGTAACCCCCGCGTGGCATAAGGCTATCGTCTGCCAGTGTTGCCCTCGATGATCAGCGAGGTGACCAGCTGCACCAGCGGCGCCGCGAGCACGATTTCACCGAATTCGCATCGGGTCGCCTCCTGGCAAAGGTGTACGAGCGTAGGCCTACTGGGCTACGAACCGGACCTCCGGGTCTTTGCCGCACTCGCTCCACCTCACGCGGATGTAGCC
>JBJMOX010000265.1:0-6752 GCA_045803515.1 Gemmatimonadales bacterium
CGACTCGACCGCGTTCGAGGGACAGGAGCTCCGAGGCAAGGCGGTGCTGGTCCGCACCGGGTGGGACGCGCACTGGGGCACGCCGGCCTACCTGGCGAAGAACCCGTTCCTCACCGCGGCGGCCGCGGAGTACCTGGTGAGCCAGGGCGTGGCGCTGGTGGGCATCGACTCGCTCAACATCGATGACATCGGTGACCTGGTCCGCCCGGTGCATTCCACTCTGCTCGGCGCCGAGATCCCCATCGTCGAGCATCTCTGCAATCTTGGGCCGCTGCCCGCCGGCGGGTTCCGCTTCACCGCGGTTCCGCCGAAGGTGTCCGGGTTCGGGAGCTGGCCGGTGCGGGCGTTCGCGTCACTCTGAGGAGGTTCCGAGCGGTCATGGGCTCTGAACTGCCAAGAACCTGGAACAGGCCAATGCCCTTCCGCCAGACCACCGTCTCCGGCTTCCCCGCCATCGCCCTGCGCTCGGCCCAGCTCGAGGTGATCGTGGTTCCGGCCATCGGGATGAAGCTGACCAACCTGCGCCGGCCCGGCGGGCGCGAGTGGCTATGGCGCAACGACCAGATTCCGCTCACCCTGCCGGAGCCGGGCGCGAGCTACGTCGAGACCGCGGACAGCGGCGGGTGGGACGAGTGCTTCCCGACCGTCGCTCCCTCCAGCGTTCCCGGCGCGCCGGCCGGCACGCCCCTGCTGCCAGATCATGGCGAGCTCTGGAGCGCGTTCTGGGCCAGCTCCGTCCTCCAGCACGCGAGCGGCACGACCCTCCTCAGCTCGACCGAGGGCTCGTTGCTCCCGTACGAGTTCTCCCGCCAGATCACGCTCGATCCGGTCGAGCCGGTGCTCCGCCTGCGCTATCGCGTGCGGCACACCGGGGCGACACCGTTTCCATGGATCTGGTCGTCGCATCCACTGTTCAACGTGCAGCCGGGCAGCACGCTGAGCCTCCCGGGTGTGGACCAGGTCAAAGTCGGCGCGGTGCACGGCCGCACCGACATCGGCCGCAATGATGTGGTGAGCTGGCCGGAGGCCATCGGGGGAGAGTCTGGGCAGCTCACCTTCCCGGGGCAGCGTGGGTGGGCGCTTAAGCTGTTCGCGGATCTGGGAGCGTCCGGCCGGATGATACTGACCGACCCTCGGCGGGGAGAGCGGCTCGAGATCACGGTGCGCCGGGAGGAGGTGCCGCAGGTCGGGCTCTGGATCAACTGTGGTGGATGGGCCCCCGCGGGGCGCCGGCCCTACTTCAACCTCGGCCTCGAGCCCTGCATCGGCGCTCCGGACCGGCTGGACGAGGCGGTGCTGACCTGGGGCACCGGCCAGACGCTCGAGCCCGGCGAGGAGCGGAGCTGGGCGGTGGAGATCAGCCTTCCGGAGGCGTGACTTCCCGCTTCCCTGCCGCGCCTTCGGGCCGCTCGAGCGGCTGGTCGGCCCAAGAGACCGGATCCTCGATCGGCTCGAGATGGGTGTCTACGGTGCTGTCGGGCACCGCGGCGCGGACCTCTTCCTCGATTTCCTCGAGCAGATCGTGACCGCGCTGGACGCTCCACTGCCCAGGCACCAGAATGTGGAAGGCGATGAACCGCCGAGCTCCCGCCTGCCGGGTGCGCAACGCGTGATACCGCACCCCCTCGGCCGAGCGGGCTTCGAGGATCGCCATGATCTTGCCGCGGATGTCCTCGGGCAGGGCGGTGTCTAGCAGCCCGAGCATAGAGCGCTTGAGGAGCGACACCCCCAGCCGCATCACGTTCAACGCCACCAGGATCGCCACGATCGCGTCGAGCCGGTGCCAGCGGGTGAGCGCCGCCGCCGCGACCCCCACGACCACGCCGACGGAGGTCCAGACGTCCGCGATCAGGTGGTGCGCATCGGCCTCGAGGGTGATCGACTGGTACCGCCGGCCGGCCCGGAGCAGTACCCGCGCCACGCCGAGGTTGATGATGGTGGCCACGGTCGAGATGGCCAGGCCCAGGCCAGGCGTCTCGATGGGACGAGGAGCGAGCAGGCGCTGATACGCGGCCACGGCGATGCTGGCGGACGCCATCAGGATGAGGGCACCCTCGAAGCCGCTGGAGAAGTACTCCGCCTTGGTGTGCCCGTAGGCGTGCTCTTCGTCCGCCGGCCGCGCCGCCACCGAGAGAGCGAAGAGCGCGACCACCGCCGCCACCAGGTTCACCAGCGACTCGAGCGCATCCGACAGCAGCCCCACCGAGCCCGTGAGCAGGTATGCGCCGCCCTTGAGCGCGATGGTCAGCAGGGCGGCCACCACCGAGACGGCCGCGTACCGCACCAGCTTCGGTTTATGGATCACCCGGCCGCCTCGGGCAGGAGCTTCGCCACCTCGGCGATGGTGAGCGGCGCACTCCCCTCGGCGCGGTTGTTGACCAGCAGGTAGGCGGGGATGCGAGTTCGGACCGCCGTCTCCACCAGGCGCGCCAGGTCCCGTCGCAGCTCCGGGTTTGGCTCCCGGATGCGGTCGTAGGGCGCGAAGGCGTCCACCGCCTCGTCGTAGCTTCGGCCCGGGCGCAGCAGTGCCCGGGCCACCAGGAAGGTGCCCGAAAGCGAGCCTGGGAGATCGAGCTGATCGCCGATCGCGGGCATCCGGGTCCAGGAGCTGAAGACGTGGGCCACGCCGTGTTCCCTGAGGACGGCAAAGTACATGGGCGTCAGGAACTCCTCGTTCCTGATCTCCACCGCATACATCCCCTCCCGCGGCAGCGCCTCGAAGAATTCATCCAGCCGGGCGGCGAACGATTCGGGGCCCAGCCCCTCGTACCGGCCGATGGCCTGGAACTCGAAGACGAAGGGCCCGGCGTGCTCGGCGAAGTATTGCTGATACGGCTGATACACCGCCTCCAGAAAGATCTCGGGATTGAGGAAGTCGGGGTTGAGCTTTCCCGCCCGGGCCTTGTCCTGCGCCTTGGTGAAGGTGTGCACGGTGATCTGGTTCCAGACCTTGCTCACGCAGGGAAAGCCCGGCGGCAGATGCTCGGCATAGGCGGCGAGGGTCGCCTCGGACGGTGGAGCGTAGAAGCTGGAGTCGATTCCGATGGTGCGAAAGAGGGGAAAGGCGGCGTACTCCTCGAGCATCCGGGCGGGGGCACCCCGCGGCTCGTAGTCCCGATGGTACACCAGATGGCGCCAGCCCGGGTAGTTCCAGGAGGAGGCCCCGAACCGGACACCGTGGGGGATCCGCGCTGCCAGCGCGCGGAGCTCTGCCAGCCGCTCCTCATCGGTCAACGCGGAACGATCCTGGACACCGTCCCGTTGGCGCTCAGCACGTAGAGCTCGCCCGCCTGGTCTTCCCCGAAGCTCAGCAACGGACCTCCGGGAGCGAGTGTGGGCCACTGGCTCTGGTCGACGGCCTTTCCATCCTGGACTCGGAAGCTCCGCACCCAGCCGCTGCAGTAGTCGCCATAGAAATAATGCCCCTGCAGCGCGGGAATGGCAGCGCCGCGGTAGACGTAGCCACCGGTGATGGAGCAGCCCTGCCCGTGATCGTACTCCAGCACCGGGAGCGCGAGGCCAGTCGTGTCACAGGAGCCGGCGGCGTAGCAGTGAGTGCCTTCCATGCGGTTCCAGCCGTAGTTGACGCCCTTGCCGCCCCCGGAGGCCGCGGTGGCCACATCGACTTCCTCCCAGGCGTTCTGTCCCACGTCGGCGATGTACAGGTCTCCCGTCGTCCGATCGAAGCTGAAGCGCCACGGGTTCCGGAGGCCATAGCTCCAGATGCGGGGCTCCGCGTCGGCCCGGCCGACGAAGGGATTGTCCGCAGGCGGGACGGCGGTAGTTCCCGAGCTCACGTCGAGGCGGAGGATGTCGGCCAGCACATCCGTGATCTTCTGACCATTCCCCAGTGGGTCGCCGGCGCTGCCCCCGTCGCCCAGGCCGAGGTAGAGGTATCCGTCGGGGCCGAAGAGAATCTGGCCGCCGTTGTGGTTGTCGAACGGCTGCTGGGCGGCGAGCACGATCGTCTCGCTGGCCGGGTCGGCGCGGTCGGGATCGGCCGAGACGTGAAACACCGACAGCCGGGTGTTGCCGTCGGTGTCGGTATAGTGCACCACGAAACGCCCGTTCGAGGCGTAGGCCGGGTCGAATGCCACCCCGAACAGCCCCCGCTCGCCCCCGCTCGAGACCTGGCTGGTGATATCCAGGAACGGATCGGGGAGCAGCGCTCCTCCCTTCACGATCCGGATGGTGCCGCCCTGTTCCACGATGAACAGTCGGTCGGTGTCTCCTGGCGGGCTGGTCAGATAGAGTGGATTGTTGAGGCCAGTGGCCACCGGTTGCAGCCCGACCGGCGCGGTACCCTCGGGCGGCTCGACGGTTCCATTTGAATCGGAGCCGCAGGCACTGGCGGGCACGAGACCGATGAGCGAGAGTGTCAGGATCAAACGAGGTCGCGTCCGGCCCATGACCAGTTCCTTTCGAGCTCTGGGGCAGGTGGCGCTGAGCAGGCTGCGGCCGATCCTCTGGGTCGTGCCGCTGCTGGGGTGCACGCCGCTGGGACTCTGGGTGTACATGGATCCCAAGATGTCGGTGTCGCGGGTGCGCCTGCCCGCTGAGGCGTCGACTGGGGCGGCACCTGTGCTGGTGGCGCTGGACGTGGAAAATCCAAACGATTACCCGCTCTCCACTGCCCGAGTGGAGCTCCGGCTTCGGCTCGATGGCCTGACCGTCGGCAGACTCGCCCGAGACAGTACCGTCGCCCTTCCCAAGCTGGCGACCTCGGTCATTTCCATGTCACTGGACCCTGCCAGTGATATCGGTCCGGCCCAGCTCCGGAAGCTCGTCACCGGCATGCACCGATTCGCGGTGGAGGGCCGGACTACGTTCACGACTCCCTTCGGGGCGCGGAAGGTCCGCTTTGCCCAGGAAGGGGAGATGACCTTCGGGCAGCCAGCTTCGCCAGCATCCGATTCAGCCGGTCCAGGTGAGTGATGGTGAGCGTCACCGCGCCGAACTCCTCCTCGACCTTCCCCCGAAAGATGAACGGCCCCTGATCGAACAGCACGTGACCCCGCTCACGATACACCTGGGGGAAGAGCACGGTCTCGATCAGGCCGTCTCCGTCGTCGAAGGTGGCGAACTCCATCGGCTCGTCCTTGGCGGTATGCACCGGCTTGGCGGTGGCGAGCATCCCCGCCGCCAGCACGTGCTCGCCGACGTGATGGTGCAGCTCGGTGCTGGGGCAGAGCCGGAAGCGCTTGAGCTCCTCGGCGTGAAGCCGCATGGGATGGTCGTCGGTGATGAAGCCGAGTGAGGCGAACTCCTCGCGCCGCCGGCGCTCGGGGGCGTACTCCTTGAGCACGGGCACGGCCGGCGGCAGGTGATCGAACCAGTCGCCTGGGCGGTCGTCCGGGCTCTGGATGCAGTCCGCGATGGAATCCACCAGCCACAGCATCATCGGCCGGGTCCACCCGCCGGCGATGGAATCGAGGGCGCCCACTTTGATGAGGGCGCGCAGGTCGGAAGGCGCGATGCCGGTGCGGGCGCGGAGGTCGATGAGGCTCTTGAAAGAGCTGTGCGTAGGCGCGGAGCTGTGCGTGGGGACGGAACTGTCATCCCGCAAGGAACTGTCATCCCGAGCGGAGCGAGGGATCTTCTTCGCCGGTCTCGGACCAACGCATTGTTCCGGAAACGCGTCAGCAAGATCCCTCGGTCGCTGCGCTCTCTCGGGATGACAGCCCCGCACCTCGAGCACCCGCTCCACCCCCTCCGCCGAGAGCCCCTTCACGAACTGCAGCCCGACCCGGAGCTCCCGCCCCTGACCGGTGCACCGGAACTCACTCGCGTTCACATCCGGCGGCAATACGGTGACCCCCATCCGCATCGCCTCCGCCACGTACACGAAGGGATGATAGAACCCGCCGCCGTTGGCCAGCACCGCCGCCATGAACTCCGCCGGATAGTGCGCCCGCAGATAGCAGGAGTGCTGCGCCACCTGGATGTAGGACGCGGAGTGCCCCTTGCAGAAGCTGTACCCCGCGAACGACATGATCATCTCCCACACCCGCTGGATGGTCTCCGCGTCCCGGCCCAGCGCCAGCGCGCCGGCGAAGAACTCCTCGGCGTAGGCGCCGAGGTGCTTCCCCGGGCGCTTCTTGGAGAGTGACTTCCGGAGCCCGTCGGCGGTGGCGAGCGGCATCCCGGCGAAGGCGGCGCAGACGTTGACCACGTCCTCCTGGTAGACCATCACCCCGAAGGTGTCCGCCAGCGTATCGCGGAGCACCGGGTCGAGCGGCTCATAGGGCGCGCCGTGCAGCCGCTCGAGGTAGATCCGGATGAAGCGGTTGGAGGCGGGCCGGATGATGCTGGTGTTGAGCACCAGCAGCTCGAAGCTGTCGGCCCGGCTCTTGGCGCAGAGCATTCGCGAGGCGGGCGACTCGGTGTAGAAGACGCCCATGGTCCGGCCGGTGCGGAAGAGCGCCTTGGTGGGCTCGTCGTCCGCGGGGTCGCTGGAGGTGTAGTCGATCTGGTGGCCGGTGTGCTGGTACACCGCGTCGATGGCATCGCGGATGACGGCGAGCGAGCGGTTGCCCAGCAGGTCGATCTTGACCAGTCCCGCGTCCTCGGCGCCGTCCTTCTCGAACTGGATGACGGGCACCGTCAGATCGGGATGATCGGCCAGCTCCTTGACCGCGCGCTCGGTGGGCACATAGTCGGTGAGCGCGGTGGGCACGATGACCACGCCGCCCGGATGCACCGAGAGATGGCGCGGCGTCCCCACCAGAGGCTCCGCGAGGCGGGCGAACTCC
>JBJMOX010000266.1:0-4724 GCA_045803515.1 Gemmatimonadales bacterium
ACTCGTATGCCCCGGCTCGTATCCCGGCGCGTCGCGTCCGCGGGCGGCGGCAGATGGAGATCGTCGGGCTGCCGGATGACGAGCACGTCACGCTGCGGGGCGAGGATGGCACCGAGCTGACGGTGCCGCTCGCCGAGGTCAGGGAAGCGACGCTGGTGGTGGAGTGGGGGGCGCAGAAGAAGCGGTAGAGTTGGCAAGGAGTGTCATCCCGAGCGCAGCGAGGGATCTTGCCCGCTGTTCCCGGACCAGGGCTGCGGGGTTCCGATCCGGTTGAGAAGATCCCTCGCTATGCTCGGGATGACAGTTCCTAGCCGAACGACGCAGACGACGCTGAGCAGACGACGCTGAGGCGAGAATACTCGCTCACGAGGAGTCACACGATGGCTGGTTCGACCGAAATGTTGGCCGCGTTCCGCGAGCTGACGACCGCGAAACAACTCGAGCGCTCCGATCTGCTCGATCTGCTGCGCGACGGCATTCAGGCGGCCCTGGTCCGGAAGTTCGGCCCCAACGTCAAGTTCGAGCTGAGCGTGGACGAGCTGCAGGGCACCATCAGGGTGGTACGCCTCCGTCAGGTGGTCGAGACGGTCGAGGACCCCAGCTGGCAGATCCCGGTCGAGGAGGCCCGCTACGAGGACCCCGACTTCCAGGTCGGCGACATGCTGGAGGAGGAGGTGCCCTTCGCCGAGTTCGGCCGCCTCGCGGTCCAGGCGGCCAAGCAGCGGATCATCCAGCGGGTCCGCGAGGGCGAGCGGATGCGGATCCGCGAGGAGTTCGCCTCCAAGGTCGGCGACCTGCTCTCCGGTGAGGTGCAGCAGATCGAGCGCGGCAAGCTGGTGATCATGCTGAACAAGTTCCGCGAGGCGGAAGCGATCATTCCCTACCGCGAGCAGAACCACCGGGAGCACTTCCACCAGGGCGACACCATCCGGGCCGTGCTCAAGCGGCTGGAGGAGACCCCCAAGGGTCCCCGGCTCATCCTCTCCCGGGGCGACCCCCTGTTCGTCAAGGCGCTGTTCAAGCTCGAGGTCCCCGAGATCCAGCAGCAGATCGTGGAGATCCGGGCCATCGCCCGCGAGGTGGGGAGCCGCACCAAGGTGGCGGTCATCTCCCGCGACGACGCTATCGATCCGGTCGGCGCCTGTGTCGGTCTCAAAGGCTCCCGGGTGCAGGCCGTGGTGAACGAGCTCGGCGGCGAGCGGATCGACATCGTACCCTGGTCGCCGGATCCGGAGCGGTTCGCCCGACTGGCCCTGGCGCCGGCGCGGGTGGCGAAAGTGTTCTCCGATCCCGAGGCCAAGACCATCCAGGCCGTGGTCGACGAGGATCAGCTGTCGCTCGCCATCGGGCGGAACGGGCAGAATGTCCGGCTCGCCTCCGAGCTCACCGGCTGGAAGATCGATCTCTATTCCAGCCGCGAGTGGCTGGAGCGGGGCGGCGAAGGGCCGCTGTTCGCGCCGCTGCCACCGGAGGAGGAGACCGTCGCCAAGGTGCCGCTGACCGAGCTCAAGGGCCTCACGCCCGAGCTCACGGCCATCCTGGAGACCGCCGGATACAAGATGCTCAACGACATCCTGGACCTCGAGCGGGAGGACATCGCCAAGATCCCGGGCATCACGCCCGAGGCCTCCGAGCAGCTCCTGGCCTTCCTCTCCGAGCTCACGGATGAGGACGGTGGTGAGGAGTCGCGGCCGCGGTCGTGAGCGGGCTCCTGGGGCTCCTGGGACTGGGCTATCGGGGACGGCGGGTGGTGGTCGGGGTCGATGCGGTGCGAAAGGAATTGCAGGCAGGCAAATGTTGGTGCGTGGTCGTGGCGGAAGACGCCAGCCCCCGCGCCGTGGAAAAGGTGGTCCGGTTGGCGGCGGCGAAGTCGGTGCCGATCATTCCGGGCCCGCGCGCGGCCGCGATCGGCGCGCAGTTGGGAAAGCCGCCGGTCATGGCGGTAGGTGTGCGGGACCGCGCGTTGGCCCGCGGCATGGTGCCGCTGGCGCCCGTACGCTCCTGATGGAGGATTGAGTGGTCAAAACGAGAGTGCACGACCTTGCGGCGGAGTTCGGCGTCGCGCCTGAGCAGCTCCTGAGCATGCTCAAGGACATGAACATCTTCGTCCGCAGCCATCTGTCGGCCCTGGAAAGCGATCAGGTCTCGGCCGTCCGGGTGCGCTGGGAGCGGGAGAAGCGGAAGAGCGCCGAAGAGCCCTCCGCCAAGAAGGGCCGCCGCAAGGCGGTCAAGGCGGAGCCTGCCCCGGCGCCGGTCGAGGCCAAGCCCGCCAAGCGACGGCGCACCGCGGCCGAGGTGGCCCAGGTCGAAGCCCAGGCGCAGGCGGAGAAGGCGGCCGAGTTGGCCACCCTCGAGCTGGAGCGCCCGGTGGTCGAGCTGGAAGAGGCGGCGCCCACCCAGAGTCTGGAGGAGCGGGCACGCGCCCTCTTCCGCGACCTGCCCCCGGCCCCCGCTGAAGCCGAGGAGGAGCGCCCCGCCAGCGAGGAGCCGGCCGCCGCCAAGCCGGCGGAGCCGCTGCCACCCCGGCTGGGTACCCACAGCACCGCGGGCGATACCAGCAAGGCCCCGTTCATTCCACCGCGCATTCAGCGGCCCGCGCCCGCCTCCTCCGCGCCTCGCGGACCGAAGCCGGTGTTCAGCAGCAGCGCGCCCTCCGCGCCCTCGCGGCCGGGTGGCCCGTCGCGTCCCGGCACACCCGATCGCGGCGCGCCCCCGGCCCGCACCTTCGGTCCCGACGCCCAGAAGGGCGGCGGCAGGAAGAAAGGCAAGAAGGGCAAGCACAGCTCGGTGGACCAGGATGCCGTGCAGGCCAACATCCTCAAGACACTGCAGGGCATGAAGGGCCCGGCGGGGCGCAAGGGCCGCCGCTCGGATGAGCCCTCCTTCCGCGAGGTCCAGGCCGGTCGCCTGGCCGAGGAGAAGGAGAAGGAGAAGACCCGGATCCGGGTCAACGAGTTCATCTCCGTCTCCGAGCTCGCGGGTGCCATGAAGGTGCCGGCCACCCAGATCGTCCAGTTCGCCTTCAAGGAGCTGGGCCTCATGGTGACCGTCAACCAGCGGCTCGACTTCGACCAGATCGAGCTGATCGCTTCCGCCTTCGGCTTCGAGGCCGTGCGGGAGGACGAGTACGCCGCACAGCTCGAAGCCGAGGAGACCCAGGACACGCCCGAGCAGCTGGCGCCCCGGCCGCCGGTGGTCACCATCATGGGACACGTCGACCACGGCAAGACCTCGCTGCTGGACTACGTCCGGAAGGCCAACGTGGTCGCCGGCGAGGCGGGCGGCATCACCCAGCACATCGGCGCGTACCACGTGACCCTGCCGGGCGGCCGCGCCATCACCTTCCTCGATACCCCGGGCCACCAGGCCTTCACCGCCATGCGGGCCCGCGGCGCGCAGGTCACCGACATCGTCGTCCTGGTGGTCGCGGCCGATGACCAGGTGATGCCCCAGACCATCGAGGCGATCAGCCACGCCAGGAACGCCGGCGTGCCGATGATCGTCGCGATCAACAAGATCGATCTTCCCTCGGCCAACGTGCAGAAGGTCAAGCAGGACCTGCTGCAGCACAACGTGGTGCTGGAAGAGTTTGGCGGCAACACGCTCTCGGCGGAGATCTCCGCCAAGAAGGGCGTGGGCATCGAAGCCTTGCTCGAGCAGATCCTGCTCCAGGCCGAGATCCTCGATCTCAAGGCCAACCCGGACGGCAAGGGCCACGGCACGGTGCTCGAGGCCACGCTGGACCCGGGCAAGGGTCCGCTCGCCACCATCCTGGTGCAGAAGGGCACCTTGAAGGCGGGCGACAACTTCATCTGCGGCAAATTCTCCGGCCGGGTGCGCGCGCTCTATGACGAGCGCGGCAAGCCGGTGAAGGAGGCTGGGCCGTCGATTCCGGTGCAGATTCTCGGCTTCGAGGGTGTGCCCGCCGCGGGCGACACCTTCGCCGTGGTGACCGATGCGGTCGAGGCACGGGACATCGCGCAGAAGCGCCAGCGGCTGGAGCGCGAGGCGCAGAACCGCCGGAGCGCCAAGGGCACCTCGCTGGAGGATTTCAGCCGGGCACTCAAGGAGGGCGAAGTCTCGACTCTCCGCATCATCATCAAGGCCGACCAGGGCGGCCCGGCCGAGGCCCTGGCCGACGCACTGGCCCAACTCAGCACCAGCGAGGTGCGGGTCGACGTGGTGCACCGCGGCGTCGGCGCCATCACCGAGAGCGACGTGCTCCTGGCCAAGGCCTCGGGCGCCATCGTGCTCGGCTTCCACGTGCGGCCCGACTCCAACGCCCGATCGACCGCGGAGCGGGAGCAGGTGGACGTCCGCACCTACCGCATCATCTACGAGGCGGTGGAAGACGTCCGCGCGGCGCTCGAGGGACTGCTCAAGCCCGAGGAGCGGGAGACCGTTCTGGGCGAAGCTGAAGTGCTGCAGCTCTTCAAGGTGAGCAAGGTGGGAACCATCGCCGGATGCATGGTGCGAAGCGGCACCATTCAGCGGACCGGGAAGGCGCGTGTCACTCGGGACGGGGTGGTGGTCTACACCGGCGGGCTCTCCAGCCTCAAGCGCTTCAAGGACGATGTTCGCGAGGTGCGGGAAGGGCTGGAGTGCGGCATCGGGATCGAGAACTTCAACGATCTCAAGGTCGGTGACCGGAACGAGTCGTTCCGCATGGAGGAAGTCAAGCGGACGCTCCAGCCGGCCGCCGGCGGCGCGGTGGGGTGATCGTC
>JBJMOX010000267.1:0-3768 GCA_045803515.1 Gemmatimonadales bacterium
GGCGGCACCCGGCGCGCCAGCTGCAGCCAGTGCCACGGCACAAAGGCGACGCCCCCGCCGAAGAGGAGCGGCGCCCCCTGAAGCACGACGGGCCGCCGCCCCGTCCGGGTCAGCAGCGCGGCCAGTGCCGCCGCGATCGAGGCGAGTCCGAGGTAGGCGGCCCAACGGAGCAGCCGGAACCCGGTCTCGAAATCCCAGAATCCGAGCCGCACCGTAGGCCCGGAGAGCAGCAGCAGGAGCACGGCCGCTGCCGCCAGAACCGGAGCCAGCCACCGTAGGCGCATGCGGTCTCCCGTCCGAGATGTGGAATGTCAGTCGAAGATAGGAGATCGCACGGGTATCACACAACGGTGACCGGGACCGCGCTACCTTTGAAGGACAATGCCCGGAATTCACCATGCCGGGCCCGGCATCGAAACGGGAGAACAATGGACGCACCCAATGCTCGCTGGCTCCTGCCGGGCATATTGGCTCTGGCCGCCCTCATGGTGTCCGGGTGCGTGGGCACTCCCCGCGTCGCAGGCGTGCCCGGGGCGTCGCCTGCACCGCAGGTGCCCTGGACTCCGCCGGCCGCGATCGTCCGGCCCGTGCACCCGGCGGACACCTCCGCCAGGGCCGCGGTACCGGCCGAGCTGGCCGCGCGAATCCATCAGCTCACGCTGGCCGAGATCGTGGACATCGGGCTCCGCAACAATACGGTGACCCGTCTCGCCTGGGCCAACGCGCAGACCGCTGCCGCGACCTATGGCTCGGAGCGGGGGGCCTGGCTCCCGACGCTCGACGCCGACGTGAGCGCCTCGCGGATCAAGACCGTGGCCACCCAGGGCAGGCTGTCGGTGGAGCAATCGGTTCTGGCGCCGAGCCTGACGCTCTCTTACCTGCTGTTCGACTTCGGCGGGCGCACCGGCCGGGTGGAAGGCGCGCGCCAGCGGCTCTTCTCGGCCGGCTTCACCCAGAACGCGACGATCCAATCGGTGGTCCTGCAGATCGAGGTTGCCTACTTCCAGTATCTCGCCAACCGCTCCCTGGTCGGGGCCCAACGCACCTCACTGGAGGAGGCGGAGGCCAACCTCACCGCCGCGGAAGAGCGGCGGCGGGTGGGTGTGGCCACCATCGCGGATGTGCTCCAGGCGCGGACGGCCGCGAGCCAGGCGCAGCTCAATCTCCAGACGACGGAGGGCAACCTGCAGACGGCGCGTGGTGCCCTGGCGCTCTCGTTGGGCCTGCCCGCCAACCTGCCTTACGAGGTCGATTCGACCGTGGCCGAGGTCCCGGTCGCCGCGCTGGCGGACAGCGTGAACGCGCTCATCGCCGCGGCGCTGAAGGGACGCCCGGACCTGGCCGCGGCACGGGCGGAGGCGGAGGCGGCCCGGGCCAGCATCACCGAGACCCGCGCCACTCTGCTCCCCTCGCTCAACCTCTCGGCCACCGGGGGACGGACGTACGCCACCACCCTTCCCAACGGCGCGAACAGCTACAACGTGAGCGTGGGTCTCAGCATTCCGCTCTTCAACGGATTCTCCCGCCAGTACGACCTCCGCGCGGCCCAATTTCAGGCGGAGGCGGCATCGGCGCAGGCCGAATCGTTCCGCCAACAGGTGGTCTATCAGGTGTTCAGCTCGTACTACGCCTTGCAGACGGCCACTCGCCGGGTCCGCACCGCCGAGGACCTGGTGGCCAGCGCCCAGCAATCCAACGAGGTCGCGCTGGGGCGCTACAAGGGAGGAGTCGGGAGTGTCCTCGACCTGCTTCAGGCACAGACGGCCCTTGCCAGCGCACGGGCGCAACGGGTGGACGCGCGGCTGTCCTGGAGCGTCGCCCTGGCCCAGCTGGCCCACGATTCCGGAGTTCTCGATCCGCGAGGCGGCAATCCGCTTCGCCTGAGCACTGACACGACGGGTACGGCACCACGATGACGCGATTCCCTTCCGCGCGCGTCCTGGCCGCGCTTGCGCTGGTCGTATCGGTGGGCTGCCGGAAGGCTGAAACGCCTCCCCCGGCGAGTGTGCCGGTGACGGTGGCCAGGGCGGAGCGCCGGGCAGTCCCCTTCGAGCTGGTGGCCACCGGAGCGGTCGAGCCGCTCCAGACCGTGGCGGTCTTGCCCCAGGTCAGCGGTCCGATCGTCAGGATCGGCTTCTCCGAAGGGCAGGAGGTGGAGAAGGGGCAGATCCTCTTCCAGATCGACCCGCGGCCGTTCCAGGCCGCACTGGCGCAGGCCCAGGCGGCACTGGATCGTGACCGGGCCCAGGCTACCAACGCCGAGCAGGACGCCAAGCGCTATGCATCGCTCTCGGAGAAGGAGTACGTAACGTCCCAGCAATACGACCAGGTCCGCACCACGGCGGCGGCCGCCACCGCCACACTGGCGGGCAGCCAGGCGGCGGTCGATCAGGCGAGACTCAATCTGCAGTACGCCACCATTCGCGCTCCCATCAGCGGCCGCACCGGGAGCCTCAGGGTGCGGCAGGGAAACCTGGTGCGGACCTCCGACACGGGCCCATTGGTGACCATCAACCAGATCCGTCCCATCCTGGTCCGCTTCGCCGTCCCGGCCTCGAACCTCGGCATGATCCAGTCCCACAGTACCAACGACCTGGTGATCCGGGCGGAGCCGACCGGAGGCGGGACCGCAAGCGAGGGCCGGCTCTCCTTCGTCGACAACGCGGTCGACACGGCCACCGGCACCATTCTGCTCAAAGGAACCTTCGCCAATCGGGACGGTGCGCTCTGGCCGGGGGAATTCGTCAACGTGCGGCTCCGGCTGTACATGGAGGAAAACGCGCTGGTCGTCCCCTCCTCCGCCGTTGTCTCGGGGCAGCAGGGCACCTACGCGTTCGTGGTCCAGCCGAACGGGACCGCCGGAACCAAGAAGGTGAAGGTCGAACGCGCGGCCGGCGATCTCAGCGTGGTGAGCGGAGAAGTGCAGCCGGGCGACCGGGTGGTGACCGACGGCCAGCTTCGGCTGCGGGCGGGTTCGAAGGTCCAGATCAACAATCCGGGCGACAGCGTCCGGGCGGGCGCGGGGGCGTCATGAACTTCACCGGACTCTTCATTCGTCGGCCGGTCATGACCACGCTGGTCATGGCGGGCATCCTGATCTTCGGCATCGTCGCCTACCGGCTGCTGCCGGTAAGCGATCTCCCGACGGTGGACTACCCGACCGTCTCGGTGAGTGCCAACCTGCCGGGGGCCAGTCCGGAGACCATGGCGGCCTCGGTGGCCACCCCCCTGGAGAAGCAGTTCTCGACCATCCCCGGCGTCACGGCGATGACCTCCACCAGCAGCCAGGGCACCAGCTCGATCACCCTCCAGTTTGCCTTGAGCCGCAACATCGACGACGCGGCGCAGGACGTCCAGTCGGCGATCTCCAAGACCCAGCGCACCCTCCCGCAGGACATGCTGCCGCCGAGCTATCAGAAGGTGGACCCCTCGGCCAGCCCGATCCTCTATTTCGCGCTGCGGACCACCACGCTGTCGCTCTCGCAGCTGGACGAGTACGCGGAGAATACGCTGGCCCAGCGGCTGTCCTCGATCGACGGCGTCGCCCAGGTCCAGGTCTACGGATCGCAGAAGTATGCGGTGCGCATCCAGCTCGACCCCCAGGCGCTCGCGGCACGGGACATCGGGATCGACGAGGTGTCCCAGGCCGTCCAGAACGGGAACGTGAACCTGCCCACCGGCACGCTCTGGGGGACCGACAAGGCCTACTCCGTCGAATCCAACGGGCAGCTCAACAACGCGGCGGATTTCGGCGCGCTCACGGTCACC
>JBJMOX010000268.1:0-14641 GCA_045803515.1 Gemmatimonadales bacterium
ACTCGCGGCCGACCTCCCGCCCTCCGAGTTTCGCCAGTCCACGCTCGACTGGTTGGGGCGTCACTATCATCCGGATGCGACGGTCGCCGGAAGCTACGCCGGCGCCATGGCCGAGCTTCTGGCCCCGCTGGGGGTGATCTGCCTCGACAGCACCCATCCCGCCGTCAAGCGCGCCATGGCTCCGCGCCTGGTGGAAGCGCTCACCCGCGCGGCGGATCTGGAGCGGGACCTCGACCGATACATCGAGGCGCTGGGCACCACGGCGCGGACCTCGGGCGTCACCGTGGGCGACGGGGCCTCTCTGGTGATGCTCGAAGCAGCGCTCGGACGGGATCGCCTGGTGGCCGACGGAGCCGCGTTCGTCACCCGGCGGAGCCGGGAACGGTTCGATCTGGCGGCACTGCAGCGGATCGCCGCCGAGTCGCCCACCCGCCTCTCGCCCAACGTGCTGCTGCGGCCGGTGCTGGAGAGCGGCCTGCTGCCCACCGTGGCCTACCTGGCCGGTCCCGGTGAGCTCCGCTACCTGGTGCTGACCCCGCCGGTCTACCAGCAGATGGGCATCGATCGGCAGCAGCCGCTGCCGCGCTGGTCCGGTGTGGTGGTGGAGCCGCGGATCGATCGCGTGCTGGACAAGTTCGGGGTCAGCCTGGCCGAGCTGCTGGAGCCAGGGGGTGGCCTGGAGGCCCGTCTGGTCCGGTCCCAGCTCCCCAGGGAGGCCGTCGAGGCGCTCGCGTCGATCCGGGCGGCGGTCGAGTCGGGTTACGAGCAGCTGGCTCGCTCGGCCGAGTCGATCGACCCGACGCTCATCCGGCCGATTCAGGGAGTGCGGCAACAGGCCATGGCCGGCACCCAGGAGGTGGAGAAGAAGCTGGTACAGCACCTCAAACGCCGGCAGGAGACCGAGCTGGGCAAGCTGGCCAAGGCCCGGGCCGCCGTGCTGCCCAACCAGAAGCCGCAGGAGCGGGTGCTGACGGTGGCGTCGTTCCTGGCCCGCTACGGACCGGGCCTTCTGGAGGAACTGAGCGCGGAGATCGAGCGCTGGTATACACTCGCCCTTGAAGGCGGGTCGTAACTATCGTAGACTCGACCTATGTCGATCATCGCGCTCATCCTGATCGTGGCCCTGCTGATTCCCATCATGGGGATCGTGGTGGATTCCCCGATCGGGCGGGCCCTCGCGCGCCGGCTGGAAGGTCCCCAGGCGGCGCCGCCGGGAATGGCTGAGCTCGCCAAGAAGGTGGAGCTGCTCGAGGCCGACGTGGACGATCTCACCCGCAGCGTTCAGGCCCTCCAGGACGAGAACGCCTTCCTGCAGCGACTGCTCGCCGAACCGTCTCACCGGTCCACCCTCCCACCACCGCCGGGTTCCTGACCACCGCAACCGGCCGCACTTCTCGTCCGGCGGTGATGGTGGCCTCCGGCATTCTGCTCAGCCGGATCGTCGGGCTCGTCCGCAATCGCGTCTTCGCTCACTACTTCGGCACCTCCGACGCGGCCGACGCCTTCAACGCCGCCTTCAAGATTCCCAACTTCCTGCAGAACCTCTTCGGGGAGGGCGTGCTTTCGGCGTCGTTCATCCCGGTGTACGCCGGACTCCGGGCGCGTGGGGAGGAGGCTGAAGCGCGCCGGGTGGCGGCCGCCGTCGCGGCGCTGCTGGGATTGGTCACTTCGGCGCTGGTGCTGCTGGGCGTGCTGTTCACGCCGTGGATGATCGCGGTCATCGCGCCGGGGTTCGAGGGCGTGAAACGGGAGGTCACCATCCGGCTGGTGCGGATCCTGTTTCCCGGCGCGGGCCTCCTGGTGCTGTCGGCCTGGTGTCTCGGCGTGCTGAACAGCCACCGCCGGTTCTTTCTTTCGTATTCCGCGCCGGTCCTCTGGAACCTGGTCATCATCGGTTCTCTCATCGGCCTCGGGCGGGGCGTGCCGCAGTACGGCCTGGCGGAGATCGCCGCATGGGGCTCCGTGGTCGGAAGCCTGCTGCAGCTGGCGATTCAGCTGCCGACGGTCATGCGGCTCCTGGAAGGGACGCTGCCGCGGCTGGTCCGCGGCTCCCATTCGGTCGCCGTCGTGCTCCGGAACTTCGGTCCGGTCTTCGTCGGACGCGGCGTGGTCCAGATCAGCGCGTATGTCGACACGGTGCTGGCGAGCCTGCTCCCCACCGGTGCGGTGGCCGGCCTCTCCTACGCCCAGGTGCTCTACACCCTGCCGGTCAGCCTGTTCGGCATGTCGGTCTCGGCGGCCGAGCTGCCGGCCATGTCGAGCGCCACGGGCGACGCGGCGGCACGCGCCGAGTACCTCCGCGGCCGCCTCGGCGGGGGACTCCGCCAGATCGCGTTCTTCGTGGTGCCGTCGGCCATGGGCTTTCTGGTCCTGGGCGACGTCATCGCGGGTGCGCTCTACCAGTCGGGCGAGTTCACCCGGCAGATGACCCTCTACGTCTGGGGGATCCTCGCGGGGTCGGCCGTCGGCCTGCTCGCGTCGACCATGGGACGGCTCTACGCCTCGACCTACTACGCCCTGCACGACACCAGAACCCCGCTCCGGTTCGCCCTGCTCCGCGTGGCTCTCACCATCCTTCTGGGGTACCTGTTCGCCCTGCCGCTACCCCGGGCACTCGGCATCGATCCACGGTGGGGCGCTGCCGGCCTCACGGCTTCGGCCGGCATCGCCGGGTGGATCGAGTTTCTGCTGCTGCGCCGGACGTTGAACCGCCGCATCGGCAGCACCGGACTGCCCGTGGCCCTCGTCTCCCGGCTCTGGGGCAGCGCCGCCGTCGCCGCGCTCGCCGGGTGGGGACTGCACCGGGTACTGCCCCCGGTGCATCCGATCGGCACGGCGGTGCTGGTGCTCGGGGCCTACGGAGCGGTGTATTTTTTCATGACGGACAGCTTGGGAGTAGAGGAGGCAAGATTTGTGATTCGCCGGTTCGGAAGGTCCACCGATTCTTCATGACAGTGCCACGGATTTCCGACGCGCTCCAGCGCAAGCTCGACACCCTGCCGGAAGGCCCCGGCGTGTATCTCTGGAAGGATGCCGGCGGGGAGATTCTCTACGTGGGGAAGGCCAAGCGCCTGCGCAACCGGGTGCGGAGCTACTTCGCGGCCGACTTCGACAGCAGCCCCAAGAACCAGCTGCTGCAGCGCCTGATCGCCGACGTGGAGACGATCGTGGTGCCCGACGAGCCGCAGTCGCTGATCCTGGAAAACAACCTCATCAAGGAATACCGTCCCCGCTTCAACGTCCGGCTCAAGGACGACAAGAGCTACCCGTCCATCGCGGTCACCGTGGGCGAGCCGTTTCCCCGGGTGCTGGTGACCCGTCGCCGGGACATTCCGGGCGCCCGCTATTTCGGGCCGTACACCGACGTGGGCCAGCTCAGGAAGACGCTCGCCATCATCCGTCGGCTGTACACCGTGCGCAGCTGCGCGGACGACCTGCCCAGGGAACGGCGGGAACGGCCCTGCCTCGATTACTACATCGGGCGGTGCAAGGCCCCGTGCATGGGGTGGCAGGACATCGACGAGTACCGGCACATGGTGGAGGACGTGCTGGGCTTCCTGGAGGGAAGGACGCAGGACGTTCGCTCGCGGGTGCGCGAGGCGATGCTCGCGGCCAGCGTGCGGGAAGACTACGAGCGCGCCAAGGAGCTGAGGGACGCGCTCCGCTGGCTCGACCGGCTGGAGGAGCCGGCGAGCGTGGAAATCATGGGTACCGGCGACGCGGACGTCATCGGCTACGCCCGTGATGGGGACGACGCCGCCGGCGTGGTGATGCGGGTTCGGGATGGCGCGGTGCTCGGGCGGGAGCACCGCTTCCTCGAGGGACTCGAGGAGGAGGAGGATGGATCCGTGCTCGCCGCCTTCCTGGTCCGCTATTACGTGCCGGTGGAGGGCCGGAGCAAACGATTGGTCATTCCCTTTCCGCCGCACGACTGGGACGCACTGCGCGAGCTGCTCCCGGAGACCGATTGGAACATCCCGCAGCGGGGGACGGCCCACCGCTGGCTGGAGCTGGCCGACCAGAACGCCCGCCATCTGCTGGAGAGTCTCCGCATCGAGTCGTTCGAGACCGAGGAGCGCTCGGAAGACCCGGTCTACGCCCTCGGTCGCGATCTCGGCATGAGCGTGGTGCCCCGCAGCCTGGTGTGCATCGACATCTCCCACAACCAGGGCCGCGACACCGTAGGCTCCTTGGTGTGGTTCGAGGCGGGCCGGCCGCGGAAGAGCGAGTACCGCAAATTCAAGATCCAGGGATTGGGCCAGCAGGACGATTACGCGGCCATCCAGGAGGTGCTCACTCGCTATCTCACCCGTCGGCGCGATGAACAGCTTCCCCTGCCGGACCTCATCGTCATCGACGGAGGCAAGGGCCAGCTGAATGCCGCGCTGGAGACCGCCGAAAGCCTCGGTCTCGCCCGGATACCGATGGTGAGCCTGGCCAAACGGGAGGAGGAGGTCTTCCTCCCGGGTCAATCGGAGAGCCTGCGCCTCTCCCGGCGGAGTCCCTCGCTCCGCCTGCTGCAGCGGGCCCGCGACGAGTCGCACCGGTTCGGCTTGGCGTACAACCGGAAGCGGAGAACCCAGCGCACCATCACCTCGGAGTTGTTGAACATCCCTGGAGTCGGCCCCACGCGCCGGCGGCTCCTGCTCGAGCGGTTCGGCAGCCTGGCCGGGGTGAAATCGGCCTCGATCTCCGAGCTTGCCACCGTTCCCGGTTTCTCCACCCGACTGGCCGAGCGGGTGCTCTCACACCTGCAGACGGCCAAGTAGCCCCAGCTCCGGGTTTGCCTCCGAACACGCCCTGGCCCATATTTATAAGTCTATGCGCGATGGACGCTTTGCCATTCTCGACCCGGCGGCAGGGATCAGCGGTGACATGCTGCTCGGTGCCCTCGTCGCCGCAGGTGCGCCAGCCGAGTGGCTGCAGGCACTCCCGGCGCGACTGGGATTCCCGGAGGTGCGGATCGAGATCAGGCCGGCCGATCGCTGTGGGGTGGCTGCCCTGAAAGTGGATGTCATCCTGCCGGGACAGGTGCAGGAGCACCCGGCGGAACCAGTCATGACCCGCGCCCCTCACCATGAGGCTGTCCTCCCGCACGACCACTCCCACACCCCGGATCATGCGCGCGCCCACGGACCCCATCGCCATGTGGGTGAGCTGATGGCGATGATCGAGCGGGCTCCGCTTTCCGAGTGGGTGCGGGAGCGGGCTGTGGGGGCCTTCCGCCTGCTGGGCGAGGCCGAGGGGCGGATCCATGGAGTGCCGGCCGAGCAGGTGGCGCTTCACGAGGTAGGCGCCGTCGACGCACTGGTGGACATCGTGGGGGGCATCGAAGGGTTCGAGCGCCTCGGCATCACGCGGATCTACAATTGGCCCGTGGCGCTGGGCACCGGATGGGTCCGCGCGGCTCACGGTGCCATCCCGATCCCGGCGCCTGCCACAGCCGTGCTGCTGGAGGGAATGGAGATCGGACCGAATGGGCCGGTATCGGGGGAAGCCACCACCCCGACGGGGGCGGCCTTGCTTCGTGTCCTTTCAGCCGGCCGGCCGCCCTCCCGCTGGCGTGCCGTCGGCGGCGGGGCATGGGGCGCAGGCGGACGGAATCCCGAGCACTATCCCAATGCGCTCCGGCTCATTCAGGCCGAGGTGGTGGTGGAGGCGGCGGAGGTGATCCTGTTGTCCACGGATCTGGACGATCTCAGCCCGGAGTACCTCGACCCACTCAGAGACGCCCTGTTCGCCGCGGGCGCTCTGGATGTCCAGCTCTGGACCACCCAGATGAAAAAGGGACGCACCGGCTTTCGGGTCGAGGCCACCGTGGCGCCGGCGGAGGCCGACAGGGTGGGGGAGGCGTTCTTCCGGCACAGCACTACGGCAGGGATCCGCCGCCACAGCGCGGAGCGAGTGACGCTCCCCCGTCGTGAGGTCCAGGTGGAGACCGGCGATGGCACACGGGTTCGAGTGAAGGTGCTGACCGGGCCCGACGGCCCTCGCGTCAAGCCCGAGTACGATGATGTCGCGGCGATCGCCCGGCGCACCGGCCGGCCCGCCCATGAGGTGGCAAGGGACTTGCAAGAGCGGGCACTCCGCCTGGTGGGTCCCGAGGGCGCCGCCCGGATTCTGACCCCGAACAAGGAGTCGTGACGAGTGAACGCGAATATCGCCTCAGCGCTCCTGCTGGTCGCGCTGAACGCAGCCCCCGCGCTCGCACAACAGCGCGTGCTCAGCGACCGGGTCGCCAAATCGATGCCCGCCCGCTACCTCCCCCCGACCTGCGGGATCAAGCCGAATCACTTCAAGGTGAGCAGTGGGGCCACCTACTTGAAGAGCGCAATCGAGAGCGACATCCCCGAGAACCAAACCCGGATACTCAATGACGGCCAGCGTGTCCTGCTCGAGGCCATGAAGCAGAACGGGCAGGAGAAAAACCCCGCCGCCTGGTACTTTCTGGGCCGGATTTACCTCCAGCAGGGCGACATCGCCGGCGCCGACTCGGCGCTCACCCGCGCGGTGCAGATGGCCCCGGACTGCGCCAAGGACGTGGACGGCTACCGGAAGAACGCCTGGGTGGCGCTGGTGAGGGCCGGCAGCCAGTTCGAAGAGCAGAAGAATCCGGATTCGGCGCTGGCCGTTTACCGTCAAGCCGCCGGGGTATACCACGGCTCGCCGATCACCGATTATCAGCTTGCCGCGATCATGAACGAGAAGGGGCAGGCCGACAGCGCCGCGGTGTACTTTGGCAAGGCGGCGGCGGCGCCGGTGACCCCCGGGGATACGACCGAGCTCAAGGTGCGGAATCGCTCGGCCTTCAACGAGGGTGCGATCCTGCTCAATGCCAAGAAGTACGATGGGGCGGCGGCGGCGTTCGAGCGCTACCTCGGCTGGGTCCCGAATGACAATGAAGCCAAGCGCGGGCTGGCCGCCTCCTACCGCGCGCTGGGCCAGACGGAGAAGGCCCAGGCCCTGGAGAAGGACCTGGTGAATGCCGGTGGAGCACCGGGCGCGGGCGGGGCCCCCTCGCAGGATCTCATGAGCGCGGGCGTCAATCTCTATAATGACAAGAAGTACACCGAGGCCGCCGCCGCATTCCAGAAGGCGGTCGATGCGGAGCCGTACAACCGGGACGCGCTCTCCAACCTGAGCAACACCTATCTCGCGCTCAAGGATGGCCCCAAGCTGCTCGCCACGGCCACCAAGCTCACCGCGATCGAGCCGTTGAGCGAAAACGCCCTGAAGCTCCAGGGCGAGGGCTACAAGGAGAGCGCCAAGGTCGACAGCGCGGTGAAGACGGCGGAACGGGTGCTCGCGCTGCCGGTCGACCTCAAGGTGACGGAGTTCACTCCCACAGCAAACGGCGCCACGCTGACCATGACCGCAACGGGCCGGGCGGCGCAGACAGCTGCAGGCAAGCCGATCCCGGCCGCTCCCGTGGGGCTGGTGGTGGAGTTTCTGGATGCGAAGGGTGGCGTCGCCGCGACGCAGGAAGCGCAGATCCCCGCCCTCAAGACGGGAGTCTCCCAGGAGGTGAAAGTCACGGGCCAGGGAGCCGGGATTTCAGCCTGGCGGTACAAGAAGAAGTAAGCGCAACACGAAGGGGGTCGCTTGGCAGCGCTGCGTGTGGAAGAGACGGACGGGGGCGGGCTCACCACCACCCACGCCCCGTTCATCGAGCAGGCACAGCTCGAGGGACGGCTCTACATCCATCAACCCTACGAGCTCTATTCGGAGGCGAACCACAGCGCCTGGCGCCGGCTGTTCACCCGGATGGAAGATCGCTGGCAGCGGTACGCGAACCCGCGTTTTCTCCAGGGGATCGAGAGCCTCTGCCTGGATCCCGACCGGGTACCGCGGCTGGAGGACGTCAATCGATTTCTGAGCCCGCTCACCGGCTTCAAGGCCAAGCCGGTGAGCGGGTACGTTCCGTCCTTCCTGTTCTTCGACTGCCTCAGGAACCGCAAGTTTCCCACCACCATCACCATCCGCGACGGCGCCACGCTGGACTACCTGCCGGAGCCGGACATCTTCCACGATATCGCCGGCCATGTGCCGATGCACACCGACCGGGCCTTCGCCGACACGCTGGTCCGGTTCGGCGACTGCGCCCACACGGCCGCGGAGATCGCCGCCGGCATCGAGGACGAGCAGGAGAAGATCCGGCGGGTCACCAGCATCTTCAAGGCACTCGCGCGGTTCTTCTGGTTCACCATCGAGTTCGGGCTCATGCGGAGCCCCGACGGCCTCAAGGTCTACGGCAGCGGCCTGCTCAGCTCCTACGGCGAGATCGCTCACGCGATCGACTCGCCCCAGGTGCAGCGCTATCCGGTGCAGCTGGAATGGGTGATCAACCAGTACTTCGAGATCGATCACTACCAGCCGCTCTTATTTGTCGTGGATTCGTTCGACCACCTCTTCGAGCTGGTCGGCGAGCTCGAGCGGTGGATGCGGGACGGCCGGCTGGACAACGTGGCGCCCGGGGAGCCGGCGGTGAGCGAGCCCGATCTCCGGAGCTTCCTTGAGGCGTCCGCGCACAAGTGATTTCCGCTTGACAGTGGCGGCCGAGCCGCCCACATTCAGCGTCGCAACTCGGTATGGCTTGCGGGCGTAATTCAGTGGTAGAATGCCAGCTTCCCAAGCTGGACGTCGCCGGTTCGAGTCCGGTCGCCCGCTCTCTGGAAGCTTCTCGCCTGACGCGATTTCGGTCGCGTCGGGCTTTTTCATGCCCTCGGACCCATGGCCCAGCTCGCGGGCCACCGGCGTGCCGTTGAGAATGCGCCGGTCACACACTAGCCTTGCTCCATGAGCGACGCTCTCGCTGCCACCCGTCCCCTCCTGGTCCGCCGGGGCCTCTGGCTCAACTACCTCACCCTCGCCTACAACACAGTGGAGGCCATCGTCTCAATCGCCGCCGGTGCAGTGGCGGGGAGCGTGGCGCTCGTCGGCTTCGGGGTGGACAGCGGGATCGAGGTGACGGCAAGTGTGGCGGCGCAGTGGCGGCTCCGGGCGGACATCGACCCCGTGCGCCGCGAGCGAGTGGAACGCGTGACCCGCCGGATTATCGGCGCCTCCTTCCTGGTGCTTGCGGCCTACGTTGCCGTGGACAGCGTGACGACGCTCTGGGCGCGTGAAGCTCCGGAGCCTAGCATCATCGGGCTCGTCATCCTCATGCTCTCGGTGGTCGTCATGCCCATCCTGGCACGCGCCAAGCGACGGGTGGCCCGCGCCCTCCAGAGCCGTGCCCTCGAATCCGACGCCGCCCAGACGTCACTCTGCGCCTATCTGTCGGTAATCGCTCTCCTGGGAGTGGGACTGAACGCGGCGTTCGGCTGGTGGTGGGCCGATCCCGCGGCCGCGCTTGCAATGGTACCCATCATCGGGAAGGAAGGGATAGAGGGCCTGCGCGGTGAGGTCGAGTGCGATGCGCCTTGAGTGATGAAGAGGACTGGCGCCTTGCTCACAAGACTGATGCTGGATAGTGTTCCGGGCATGAAGGCCGTCTTCGCGGTTCTCTTGCTGCTGGTCCAGCTCCAGCCCGTGCTCGGGACTGTGGCCTGCTTGGGTCTGTCCGACCGACCGACTCAGCAGGAGTGCAAGATGCCGGAGCACGGCCAGCCGCAGACGACGAGCGTTACGGTCTCCGGCGCCGCTGCCCAGAACTGTCAGTTGGCCACGATCTGCACGCCCGCCCCTCCTGCGATCCCGACTTTGTCCAAAGGGTTCGACATCGCTGTCCCCCTGTGCGAGGGTGCGGCGACTCTAGCGGCTACACTGCCTCTTGGTATCTCGCCAGCCCCTCCGTTCCGCCCTCCCCGAGCCTGATTCCAATTCCGGTCTGCTGATCGGCTGAGCGCCTCGCGCCCGGCTGGTTCTGACTGCTCCCACTGTTCCCGTGGCCCATGGGTTACGGGCGACGGCTGCGTTCCGGCGCCAGCCGACATCAGGCATTGAATCTCAGGAGGAGGCCGACATGTCGCCTCATCTCGCTCTCTCCATCGGCGCCGCGGCGTCGATGCTCCAGATCGCCGCACCCATGCGCATTGTGGCCGCGGCGCAAGGGTTCGATCGGAAAAAGACGGCTGCGAACGCCTACCAGATTGCGGTTGTCCACGATCGCGTCACCGACAGCAGCCGAGTAAGCGCGTCCTTCACCGCCACCTCGAAGCCGTTCGGCCTGGACTCGCGTGCCTGGCTGGATCTCTCATTCGCTTTTCCGGGCGCCCGCCTCGTGACTCCACCGCCGGCCGTGGTCTTGACCATCGAGAGCTGGACACCGGCACGAGGCGGCTGGGCCTTTGCTCATCCCGAACGGCTCCGAATAGAAAGCGGCGACTCCATTCGGCTCGAATTCCCCGCCGCGGGCTACCTGAAACGCCGTGTGCACCTGTTCGATACTGGCCGCCGGGAAGTGCTCTGGTTCGACATCCCGTCGAGCGACTTCACCCGCCTTGCCGGTGCACCCGAGCTCATCTTCCGGGCAGGCCGAGCACGGTTCAGGGTGCGTGAGCGGATGGAGATGCTGCACGAGGTGCTCCGCCGCATGACACCATTGGAACGAGGGTCGCCATGACGTTCTTCATCCAAGCTCGCGCCGGAGGGATTGCTGTCGCATTCGCGACATGGGCTGCCACCACCGTGGGCGCGCAATTGTCGCCCGCCGGGGACACCACCCTGGCACGGATCACCGCCGAGGCGATCGCCGCCAACCCCTCACTCGACGAGAGCCGGGCGATGGCTCGGGCGGCCGCCGCCCGCGTTCGCCCGGCGGGCGCCCTCCCCGATCCCATGGTGAGCGCCGGGGTCATGGACCTCACCCTGCCGCGGTTCGCCTTTCGGGAGAGCGACTTTACCGAGGTGGACCTCGAGCTGTCGCAGGAGTTTCCCTGGCCGGGTACGCTCGGGGCGAGGACCCGGGCTGCGCGCGCGGAAGCCCGGGCGCGCGACGCCGACGTAGGTGCCCGCCGGCGCGACGTGACCGTCCGGGTCGCGGAGCTCTATTACCGGCTCCGCTACGTCGTGACGGCCCGAACGACGCTGCAGCACCAGCGGGGGCTGCTCGCAGCGGCCGTGGAGATCTCCACCACCCGCTACGCCACGGCCTCCGCCCCGCTGAGCGATCCGCTCCAGGCACGGGTGGCCGTGGCCCGGCTCGAGGCGGACGACGCCGATCTGGCGGAGCAGGAGGCGACGCTGCGCGCCCAGCTTAAGGCGCTTCGCAACGTCCACGGCCCCGAGAGCGTGACCGTGGAGCCGATTCGCCCGGACGCTGTGCCGTTGGAACGGCATGAGGGCCTGGTACCCGGGGGTCGCGCGCCGGATTCACTCACCATGCACCCCCGCCTCGTGGCAAAGCAGGCTGCGCTCGAAGCCGCCGAGCGGACCGTCCGAGTCGAGCAGCTCGGCGCTCGGCCCGACTTCAGCATCACGACCAGGTACGCTGCCCGCCCGCTCGACTCCGACTTCTTCTCGGCCTTCGTGGGGATCCGCCTGCCGCTCTGGGCGGGACGCAAACAGCACCGCCTAACCGACGCGGCGCGGGCCGACGCCGATGCCGCCCGAGCAGGCCTCGCGGAGGAACAGGCCGCGCTCGATGCCGACCTGACCACTGCGCTCGCGGGGATCACGAGCGGCCAGATCCGGCTCCGACTGCTGACTACGCAGGTCATCCCCGCGGCTGAGGCTACGGTGGAGGCCGTGCTACGGAGCTACCGCGTCGGCCAGGCTCCTTTTCTCAGTGTGCTCGCCGCCGAAGACTCGTTGTACCGCGCCCAGCTTGACGCGGCCATGGTGGCCGCGGAGCACCTCACCCACATCGTCATGCTCGAGCAGCTGCTTCGGGAGGAAGCGCCATGAACCGGCTCTGGACCATCGCACTCGCCCTGGGCATCGGGGTCAGCATGAGCGCCTGCGGCAAGAAGGCGAAGATGTCCGGCCAGGACACGGCCGGCGTAAAAGGCATGGATGGGAAGAAGGGCATGGAAGGCATGCCGGCCAGGCAGGGGATGGCGTCGATGGAAGGCATGGAACGCGGCACAGGGGACAGCTCGACCGAGGGAGCAGCCGTCCCCGTGGACCGGGCCGCCGCCGGCCGCCTGGGCATCAGCTTCGCGCGGGCCGCTGTGCGACCGCTCGGCCGGGAGACGCGGGTCGTGGGCACGCTGGCGTACGCCGAGCCGCGACGCGCTTACGTGAATGCCCGGGTGATGGGGTGGGTCGAACGCCTGTACGCCGACTACATGGGCAAACCCGTTCGGAAGGGTGACCCGCTCCTGGCCCTCTACGCGCCGGAGCTGGTGAGCGCGCAGGAGGAATACCTCTCCGCCCGGCGGCTTGGCGACGAGTCGCTGAGTACTGCCGCCCGGCGCCGGCTCGACCTCTGGAATATCCCCGAGGACCAGATCGATTCGCTGGAGCGCACCGGGAAGGCTCGGCGCACGATCGTGCTCCGGGCGCCGATCGCGGGGGAGATCGCCGAGAAGATGGTCACCGACGGGCAGGCGGTGCAGGCCGGCGAGAACCTCTTCCTGATCGCCGACCGGAGCGTGCTGTGGGTGGATCTCGCCGTGTACGAGATGGACGCCCGGTCCCTCCGCATCGGTGCGCCGGTCTCCGTGGCGGTGGATGCCCTTCCCGGCAAGACCTACGAAGGCCGGATCACCTTCATCCATCCGACCGTCGATGAGAAAACCCGTACCCTCACGGCTCGAGCCGAGGTGGTGAACAAGGACGGCGCGCTGCGGCCCGGGATGTACGCCACTGCTTTAATCCGGCCGGCCGCAACCAAGGCGCTGACGGTGCCGACCGAGGCGGTGCTGCCGACCGGGACACAGAACCTGGTCTTCGTCAACCGCGGGGACGGGCAGTTCATCCCGCACCCGGTGGCTGTCGGCGTATACGGCGACTCGCTGGTCGAGGTTGTCCAGGGACTCAAGCCGGGCGACGAGGTGATCGCGTCGGCCACCTACCTCCTCGATTCCGAGTCGAACCTCGGCGCCGCGATGCAGGGACTCATGCTACAGATGGGCATGGGCCTCGACATGGGCGGCATGCAGATGGACGGGAAGCAGCCGGGGGAGAAGAAGCCATGATCGCGAAGCTGATTGCCTGGTCGCTCTCCCGCCGGGGGCTGGTGGCGGCCTTCGCCCTGGCGCTCCTGGTCGCGGGTGCGCTGTACGTCCGGTCCATGCCCGTTGACGCCATTCCGGATCTCTCCGATGTCCAGGTCATCGTCTACACCGACTACCCGGGCCAGGCGCCTCAGGTGGTCGAGAACCAGGTCACCTATCCGCTGGTGACGGCGCTCCTCGGCGTTCCGAACACCAAGGTGGTGCGCGGCCAGTCCATGTTCAGCACCAGCTTCGTCTACGTGATCTTCAAGGAGGGCACCGACCTCTACTGGGCCCGCTCGCGCGTGCTCGAGCGGTTGAACGCGGTGCAATCGAAGCTCCCGGCCGGGGCCAAGACGGAGTTGGGGCCGGACGCGACGGGAGTGGGGTGGGTGTACCAGTACGCGCTCGAGGGTCCCGGTTATGGCCCGGCCCAGCTCCGCACCATCCAGGACTTCCAAGTGCGCTACGCGCTCCAGGGCCTGCCCGGTGTGGCCGAGGTGGCCAGCATCGGCGGCTTCGTGCGCCAGTACCAGGTGCTCCTGGACCCCGCGCGGCTGCAGGCGTTCGGGGTGACGGCGCAGCAGATCGTCGAGGCCGTCCGTGGCGCCAACCAAGACGTCGGGGCCCGGACGGTGGAGGTCGCGGGGAGCGACTACGCGATCCGCGGCCTCGGCTACTTCCGGGGCATGGCGGACATCGCCAACGTCGCCGTCGGCGCGGGGGCCGGCGGCCGTCCCCTGCGCGTAGGTGACGTGGCCCAGGTGACGATCGGCCCCGACCTCCGGATCGGCATTGCGGAGCTGAACGGCCAAGGCGAGGCCGTGGGCGGTGTCGTGGTGATGCGGGTGGGGGCCAATGCCCTCGACGTGGTCAACCGAATCAAGGCCAAGCTCGTCGAGCTCGCGCCGTCGCTCCCGCCGGGCGTGCGGGTCGTCCCGACGTACGACCGCACCGAGCTCATTCACCGGTCCATCTCGACGCTCTATCGCACGCTCATCGAGGAGTCGCTGATCGTCGGCCTGGTCTGCGTGCTGTTTCTGCTTCACGCACGGAGCGCGCTGGTCGCGATCGCCACGCTGCCGCTCGGCATCCTGGCGGCCCTCGCGCTCATCCGGTGGATGGGGATCAACGCCAATATCATGTCGCTCGGCGGCATCGCCATCGCGATCGGCGCGATGATCGACGCCGCGATCGTCATGATCGAGAACCTGCACAAGCACATGGAGCACCAGCCCGACCGACATCACTGGGAGCATGTGCTGGCCGCGTCGCGCGAGGTGGGGCCGGCGCTCTTCATGTCGCTGCTGATCATCACACTGTCGTTCCTCCCGGTCTTCACCCTCGAGGACCAGGAAGGCAGGCTCTTCCGTCCGCTCGCGCTCACCAAGACGTTCGCCATGGCCGCGGCGGCGATCCTTTCGGTCACCGTGGTCCCGGTCCTGATGGGATTTCTTGTTCGTGGCCGCATTCGGCCCGAGTCGGCGAACCCGCTGAACCGCTGGGCCGCGTGGGCCTACCGCCCGATCCTCCGTTGGGCA
>JBJMOX010000269.1:0-25474 GCA_045803515.1 Gemmatimonadales bacterium
GAACGTGCTGCAGGGAAGGCCGGTCGCCATCATGGGTGCGTCGACCGGTCTTGCCGGGACGGCCAGGGCCCAGACCCAACTCCGCCAGTCGTTCGTGTTGACCAATACGCCCGTCATGCTCCAGCCCGAGGTGCTCGTCGCTCGGGCCCACGAAAAGTTCGACGCGGCGGGACGCCTGACCGACGAGGCCACGCGGCACTTCGTGACCCTGTTTCTGACCCAGTTCGCCGCGTGGGTGGCGCGCGGCTCATGGTGAGCGCGTGAGCTCGAATCATGGGGGCGCCGCCTACCTGCTGAGCCGCCTCGAAGCGATGCTGTTTCGTGGGGGGTGGCCGGTCCGCATCGCACGGGCGCTCGGTGTCCGTCCCAGCGTCAAGGTGGTCTCATATGCCGTAACGGTCCGCGGTGGGTCGGCGGCCATGCCCCCGCTTCGGCTTGCCTACGCGTCGGACTTTCACGCCGGCCCGACGACGGACCCAAGCGTGCTGCGCGCGGCATGCGCCGAGCTGACCGCGGCCGCGCCGGATGTCCTGCTGCTGGGCGGCGATTTCGTCACCTGCCTGCCGTCCGAGATCGACTGGCTCGCTCCCGCGCTCGGGGCGATTCCGGCGCCATTTGGGCGCTTCGCGGTGCTGGGGAATCACGATTGGTGGTCCGACACCCCGTACATCGTTCGCAGCCTCGAGGCGGCTGGCATCACCGTGCTGACCAACCGCAGCATTCGACTTGAGCCGCCCTATGACCAGGTCTGGATTTGCGGGCTGGATGATCATTGGTGCGGGCATCCGGATGCGGCCGTCGCACTGGAGGGCGCCCGGGGGACCCGGGTCGTCCTGATGCACGCGCCTTCAGGACTGCTGGACCTCGGTGAGCAACCGTTCGACCTGGCCTTCTGCGGACACACCCATGGCGGGCAGCTGGCGCTGCCGGGCGGCACTCCGATCGTGGTGCCGTCGGGTCGCTTGTCCCGCCGGTACCCACGCGGTCGGTTTGAGGTTGGCCCCGGCCGCACCCTCCTCGTGAGCGTGGGACTTGGATGTGTCGTGCTGCCGTTGCGATCGTTCGCTGATCCCGAGGTCGTGGTCTGCACCTTGTCGCGAGTGCAGGCTACGGCCTCCGTCGTGGACCCGGAACCGGCAGCGGAACCGAGCAGTCGGCGGTGAGGTGACACGCCCTGGAGATTCCGCCATGCCCCGACTCACTCTCACCGGTCTCACGCTCTACCCCATCAAGTCCGCGGCCGGCATTCGCGTGTCCCACTGGGAAGTGGACGCCTTCGGTCTGCAGCACGACCGCCGCTGGATGGTGGTGGACTCCGCGGGGAACTTCCTGACCCAGCGGAGCCATCCACGTCTCGCGCTGGTCCACCCATCCACGCGGGATGGAGCACTCCGCGTCGAGGCGCCGGACGTGCCCGCGCTGGAGCTCCCGCTGCATCCGAGCTCCCCGGTACGCACCAGCGTCGTGGTCTGGCGGGATCGGTGCGACGCGCTCTGGCTGGGAGAGCGGCCAGCGGAATGGTTTTCCCGGGTGCTCGGGTGCGACTGCAGCCTGGTGTACATGCCGGACGATTCGGTTCGGCCGACTGATCCCATCGTCACGCCGCGGAGCGTGCCGAGCGCACGGGTCAGCTTCGCGGACGGATTTCCCTTCCTGCTCATCAGCCAGGAGTCCCTCGACGATCTCAATGGGCGCCTCACGACGCCGCTTCCCATGAACCGATTCCGACCTAACCTGGTGATCGCTGGAGGGCACCCGTTTGTCGAGGACGAGCTCCGGAGCTTCCAGATCGCGGGCATCCGCTTCGAGGTGGTCAAGCCCTGTGACCGTTGCGCCATCACCACTACCGACCAGGAGACCGCCCGGCGGGGAAAGGAGCCGCTCCACACGCTCGCGACCTATCGCCGCCGGGGCAGTGCCGTGTTCTTCGGGCAGAACGTGGTCCATCAAGGGCGCGGACGCTTGAGCGTGCGAGATCCGCTCCTGGTGTAGATTCCCGCCCCATGGAAGTCCAGATCTTCGGCATTCGCAAGAGCTCCGACACCCGTAAGGCCCTCCGCTTCTTCGCCGAGCGCCGGGTGAAGACCCATTTCGTCGATTTGCTGGAGCGTGCCGCATCGCCGGGGGAGCTCAAGCGCTTCGCCCAGAAGTTCGGCGTTCAGGCGCTGGTCGATCGCGGGTCGCGCCGCTTTGCGGAGCTCGGCCTGGGCGCGGCGCGGCTCAGCGACGAGCGCTGGCTCGACCGGCTGACGGAAGAGCCGCTCCTGCTCCGGATGCCACTCGTGCGCTTCCAGCAGCAGCTCACGGTGGGAGACGACGAGCCCACCTGGCGGGAGTGGAGCGGTCGATGACCCAGCTCGCGCTCTCCGGGATCGCGGTGGAATTCGGGGCCACCCGGCTCTTTGCCGACGTCACGTTCACCGTCGCCCGGGGCGAGCGGTGGGGCATCATCGGCCGGAACGGCTCCGGCAAGACGACGCTGTTCCGGATCATCACCGGCGAGGCCGAGCCGACCCGGGGCACCGTCGCCCGGGCGTCCGGACTCAGGTACGCGCTGATGGAGCAGCACCGGGAGTTCGCCGGTGCGGCCACCGTCTGGGAGGCGGCCGCGGGCGGATTCGCCGACCTGCTGGGCCTCGAGCGGTCGCTTGCCGAGCAAGGGACCGCTCTGGCGGAGGCCGGCGACCGGTGCACGCCTCAGATGCTGGCGCGCTACGATCGTGACCTGGAGCGGTTCGAGCGCGAAGGCGGCTACACCCTGGCCGCCCGCATCGACGCGGTGCTCGACGGGCTCGGCTTCGATCCGGACCTGGCGCGCACCCGGCCACTCGCCGGCCTGAGCGGCGGCGAGCGCGGCCGGCTCGGCCTGGTGCAGCAGCTCGTCACCGGCGCGGACGTGCTCCTCCTCGACGAGCCGACTAATCATCTCGACTTGGAAACCACCCGTTGGCTCGAGGAGTATCTCCACAGCCTCGACGCCACGGTGCTGCTCATCAGCCACGACCGAGCGTTCCTCCAGGGCGTGGTCGATCACGTGCTGCACCTGGAGCAGCAGACCGCCGTAACGTACGTGGGCGACTACGAGGAGTTTCTCCGCCAGCGGACAGAGCGCCGACTCTCGCAGCAGCGGGCGTTCACCACTCAGGCGCGGGCGCTGGCCGCAGAGGAAGACTTCATTCGCCGGAACATTGCCGGGCAGAACAGCGCCCAGGCCAAGGGGCGCCGACGGCGGCTCGAGCGGGTCCAACGGTTGAGTCCGCCTCCGGGCGACGACGGTGCCATGGCGCTCCGCCTGGCCGCCGACCAGCGGGGCGGCGATCAGGTCGTCGCGGCCAAGGACGTCGGGCTCGAGATCGCCGGCCGCAGCTTGCTCCGCGGCTTCACGGCACGGCTCCATCGTGGCGAGGTGGTGGGACTGGTCGGCCCCAACGGGGCAGGGAAATCGACGCTGCTTCACGCTATCACCGGCGAGCGACCGCTCGATCATGGATCGCTCCAGGTGCCGGAGTCGGTCCGGATCGGATACTACCGGCAGGACCTGGCGCAGGTCCCGGCGGAGCAGTCGCTGTACGACATCATCGCCAACCTGCGGCCCGCCTGGGGCCGGGGGCCCATCCAGGGCCATCTCGGCCGGTTCGGATTCTCCGGCGATACGGTGCTGCGGAAGGCGGGCACGCTCTCGGGTGGAGAGCGGGCCCGGGTCGCCCTGGCGATGCTGATGCTCTCCGGCGCCAACCTCCTCGTCTTCGACGAGCCCACCAATCACCTCGACGTCGAGTCGATCGAGGCGCTGGAGGACGCGATCGAGGAATACGACGGCACGGTGCTGCTGGTGAGCCACGACCGAGCGCTGCTTCGGGCGCTCACCACGCGGGTCTGGGTGCTTCACGAGGGGCGGATCACGGACTTTCCCGGCTCGTTCGAGGAATGGGAGATCGCGAGCGCGGAGCGGGCGCACGCGGCGGCGGTCGCGGCCGCGGAGGCCGAGTCGCTGCGCCGGGTGCGGGATCGAAAGCAGACCCGGCGGCCAGGCGATGACGGGAAATCCAAGGGTGCCGGGCCAAGCACGTTCGAGCGTGAGGTGACGGAGGCCGAGGCGGAGGTGGCGGAGTGCGAAGCCCGGATGGCGCTGGTGCGCGGGCGGCTGGAAGATCCCGACCTGTATGTCACCGCCGATGGCGGCAAGCGCGCCGGCAAGCTGGGACAGGAGCTGGAGCAAGCGCGCCGCGCGCTGGATCGCGCGCTCGAGCGCTGGGAGGCGCTGACGGCGCCCGGGTGACCAGCCTTACGGCGCTGCCGTCGCCTTGATCGTGATGACCAGATCGTTGAAGTCCGGCTCACCCGCTGCGACGAAGCCGTCGTCGAACTCCAGCGTCCAGCCGCTCTGGAAATTACCGGTCACACGGAGCAGTGGGTTCTCCGCGCCGGCCACCCCGGTGAGCACCTCGGCGTCGAGCTCGGTTCCAGCGGTAAAGGGCAGGCCATCGTTCAGGGTGAAGGAGCTGCCGGTTGCGGGCGCCACCGGCGCGTAGCAGCCATCGGTGAGCAGCGTGTCGACCGCCGGGGCGGTGATGATGAACGTGTCGCGGTGCGCACGGCAGTTCGAGTGAGTCAGTGTCACCACGACGACGGCGGCCTGCTCGAGGCCGAGCGTGCAACTCATGTTGCCGCAGGTGAGCTCGGCCGGCGGCGTCGGTATGACCTGCCCCGTTGCCCGGCTGGAGAGGCCATCGCTCGTCACCACCAACGTGATGGTGAACGTGGTGAGGGTGGTGACGTTGTAGTGGACCGGTGGCGGATTCTGCTCGGTGCTGGTCTGCCCGTTGCCGAAGTCCCACGCCCAGGTGACGGCGGCCCCGGCCGCCGTGCTCGTATTGACGATCGTGCAGTCGAGCGAAATGCAGGTCACGGTGAAGTTTGCGGTCGGTCCACCGGGTGAGCCGGCGGTGACGGTGACCGCCTGATCCGCGCTCGTCGTCCTGGCGCCGCCGTTGTCGGTGGCCGTCACCACCACAGGATAAGTGCCGCCCTGAGAGTACGTGTGGTTTGCGGTGATGCCCGTGCCGTCCTGCCCGTCGCCGAAATGCCAGGCTTGAGACTCGATGCGACCGTCTACGTCCGAACTGTGGTCGGTGAAGATGCAGGCCAGGTCGCTGCAGTAGAAGGTGAAGTTGGCCGTCGGCGGAGTATTGGACGGACCGTTCGAGTCTCCACCACAGGCCGCGAGCAGCGACGCGGTGGTCATCAGCGCACAGACACGAGAGAAGCGCATAGGTGTGGTCCCAAGCCCCGGAAGAAGAGTGCTTCGATCGGCCCTGGTACGGGCCGGCGCCGTGCCACATGGGCGCTGCTATGCGCCAGGAATTTTGGAGATGTGTTCGTCAGAGTCGGGCAGGCTGATGAGCCATCGCACGTGGCCCGCCCACTGCAGAAAAGCAGGGTGCACCCGCTTTGCACAAGCCTGGTCACTTGCCGCCGCGACTCGCCACCGTGCGGAACGGGTGCCTTGGCCCCCAATCCACTGAGCGGCTATCTTGAACCACCTTTCCTCCGTGCATCTCCAGCCTGGAGTCGCTCCCCTGAGCCTTGGGCGGCATCGAGTTCTTCTCGCCGTGCTCCTTTTCACGGTGGTCGCTCTACTGCGATTGCCGCTGCTCACCGGACAGGGGCTCTGGGCGGATGAGTTCTTCTCGCTCGCCATCGCGACGGGACACAGCCTCGAACACCCGGCGGACGATGCCAACCCGATGCTGGGCGACTTCGTGCAGGGACGCGCGGCGATGCCGGCCGGAGCATGGGGCCGCTACCTGACTCAGGAGAATCCTCCCGCTGGTGTTGGACGGATCAGCCGCGCTGTGTTCATGTCCGACACGAGCCCGCCGCTCTATTATGTCCTGCTGGGCTACTGGACCCGCGGACTCGGTACCAGTGATGCGGCGCTGCGACTCTTTTCGGTCCTCTGGGCGCTCACCTCCGTTCCGCTCCTCTGGCTGATCGCGCGCCGGTTGGGCGGGACGCATGCCGCCGTCCTGGCCGTCCTGCTCTACGCCTTTGCTCCCACGAGCCTGTACTACTCCGGCGAAGGGCGGATGTATTCGCTTCTCTGCTTCCTCGCACTCGGCTTCGCCTGGCTCACGCTCCGGCTGCATGACCGTGGGGTTGGGCCGACGCGAGTCGCGCTCTGGACGCTCTCAGGCACGGCTGGATTTCTTACCCATTACTTCTTCGTGTTCGTCTGGGCCGGGTGCCTGCTCTGGCTTCTGCTTCATCCGGGCCGTGCCAGCCGGGCCTGGGTTGTCGGCGCGGTGGGCGCCACCATTCTGCTCGCGCTGCCCTGGTACGTTCGAGTGCCTGAGAGCCTCGGCCGCTGGCGGGTCACCGGCGACTGGCTCGAGGGCCGCATCACGGCGCGGGACGCACTCACCAACCCCCTCAAGCTGGTCTGGAGCCTGCTTTCCGGGCGGGGACTCTGGGGCGGCTCAAAGTCTGCCAACCGGGTTGCCCAGGCCCTGTTTCTGTTCGTGGCATTGGCCGCCGTATACCGGCCGCGGCGTGGCTTGTTTCGGCCGGAAGCACGACTGGCGTTGCTCTGGCTTGGCGCTGCCTGCATCGGACCGGTGCTCTTCGATGTGGTACGCGGGAGCTCCACCTCTTCTGTCTCCCGCTACGCGCTCGGGGCCTTGCCGGCGGCGGTGCTGGTGGCAGCCCTCGCGCTCAGCCGATTCGGGCCACGCGCGAGCGCGGTGCTGAGCGCCCTCATCCTGCTCTCGTGGACGCCCGGTATCTGGATGGTGCTGACCAAAGCCTCCCGCTATCGGGAGGCCTACCTCGATGCCGCCCGGGCAGCCGGGCGGTGGGCCGGACCGTCGGACCTCGTCATTATCCACTCGATTCCCTCGGGCGTACTTGGCGTCGCGCGCTATCTCCGCCCCGATGTTCCCGTTGCGGCCTGGGTCGGCCAGCTCGGTCAGCGCCGTGTGCCCGATGATGTAAGAGAACTCGTGGCGGGCCGTCGGCGGGTGGTTCTGGTGCGCATTCACGACGTCGGGGCACCCGCTCCCGAGCAGGACTGGCTCCGTACCCATGCCCGGCTGGTGGGCGAAGGTGGAGAGAACTCACTGGTGCTTTGCTTCGAGCCAGCTTCTGGCCCTACCTTCGGCTCCGGCTCGCTCAGCCTCCACTAAGTACCTGCTCGTGTGTCACGTGCGCTGCCGACCAATTGCCCCGTAGAGCGTCGCGGCCGCCGCGCCGGCGAACAGGAACACAAGCGGGAGTATCGGGATCCGATACCGCAGCTTGCCGACAAAGAGGGCGTAGCCCAGGGCGTACACCAGCACGATGGAGAGCAGCAGGACTGCCGCGGGGCGGCGTCGCTTCCAGACCAGGACCACGCCCGCAAGGCCGAGGATGAGCTCGATGGCGGACGATGCGGCGCTCACGGCATCGCGCAGCGAGCGGGGGAAGGCTGGAGCGACCGGGAGGCGTGGGTCCCGGCGATGCAGCAACTCCCTGCGGCTGGTGTCGTCGGTGACCAGGCGCTCGGGGGTGAGCTCCCAGAAGTGGCGGAACTCCCTCCCCATCCGGCCTCCGAGTACGAGCGGCTCCCGCCAGGCCTCGTGCAGGAGCGCAACTGTGAGTCCCCGTCGTTCCACTTCATCCGCCGGGACCGGCGCCGCCGGCGTACCGGCGCGAGAGATGGGGCTCAGCCGGCCGTATACTCGATAGTTTCGGTAGGTCCACGGGGCGAGTACCCCGACACACAGCAGACCCACCAGCCCGGCATGCAGGATTCGGCGCGCCGGCCGGCTGCCGGTGCTGAGTGAGATCCACAGCGCGACGACAGGCACCACGAGCAGCGCCACGGGACGGAAGAGCGCGAGCAGCCCGAGGAGCAGCCCGGCCAGGCCTGAGCCGGTAAGAGAATCCCGTCGTGCCGCGTCCCACGCGAACCACACGAGCCCGAGCATTACGGTCGCGGCGACCGCCTCTGGGTAGAGGAGAGCGGCCGCCACCACGAGTAACGGGTCCAGCGCATACATGAGAGCCGCCGCGACGGCGGCGGGCCGGCCGATCAGGCGATCAGCGACGGTGAATGTGAGGCCGGCCCCCAGCGCCGCTACCACCGCCTGGGCGATCCGCACCCACATGAGGGTGGCCGCCAGGGGCGCCGCGAGCGCCGCGAGAAAAACCGGATAGGCCGGTACGCTGAGATACTTGCGGCCGAAGCCGTTCCCGCTCAGCAGCCGGTGCGCGGTGTCGAGGTAGTTGGCCTCGTCGGCGAAATGGAATTCGTTGCCCAGGAGGACGGCCGCCGCAACCCGGGGGATGAGCGCGATGAGGACGAGCCCGGCCAGCCACCCGGCCGTCGCGCTGGAGTGACGCGGCGCGGCGGTCACCGGTGAGTCGAACACCCGTGAAGGGTCCTGACATGACCCATGCATCGATGACGCCGCCGGCACGCACCGGCCGGCACGTACTGCTGGGAGGGGTGCGTGTCCTCCTGGCCGAAAGTCTGCTCATCCCTACGGGCCTGCTTACCGCCGCCTATCTCGCCCGGCGGCTCGGTCCCGACGGGTACGGCGTCTTCACTGTCGCCGCGGCCGTGGTCGCGTGGGTGGAGTGGAGCCTTACGGCGCTCTTCAGCCGGGCCGCGGTCAGGTTCGTTGCAGATGCCGTGGACTGGCGTCAGATCGGCGCCACGATCGTGAGCGTTCAACTGGTTCTGGCGACGGCCGCGGCCCTGGTGCTGGTGGTGCTGGCGGGGCCCGTTGCGGCCCTGCTCGGCACCCCGGCGTTGGCCGGCCCTCTCAGGCTCTTCGCGGCGGACGTCCCGCTCTTCTGCCTCGCCCAGGCGCATCGTAACATCCTCGTCGGACTGGGTGACTTCGGAGAGCGCGCGCTCGCCGCCGCCGCGCGGTGGCTGAGCCGCCTGCTGTTGATCGTGCTCTTCGTCGAGCTCGGCTGGTCGATCGAGGGCGCGGTTCTGGGGAGCATCGGGGCTTCGCTGATCGAGCTCGCCGTCTGCCGCGTGTTCGTCCGACCCATCTTTTCGGTCCGGGCGACGTTCGCCGTGGGCAAGCTCTGGGGCTACGCGGCGCCGCTCCTGCTCTCAGCCCTTGCCCTGCGTCTGTTCGACCGCCTGGATCTGGTCATGCTGACCGCGCTCGGCGGCACGCCGGAGCAAGCGGGGCACTACGGCGCCGCACAGAATCTGGCAATTCTGCCCGGTCTCTTCGCTACCTCCTTCGTGCCGCTGCTGCTCTCCACCCTGGCGCGGGCCTATCGCGACCACGATGGGAGAGCGGCCCGGAGGATCGGCCGCGATGCCATCCGATGGAGCCTGCTGCTTTTCCCCTTCGCCGGGCTGGCTGCAGGTTCGGCGACCGGGGTCGTGCCCCTGGTCTTCGGCCAGGCGTTCGGGCCTGCCGCGCCGCTGCTCGCACCGCTGTTCTTTGCTGCCGTCGCGCTGGTCCTGGTATCGGTGACCACCGCGATCCTGCTCGCGGCGGGCCATCCTGGACTGACCCTCGGATTCACCGGCCCGCTTCCACTGGTCGCGGCGATGGGCTACGCCGCCCTGATCCCGCGTGCCGGGCCACAGGGTGCGGCACTGGTCACGTTGGCTGGAGCCGCGATCACGGCGGTCGCCCTGGTGCTGGCGGTTCACCGGACCTGCGGCATCCGGCCGCCGACGGCGACCCTGGTGCGGACCGGCGTCCTGTGCGCGGCAGCATACACGGCCGCGGTGCGCTGGCCCGCGGCTGGCGCGCCGGTGGTGATCAAACTCACGGTGATCGGCACCGGCATCGTGATCGCATTTCTGCTCACCGGTGAGCTCACGGCTGCCGAGCTCCGGGCCGCCCGGTTCTGGCGGGGGGCGGCGCGCCGCTGAGCAGCCCCGCTCGCGGTATCGGGGAGGCGGTTTCCCGGAAGATCCGGCGCAAGTGATCGATGTGCCGGGATGGGCTATGCAGCTCTCTGACCCGCCGACTCACCGACCCCGGCAGCGAATGCGACGGAAAAGCCTCAGCGCGGGCGATGGCCAACAGGTGCCGGACGAGCGCTGCTTCGTCCCCGTTGGGAAACAGGAGACCGCTGCTGCCGTGCTCGACCACCTCCCCAAGACCGCCGCCGGCACTGGCGATGACCGGCACCCCCCTGACCACGGCCTCGAGCGCAACCAGCCCCAGCGGCTCCGCCCACAAGGAGGGAACGACCACCGCCCAGGCGTCGACCAGCTCGCGTTCGACCTCGGCAGGCGCGACCCAGCCCCGGAAGCTGACGGCCCCCCGGAGATCGAATGCCTCGACCAGCCGTTCCAGCCGCTGACGCTCGGGACCCGCCCCAACGATGCGGAGCCGGGCCGAGGGCGCATTGGGCCGGAGGCGCGCGAAGGCCCGGAGCAGGAGCGCCAGGCCCTTGGTGCGGTCCAGCCTCCCACAGTACACGAACAGGGGGTGCTCGGCCGGCGCCCGGCTGAAGCTCGGGCCCGGCGCTGGAACCGGAAGCGTGAGGTGCTCCGCCTGCACCCCGTTCCGCTCCAGCTCACGCTGCACCCATCGGCTGCAAGCGAGCACCCGGTTGACGTGCTTCCGCCCGGCGCGAAGCAGGGCATACCGCGGCTGATCCCGCAGCCAATGGGGGAGGCTCACGCAACCCGACCGCCAGCAGACCAATCCCGCTCGATCCTGGCACACGCGGCCGCTCGGCAGGAGCTTGGAGCCGATCGGGCAGATGCCCTTGTAGTCGCTGACGATGAGAACGGTGGGCACCCGCCGGAGCGGAGCCAGGATGGCAGGTGACAACTGGTACTCGAACATGTTGAGGAACACCACCTCGGGCCGGAATTCCCGCAGGGCTGACCTCAGGGTCACGAGCGCGAAGGGGTTGATGATCTGCAGCACCGCCTTTGCCGCCAGGCGCCCGGTGCCGTATGCCCGGTACTCAGCGGTGTCATCGCCGGCGGACCCAGCGCTGCTGGTGAGGAGCCGCACGTCCTCACCGGCGGCCCGGAGGCCGTCCCGCACGCCGGCCATGTAGACCTCCGCACCGCCGCCGCCGGGCAGCCAGTCGGTGATCAGCAGTGCGCGCACGTTGCTCCGGCGCTCCGGCGGTCAGGGCGGATCGCCTCGCCACGCCGGGCGGAGTCCTCCGCCGCCAGAACGGCTTCGAGGCTTCGCAGGCCATCCAGCAGCGATGCGGTGCGGGAAGGCGCGCCGTGCACCAGCTCCACAAAGGCGCGAAGTGATCGGCGGTAGGACGGGTCGAACGACGGACGAAGCAGTCGGGCCAGACGCCAAGCCGCTCCCGCCGGCGACGCTCCTACCCATCGCCGCCGAACACCGTAGCCGAGCCGACGTCCTACCCGCAGGGTCAGGCTGCCGGAGTAGCGGTCTATGCGCAGGGTGCCCAGCTCGCCGATGCACTCCAGGTAGTCGGCCAGTCCGGACCGGAAGGAAAAGAAACCCTGAACTTCAATGCCGCTCTCCATCGAAAGCTCGATCCGGGCCGTGTCGTCCTCGCTCAACTCGGATCGGAGCGACGCCGAGATGCTGCCGACTTCGTCCCCCAGCAGCCAGCGAAGCTGATCGACATGATGGGACGCCAGATCGAGCAACACGCCGCCCCCGGTCGCCCTGTGACGCTTCCACTGGGGCAGGACATCGAGCGTGGTCGGCTCGCAGAACGCGCTCTGAGCGGCGCGGATGCGCCCGATGCACCCACCTCTCAGCAGCTCCCGAGCCTGCTGGTAAAGTGGGTGCAGCCGGCGGTTGAAGCCGATCACCCCGATCACGCCGGCCCGCGCCGTGGCGTCCAGAACGCGGCCCGCGTCCAGCGCCGTCGTGGCCAGTGGCTTCTCCAGGTAGAAATGCTTTCCCGCCTCCGCTGCCGCGATGGCGAGCTCAGCATGCAGATGGGTAGGGGCGCAGATGAGCACCGCCCCAATGTCCTCCCGCTCCAGGAGCTGGTCGGCCCGCTCATAGGTGGGCACTCCCGCCACCCGGCCGGCGCGGGCTCTGGCTGCCGGATCCGGATCCGCCGCCGCCGCGAGGACAGCCCCCGGGATGCGCCGGAGCGCCGGCAGGTGGATCCAGCAGGCGACGCTCCCGCAGCCGAGCAGGCCGAGCCTCACCGCGACACCCGGGTTCGGGAGGAGGCATACCGGAGCTTGTGGACCTCGAGCTCCATCATGGCGAGATCGGCCGAGCGATCGGCTCCACGCATGTAGCCCACCATCTCTCCCATGGTGGAGATCAGCGTGCCCATCACCAGCGCCGGCAGAGTACCGGCCGGCAGGCGCAGGTTGCGAAAGGCCAGGCCGATTGGCTTGCGGAGCCGGAAGAGGATTACGGCGGGGATGAGCGGCGAGCCGCAGAAATAGACGACGCGTCGCAACGCGGACCATCGCTGCGCCCGGCGCCCAGCCAGCAGAAGGCCGGCAAGGAAGCGTTCTCGAATCCACGGCGCTGGCTGGGCCACGTTGAGATGATCGAGTCGCGCGGCAGACTCGAAGTACGATTGATGTCCACTCTTCCGGAGCTCGATGGGGAGCCGGTCTCCTTGGCTGAGGGCGGGCTCCAGCCCATGACCCAGCTCCAGCAGTACCTGGCGCTTGTAGGCCACATTGTGGGTGGGCGACATCGAGGCCTCGTGGGAGGGCAAGGCGTACAGCCAATACCCGTAGTCGAGGAGAAAGATCGCCCAGCTCAATGCGCTCCGTGGATTCGCGTTGCCGAAGCCGGGCACCACCGCGGCCCAGGGCCGCGCGTGGGCATCGATCAGGGTCTCCGCCCAGGTCGGATGCCCGTAGGTGTGCGTTTCCCCGATGAAGACGAGTGGGGCCCGGGCCGCTCGGACACCGGCGGCGCGGGCCACGCCCAGCGGGTGGAGCGATTCGACCTCGACCACTCGAATCCCCGCGAACCCTTCCAGCTCCGACGGTTCCAGCCCCAGGGACTGCTGGTCCGGAGTGACCATGACGATCTCAAGCTGGCCACGGACGGACTGCCGGCGGAGATGGTGCACCACCGGCCGGATGGTCTCGTAGCGATCGGTCGCGAGAATGATCGACATTCGCGCCTCGGGAGCATCACCTCTCAGGCCGTTCCCAAGATCAGGCACGTTGGTCAGGACTCTCTGTCTGCCCCACCACGTCGGCCCAGAGCTGTCGGTCCCGCTCCGGCACGTGGTCGATCCGCCCGAACTCGCACCGGGCGAGCTGCCGGGAGGCTCCTCCGGCACCGCACAGATATCCCACGAATTGACCGAGCCCATCGGCGGCGAGGCCCAGCGCGAGTAGCGGGCCGAGCCGTGCCAGCGCCGGCCGCGGACCCTGTGCTCGGTGGAGATGTCGGACAGCGCGAACGAATCGCACGCCTGGGATCAGGGGTGAGGCGGCAGCATAGAAGGCGCGCTTCGGCCAGGCCCAGCGCCTCGCTCGCTCGGCGGCGAAGACTCGGCCGTGATAGTACTGCACCGGCAGCCACGAGCCGACCCGGCCGAAGTTGGTGTGTGCGCTCCGCGCGCGGGGCTCGAGCACCAGACGATGGCCCTGTCGGCGAAGCTCCAGGTGCAGGACGGTCTCCGCGTCGAGGAACTTCCCCAGTCGCGCGCCGGCCTCCAGGAGCACGGCTCTGCGGTAACTCGAGTTGTGTCCGGGGAGAAAGGGTTGGTCGCCGGTTGTGCCGGGTTCGATCCATGGACCGTACCCGATGACGAAATCGCACCAGCTGACCAGCGTCGCAGGATTGGCATTGCGAAATACCGGTCCGACCGCCGCGACATCTCCTCGGGCGTGACGGTCGAGCAGGGCCTCCGCCCATTCCGGCTCCGGGAAGCAGTGATCCTCCGCCAGCGCCACCACGCTGGCACGGGCCGCCCGGACGCCAGCGGCGTTTGCCTGTCCGGCTGACACAACACGCCCGAGCCCGACGACCTGGTGACCCCAGAAGCCGTCAAATGCCGACTCGCCCGCCGACAGCGCCTCCGCCGCCCCAGTGACGACGACCAGCTCGACCCGGTCGGCGATAGTCTGCCGGCGCAGGTGGCGCACCGTCGCGGCGATGGTCGTGAAGTCACCCGGCGTGGCGAGGACGACGCTCATGGCCGGAGCCTCAGAGCGGCCGCTCATACCGGCAGCACACCGGCCGGAGGCGTGGCCGGCGACACGACCATGCCCTCCTGTGAGGAGCGGAGCGCGGCCAGCACAATCCGTACGGCTTCCCGGCCATCCGAGACCGAGGCGGGCATGGGTTCCCCGCCTCGGATTGCGCCAAGGATGCGTTGCCATTGGTGAGAATAGGACGCCAGGAAGTCACCACCCTGCCGGGCTGCCTTCAGGGTGGCGGGCAGTCTGGAGACCTTGCTGAGCACAGGCCCAAGCCGTCTCCAGGCCCCCCGCGTTGCGGCACCGGTCCTCGACACCTCCAGGCTGTCCGCATGGTAGCAGGAGAGCCGCAGGGAGCCTCGCTCCCCGAACACCTCGATGATGTTGTGAGCCACGCTGCGTTGGCTCACCGCCGCGGACACCAGGACCCCGCTCGTCATCCGGGCCTCGAGCACTGCGGTCTGATCGTCCACCGCCACCGATCTCGAGAGCGTATGAATGTTCGCGACTTCGCTGGCCAGCAAATGGCGCCACAGGTCGGCCAGATGCGCACCGATCTCAATGAGGGCCCCGCCGCCATGTTCGCGCACCGCGTGCCACGGAGGCCGGCTGGCGCCGCTCCAGTCGGCCGTCCAGAGGGTGCGCAGCATTTCGATCTCGCCCAGGTGGCCGCCCTGGATCATGGCCCTGGCTTGGTGAACCAGCCGGTGCGACCGCAAATTGAACCCTACCACTGACCGAAGGCCGCGCGTCTGGCTCAGCACGGCCTGGTTCACCAGATGGTCGCAGTCTTCCAACGTCAGCGCGAGGGGTTTCTCGATGAATACGTGCTTCCCCGACTCGAAGGCAGCACTGGCCACAGCGGTATGCAGCGCTGCCGGAACGCATACGGCCACCAGGTCGACCCGGTGGTCGGACAGCAGGTCTTGATAGTCCGGGTAGCTGGTCGCACCCTCGCATTGGGACGCCAGGCGCCATGAGCGCTCGGCCTGGCAATCGGAGACTGCTACCACCGCCGCACCGGGCAGGCGCCGGAGCGCGGGCACGTGGAGTGTAGCGGCCGCCCGGCCGCACCCGATAATCCCGATCCGGATGTCAGTGGGAGAGTGAGAGCGCACGTTTACCCAAGGTGGACAGGTTGCGCCGGATCGTTTCCCACAGGAAGCCCACCAGGTTCGTGACCTGCCACAGCACGAGGAGGCCGGCCACCGGAACCACCTGGTGTCTGGGGACGGTCCTCAGGGGATAGCGCAGCCAGTTGCCAATATCGAGATGGAAACGGGAGTCCGCCAGCAGGCTGCCGGACTGCCTGATGGCGCGCACTCGATGGAAACGCGCCGCCCCGCGCCCATACCCGAAGTGCTGCCGGGCGAAGGACCAGACGTTCAAGTGATGGACGTGCCGGACCAGCGCACTCGGAACATAGAGGATGCGATAGCCACGGTGCAGCCAGCGATCACAGAGCTCGCGGTCCTCCGAGGTTCGAAAACTGACATCGAACCCACCGATCTCCCGGAATCCCCGCAGAGGCAGCGCGAGGTTGTTCGAGGCGAGAAATCGGGCCCGGAGCGGATCGGCGTTATAATGGCGATACACCAGGTCCGTAATGAGCTGGCTCGTCACGGAGCAGAGGCGTCCGGTCGCGGCGTTCACCACGGCGCCGCCGACGATGCAGTCGGGTGCCCGGCCCAGGGTATCCGCCAGCGTGGTCAGCCAGCAGGGGTGGGGGAGACAGTCGTCGTCGGTGAAAGCGAGCAGCTCACCACTCGCGCGCGCCGCCCCAAGATTGCGCGCCGCCGCCGGGCCCGCATTCGGCTGGCGGAGCAGGGTGAGCGACAGGTCGCACCGAAAGGGCGCGACTACGTCATCGAGAGGCGGGTCGCCGCCGTCGTCGACGACGATCACCTCGAAGCGGTCGCGCGGGTACTCCAGCTGGGAGAGCGCTCGCAGGCACTCCGCCAGCTGCCTGGGGCGGCAGTAACTTGGAATGATAATGGAAAAACTCGGCACCACCGCCCCGCCTCTCCCGGCGCCGCGACCGCTGCGCCTCTCGGTGATCGTCCCCGTACGAAACGGCGAGGACTTCCTCGCCCAGTCGCTTCCCGCCCTCCGTTCCAGCGACTTCCCCGCGGAGGATTGGGAGCTCATCGTGGTGGATGACGCGAGCGCCGATGGCTCTGCCGGGCGCGCCGCGCCGTATGCGGATGCGGTCCTGCGCCTGCCGGTACGCCACGGCGCGGCGGCCGCACGGAACCGCGGCGCGGAGCGAGCCCGTGGGCCGGTCCTCGTCTTCGTCGACGCCGATGTCTGTGTCCACCGGGATGTACTGCGCCGGCTCGCCGGCATCCTCGCGAGCGAGCCAGGCATCGCGGCCGTCTTCGGAGCCTATGACACCGCGCCGCCGGCGCCGGGCCTGGTCTCGCAGTACCGAAACCTGCTGCATCACTACGTGCACGTGCAGAGCCCAGGCGACGCCGAGACCTTCTGGACCGGATGCGGCGCCATGCGTCGCGAGGTGTTCACAGCGCTCGGCGGCTTCGACGAAACCATGTCACAGCTCGAGGATGTCGAGCTGGGCTATCGCGCTCGTGCCGTGGGGCAGCGGATCGTGCTCCGGCCGGAGATCCAGGGAGCCCACCTGAAGCGGTGGACCCTCGGTTCGATGGTCGTCACCGATCTCTTCGGCCGCGGGCTCACCTGGATGCGGCTCCACTTGCGAGAGGGTGGCGGAGGCCGCCCCGGAACACTCAACCTGCGCCCGGTGGAAAAGCTTTACACCATGCTCACCAGCGTGGCTGCCTGTGCGCTCGGCGTAGCGTCCGCACGAGGAGGGGCCGAATGGCTCTTCCTTGCCGGGGCCTGCCTGCTCGTCGTGCTCGTCGGCAACTCCCCGCTGCTCCGGTGGTTTGCCCGGGAGCGAGGCATCTGGTTCGCGCTGCGCGTGGTCCCCTTGCGTCTGCTTTACTATGGGCTGAATGGCATCGCCGCCGCGCTGGGTTGGCTGGAACACTTCTGGCGATCGATTTCGCCGCCTCGTCCAGCGCCACTCTAGGAGCGTACCGCCCCAACTCTTCCCCCGCCAGAGCCGAGCCTGCACGGCGCGGAATCTGCTGAACCGGCAGCATCTCAACCGTCCTTCGCGGCAGTGCGGATCCGCATGACTTTCGTCCAGGTTGCGGCCGATCAGCAAGTTCCGTAAGCTTGCGACCGGCCGGGCCGCCGGCGACCGGTCGTCAAGAGCCCCGCCACATGCCTTCTGGTTTACGAAAATCGTTGAACATCGGGTACAGCTACTGATGCTAGCCCGCCACACCGCCCAGATCCGGCCCGGGGACCGCATCGTCATCTGCGGGGCAGGCCCCGCCGGCCTCACCGCCGCCTACTTCCTCGCGCGAGACGGCCACGACGTCACCGTGCTCGAGGCGAGTGGCAGCGTTGGCGGCCTGGCGCGGACCGTGGAGTACAAGGGATTCCGGTTCGATATTGGCGGTCACCGATTTTTCACCCGCCTGCCGGCCGTGGAGGCACTGTGGAATGAGTTGCTGGGAGACGAGCTGATCGACGTACCACGGCTCTCCAGGATTTCTTACCAGGGCAAATTCTTCCAGTACCCGCTCCAGGTGACCGACGCCATTCGCGGCCTTGGATTGATGCAGTGCGCTTTGGTCCTGATGAGCTATGTTCGGGCCCGGCTCTGGCCGGCACGAGCGGAGAACACCTTCGAGCAATGGGTTTCCAACCGCTTCGGCCGGCGGCTGTATCGGATCTTCTTCAAGACCTACACCGAAAAGGTCTGGGGCATTCCCTGTACCGAGATCCGGGCGGAGTGGGCCGCCCAGCGCATCCAGGGGCTCTCACTCACGCGCGCGCTCCTCTCCGGCACCTGGTTCAGGCGCCGCTCCGCGATGATCAAAACGCTGATCAGCCAATTCAAGTACCCCCGCCTCGGCCCCGGGCAGATGTGGGAAGCCTGTCGTGACCGCGTGAACCAGCTGGGCGGGCGGGTCTTGCTGCACCACTGCGTGAGCCGGCTCGAGTTCGCCGACGGACGCGTGAGCGCCATGTGGGCGAGAACCTCGGACGGAATCCGTCGCTTCGAGGCGGAGCACTTTATTTCGACCGCACCGCTCCGCTCACTGATTCAGGCGGCCGGGGCCGCGGCCCCGGCACAGGTGCACGGCGCCGCGGAGGGCCTGAGCTACCGGGACTTCGTGCTGGTGGCGCTGGTGCTGGATCAGGCGTCGCCGTTCCCGGATAACTGGCTCTACATTCACACTCCGCGCATCCGGGTCGGCCGGGTGCAGAATTTCAATAACTGGAGCGCGGCGCTGGTGCCGGCTCCGGCACGGACCTGCTTGGGAATGGAATACTTTTGTTCTCGGGGAGATGACATCTGGGGGAGCGACGATGCGGCACTCATCGAGCTGGCGTCTCGCGAGCTGAAGGAGTTGGGACTCGCTCCGGGGGCGACGATCCTCGACGCGGCCGTGGAACGAGTGCCCGACGCCTACCCCATCTATGACTCCAGCTACCGCACTCACCTGGACACCATACGTCGCTTTCTCGACCCGATTCCCAACCTGCATACGGTCGGCCGGAACGGCATGCATAAATACAACAATCAGGATCACTCAATGTACGCGGCCATGCTGACGGTCGAGAACCTGCAGGGCGAGTTCCACGATATCTGGAACGTCAACACGGATTTCGAGTATCACGAGGACCAGCGGGTGCGCCCCGCTGTACCCGGACCCCGGAGAGGTCCGCCGGCCAATGCGAGCGCGCCGATGACGACGGCTGCCCTGACCTGAGGTCCCCTTCCAGGTAGTTTCAGTCTGCAAGCACCTGCTTGCATCCCACCTTGGCCATCACTATACTCGCCCGCCATGAACCTTCGGGACCAGCTGCTCGAGGCCGCAGCGCGGGTCTATGCCGAGGTGGGCTACCGCGGGGCCACCACCAGGCGGATCGCTCTCCAGGCCGGAGTGAATGAGATCACTCTCTTCCGCCACTTCGGCTCCAAGGACGCGCTGCTCCAGGAAGCGATCGACCGCGCCGGAGGCGCGCTCCTGGGCAATGCGCTGCCGGAGACCCCGCGCGACCCACTCGTCGAGCTCACCGAATGGGCCAAGTCTCACATCGCGGCGCTTCGGCAGCGGCGATCATTGATCCGCACCTGTATGGGGGAGATCGAGGAGCACCCGGGCCTGGTCTCCTCATCATTGGAGAGCCCGCCCGCCCAGGCCGCGCGGATGCTGGTGGGCTATCTGAGGCGTTTGCGCGAGCTGGACATCGCGACCGCCGAGTTCAGCGAAGAGGTGGCGGCTGCCCTCCTCATGGGCACCCTCTTCGGCGATGCGATGGGCCGGGACGTGGTACCGGAGATGTTCCGGACTGACCCAGAGCAATCGGTGACCGAATACGTCCGGCTGTTTGTTCGCGCCATCGGCGTGCGCATACCTGGTTCGAAGGCATACGCGTGACGATGACCAGAGACGCCTTGTGTCGACACGTCGTGCGGCTCGCCGCTGCCGGTCTCCTGCTGGCGGCGCCGCTCCGGGCCCAGTCGCCCGCGGCGCGACCCGATTCGACTCCCCACCCGCTCTCCCTGGTCGAGGCACTCGCCCTGGCCGAGCGCGAGAGCGAGAGCGTGGGCCTGGCCCGAAGCGACATCTCGCGGGCCGAAGGCCAGCGCCGCCAGGCACGGAGCGGCTACTTCCCCCAGCTCAGCGGCACGGCGACGTATCAGCGTGCCCTCCGGAGCCAGTTCTCCGTCTTCCAGCGAGACACCACGGACACGGCGACGGCGCCTACCACGTGTCCCAAGTTCGCTCCGCGCCCCGGACTGAGCGTGGAAGAGCGGCTCGATTCGCTGGAGAGCGCGGTGGAGTGCGCCAGCACGGTCAATCCGTTCGCCGCCCTGGGCGATCTCCCGTTCGGCCGGGAGAACACCTACCGATTCGGCCTCTCCGCGTCGCAGGTCCTCTGGAGCGGTGGCCGGCTCTCAGGCCAGTCGCAGTCGGCGTCCGCCTCGGTCCGGAGTGCCGAGCTCGGGCTCACCGCGGCCCGGGCGCAGGTACTGCTCGACGTGACCCAGGCGTACTACGACGCGGCGCTGGGCGACCGGCTGGTGCGCATCGCCGAGGCCACGCTGGAGCAGGCCGACACGACCCTGAGCCAGAGTCGCCTGGCGCAGCAGGTGGGGAACCAGTCGGAGTTCGAGCTGCTCCGCGCCAGGGTGACGCGGGACAACCAGCAGCCGGTCGTCATCCAGCGCCACGCCGATCGCGACGTGGCGTACTACCGCCTCAAGCAGTTGCTGAACATTCCCCTGGATCAGCCGCTGGCGCTCACCACCGCGCTGGGCGACACCAGCCTGGTCCGGGCACCAGCCCTTTCCGCGATGGTCGCCGCGGCCGCCGATACGCTGCCCGAAGCGCGCGTACCAGTTCGGCAGGCGGCGGAGGCGGTCGCTTCCCAGCAGGGACTGCTTCGGGCCGCACGGTCCCAGCGGCTGCCGCAGCTCACCCTCTCCTCCGACTTCGCGGAGCTGGGCTACCCGGGCAGTGGCTCTCCGATCGGCACCGACTACCTCGCCGACTGGACCGTTTCAGTCGCCCTGTCGCTGCCGCTCTTCACCGGTGGCCGAATCCGGGGCCAGGTGGAAGCCGCTCGGGCGGACCTCGAGTCCGCCCGCCTCCGGTTACAGCAGACCCGCGAGCGGGCCGATCTCGACGCGCGGAACGCGGCGATCCAGCTCCGCTCCGCCCTGGCGGCGTGGGCGGCGAGCGAGGGTACGGAGGAACAGGCCGCGCGCGCCTACCAGATCGCGGAGATCCGATTCCGTGAGGGTATCTCCACCCAGACGGAGCTCAACGACCAGCGCATTCAGCTCGCCGTGGCGGAAAGCAATCGCGCGCGCGCGGCCCGCGACCTCCAGGTGGCCAAGGTCCGGCTCGCGCTACTGCCGGCGCTGCCTCTCCCGGGCCAGGCCGCGACGACCACGACGGCAACTACCTCAACCACGGGGACGAGCGGCACGACCGCGGGCGGCACCGCGGCGCCGACCGGCGGCGCCAGCACCACGGGAATCACCTCCACCGGCCTCACGCCCGGATCCAGCGGCACGGCACAAACCGGAGCACCGACTCAATGATGCGGCTCGCGACGCCCTGGTTCGGTGCCGTCCTCGCCGCCGCCCTGGCGCTCGGCGCCTGTGGAGGCAAGGGCGACGCCGCGTCCAAGCCCGCGACCGAGCCCGTCGTCGCCGTCGGGCGGGAGAACATCGCGGTGGCCACGCTCTCCGAGCTCCGGAGCGGCCCGGCCGTCTCCGGCTCGCTCGAGCCGGAGCAGGCGGCGACGGTGCGCGCCGAGGTGAACGGTTCGGTACTCCGGACCTACGCCGAGGCCGGCCAGGCGGTCCGGCAGGGCACCCTCATCGCCCGGCTGGAGGATGCCGCGGTGCGCGACACCTATCTCTCGGCCAAGTCCGGCGTGCGCGCGGCGGAGTCGGCCCTCGACCTGGCGAAGCGGAACGCCGATCGCACGGAGCGGCTGGCCCAGGCCGGTGCGGTGGCACAACGTGACCTGGAGAGTGCCCGGGTGACCGCGGATAACGCCGAGGGCGCCCTGGCCGACGCCAAGGCACGGCTCGCCTCGGCGGCGCAACAGCTCGGGCATACGACGGTGCGGGCGCCGTTCTCCGGAATCGTGAGCGAGCGCCAGGTCGACGCGGGTGACGTGGTGCAGGTGGGCGGCGCGCTCTTCTCCATCGTCGATCCCACCAGCCTCAAGCTCGAAGCGAGCGTCCCGGCGGAGCAGATCGGCCGACTCCATACCGGCACGGCGGTCGAGTTCACGGTGCATGGATTCGCCCGGCGCTTCAGCGGAAAGATCGAGCGGATCAATCCGGTCGTCGATCCCAGCACCCGCCAGGTGAAGATCTATGTGAACATTCCGAACCGGGACCGGACGCTGGTGGGCGGGCTGTTCGCCCAGGGGCGGGTCGCGACCGATACCAAACGCGCGGTGGCCGTGCCGGTGAGCGCCATCGACAACCGCGGCACCAGCACGACAGTGCACCGTCTCAAGGGTGGCCGGGTCACCGAGGTGCCGGTGCAGGTGGGGGTCCGTGACGAGGCGGCGGAGATGGTCGAGGTGAGCGCCGGTATCGTCGACGGCGACACGCTGCTCCTGGGCTCGGCGCAGGGCGTCGCGCCCGGGAGCCGGGTGCGGGTGCTGCAGGAAGAGGCGGGGCGGTAATGTTGATTTCGGATTTTGCCATCAAGCGGCCGATCGTCACCATCACCGCGATGGTGGCGCTGGTGGCGTTCGGGGTGGCCGCGCTGGTGCGGCTGCAGACGGACGAGTTTCCCGACATCCAGCAGCCGATCATCGGGGTCACGATCACCTATCCCGGTGCCTCTCCGGAGACGGTCGAGCGCGAGATCGTGGACCCGATCGAGGAATCGTTCTCCTCGATCAGCGGAGTGGACTGGGCCAAGACCCAGGCCAGCAGCACCGACGGCCTGGCCCAGTTCATCGTCTTCTTCGATTACGAGAAGGACATCCAGGAGGCGAGCCAGGACATCCGCGACGCGATCTCCACCAAGCGCGCCGATCTCCCGACCGAGATGGAGGAGCCGGTCCTCACCCGGTTCGATCCCTCCCAGGAGGCGGTCCTCTCCCTCGCGCTCACCGCCAGCACCATCCCGCCCGCCGTGCTCACCCGGGTGGCGGACCCGATGATCGTCCGCGACCTCCGCACCATCCCGGGGGTGGCCCAGGTGAACGTGGTCGGCGGGGTCAACCGCGAAATGACGGTGCAGGTACGTCCCGCCGACCTTCAGGCCGCCGGGGTGAGCGTGTCCCAGGTGGTCCAGGCGCTGGAGCAGCAGAATCTGGCGGCGCCGGTCGGCCGACTGAATGGAGCGCTCGACGAGCGAGCGATCCGCTTGCGCGGCCGGCTCGATACGCCGGAGGATTTCGGCAACCTGGTCATGGCCGAGCGGAACGGGAGTCTCATCCGGCTGGGGCAGGTGGCCAACGTGTTCGACGGCACCGAGGAGCAGCGTACCCAGGCGCTGTTCAACGGCCGGGACGCCGTCGGCATCGAGGTGCTCAAGGCCAAGGGCTACAGCACGACGCAGGTGACCGACCTGATCCATGAGCACGTGACCCGGCTGCAGCAGCGGATTCCTCAGGGTGCCAGACTGGAGATCGTACAGGATGCCGGCGTCCGGGTGAGCCACGCGGTGCGCAACGTCCAGGAAGCGCTGATCGAGGGCGCGCTCCTCACCGTGCTGGTGGTGTTCCTCTTTCTCAACTCCTGGCGCTCGACGGTCATCACCGGTCTGGCGCTGCCGGTCAGCGTGCTCGCCTCGTTCATCGCGGTGTGGGCCTTCGGCTTCACCCTCAACACGATGTCGCTCCTGGGTCTCTCGCTCGCCATCGGGATCCTGATCGACGACGCCATCGTGGTCCGCGAGAACATCGTGCGGCACATCGAGATGGGGATGGACCACTACGAGGCTTCCCGGCAGGGCACCGACCAGATCGGGCTCGCGGTCGCGGCCACGACCTTCTCCATCGTGGCGGTGTTTCTGCCGGTGGCGTTCATGTACGGGGTGGCGGGACAGTGGTTCAAGCCGTTCGCGCTGACGATCGCCTGCTCGGTGCTGGTCTCGCTGTTCGTGAGCTTCTCGCTGGACCCGATGCTCTCCGCCTACTGGGCCGACCCGCAGACCGAGGCCCACGAGCGGAGAAACCCGATCGCGCGGACGCTGGAGCGCTTCAACAAGTGGTTCGACCGGACCGCGGACCGCTACAAGCAGGTCATCGCGTGGAGCCTCGATCACCGGCTGGCCATGGTGGGCATCGCGATCGCGAGCTTCGCCGGCGCGCTGGCCATTCCGGCGCGCGGCGTTCTCGCGGCGCTGATCGTGCTGGCCGGGGTCGGCGCTATCACCTGGCTGCTGCAGGTGCCGTTGCGCCGGCGATTCGGGCTCGCCTCGACGTGTCTCATGAGAGTCGCTGGCGTGGTGGTCATCCTTGGCCTCATGGGCGCGCTCCTGCCGCGGGTGCCGGTCGTGCTCCAGGTCGGGGCCGGCTTCGTTCCGGTCAGCGATCGCAGCGAGATCAGCATGACCGTGGAAGCGCCGCCGGGCTCCAACATCGAGTACACCCGGATCAAGGCGGAGGAGACCGCCAGCCGCGCGCGAGCCCACCCCGAGGTGCTCTACACCTACACCACCGTCGGGGCGTCGGTGCCCGGAAAGGCGCCGTCGGTGGACCAGGCGCTGGTATACGTGCGGCTTCGGCCCAAGTCCCAACGGCACATCAGCCAGGACGAGCTGGGACAGGTCTTCCGGCAGGAGATGGCGGGCATCGGCGGGGCGCAAGTGTCGGTCTTTACCAGCGGGTTCGGCGGAGCGATCAAGTCGATCCAGGTGCAGATGAAGGGGACCGACGCGCGGGTGCTCACCACCCTGGCACAGCAGGCGGCCGAGGAAGTGCGGAAGGTGCCTGGCGCGGTGGATGTGGGGCTCTCGACCCGGGGTCAGAAGCCCGAGCTCGAGGTCCAGCTCAACCGCGGGCTGGCCGGCTCGCTGGGGATCACGGTGGGGCAGGTGGCCCAGTCGCTGCGCCCCGCCTTTGCCGGAATCGACGCGGGAGACTGGGTCGATCCGTCGGGCGAGACCCGGGACGTGACGGTCCGGCTGGCTCCGGAGTACCGGGAGCGGGTCACCGATCTGGCCCAGCTCCCGCTGGTCGCCGGCACCGCGCCGGGCGGCGCGCCGACCACGCTGCCGCTCTCCCAGGTGGCCACCATCACCCAGGGGCTCGGGCCCGCGCAGATCGACCATATCGACCGGGACAAGGTCATCATCGTCCAGGCGAACGTGGCGGGTCAGCCGCTCACCCAGGTGACGCGGGGCATCGCCGACCGGCTCGCGCGGCTGCGGCTCCCGCCGGGCTATGCGATCACCTTCGGCGGCGAGTCCCGGGATCAGGCGGAGGTGTTCACCCGGATCTTCACCGCCCTCGGCGTCGCGGTCCTGCTGATGTATCTGATCCTGGTGGTGCAGTTCGGGTCGTTCCTCGATCCGCTGGCCATTCTGGTGTCACTCCCGCTCTCCCTGATCGGGGTGGTGCTCGCGCTCTGGATCACGCGCGACACGCTCAACATCATGAGCCTCATCGGCGTGATTCTGCTGATGGGGATCGTGGCGAAGAACGCGATCCTGCTGATCGATTTCGCCATCTGGGCCCGGGAGCGGGGCCTGGAGCTGCGCGAGGCGCTGATCGAGGCTGGGCGGATCCGGCTTCGGCCCATCATCATGACCACGTTCGCGCTGATCGCGGGCA
>JBJMOX010000270.1:0-14369 GCA_045803515.1 Gemmatimonadales bacterium
ACACTCATACACAACAAGACCAACTTCCGATAAGAACTAGTCTACCGAGTGCGGGATCTGCACCTCGAGCGGGAGGTCGCGCTCAAGGTGCTCCATCCGGCGCTGACCCAGGATCCCGAGGTGGTCGAGCGCTTCCGCCGGGAGGCGCAACTCGCGGCCCGGCTCAGCCACCCGAACATCGTCAACATCTACGATATCGCCGGGCGCTCGGGGCTGATCTGGTACACGATGGAGCTCATCGATGGGCCCAGCCTGGCCCAGCTGGTCGAGCGGGAGGGACCGCTTTCCCTGGAGCAGGTGCTCCGGATGCTGCGGGAGGCCCTCTCGGCATTGGCCCACGCCCACGGCTCCGGGCTGGTGCATCGGGACATCAAGCCGGAGAACATGCTGATCGACCCGAACGGCAGCCTGCAGATCACCGACTTCGGCCTGGCGCTGGCGCTTCGGGGCAAATTCGGCGGAGCCACCTCGCAGAGCGGCACGCCCCAATTCGCCAGCCCGGAGCAGCTCCTGGGTGAGCGGGTCGATCAGCGCTCGGATCTGTACAGCCTCGCCGCGGTCACCTGCTATGCCCTGCTGGGCACCGCGCCCTTCCCGGGCCTCACCACCGAGCAGATCCTGGCAAAGCAGACCACCAACCAGCTCCCCGACTTTCGGGACCAGCGGGATGACGTGAGTGAGGCGCTGGCCCGGGTCCTGGACCGCGCGCTGAGTGCGGACGTGGAGGCCAGGTTCCCCTCGGCGGCGGAATTCCTCCAGGCGGTCAACCGGGCGGCGGACTCCGCCCCTCGCGAACCAGTGGCCGATTGGGCCCGGGCCGCGGCCCGCTGGCTCCGGGGATCTCCCCTTGACTAAGTCCGGCCGGGGCTCAGATTATCTCCCGGCGGATGACCATCGTGGAGTTCTGATCACTGAATAGCGGGAGACGGGACCCAGGCTCGGCGGCCTGACGGGTCTTGCATTTTTTATGACGCGGGACAGGCCCGCGCTCATAAAGACTCGGTTGTCCGGACACGCCGGACACCGACGCAGGTCCAACAAACATGGAGTTGGCACAATGGCTCGCACCCTCGGCACGGTGAAGTGGTTCAACGACGCAAAAGGTTTTGGGTTCATCACTCCGGAGAATGGGGACAAGGACTGCTTTGTGCACCACACCGCGATCAAGGCGGACGGCTTCCGCAGCCTCGCCGAAGGTGATCGGGTGGAGTTCGACATCGTGCAGGGTGCGAAGGGGCCTGCCGCCGAGAACGTGACCAAGGTCAAGTAGGTCTGCCGGTCGGGAACGCGAACGGGTCGCTCAGTCGAGCGACCCGTTTGTCATTGGTGGCCCCGCGCACCCGGCGTCATTTGTGCCGATAGATGACCCGTCCGCGGGTGAGATCGTAGGGAGAGAGGACGACGCTCACGCGGTCGCCTTCCAGCACGCGGATCTTGAACTTGCTCATTTTCCCGGCGGCGTAGGCCAGGATCTCGTGACCGTTCTCCAGCATCACCCGGTAGTTCCGGTCGGGCAACACCTCGGTCACCACCCCCTCCATCTCGATCCCTTCTTCTTTTGCCATCCAGGCTCTCCACAAGAGACGCAGACATTCGGCGCCGCAGCACCGGTCGGGCGTGGAATCTTGCCCACCAGGCGGCGGGAAGCAACTACCGTAAGCCGTGGAGCCAGAAGGGGTGGGGCGCGGTCAGGCAGGAAGGGCGGGCAGCCGGGAGCGGATCTGCTCGATCTGCTCCTCGACCAACGCCACCAGCTCGCCCATCAGATCGGCGTCGAAGCTGAGCCTGGCACCCGCGGCCCGATACATCTCCGGCAGGCTGCGCACGGCGCCGAGCGCGAGTGCCTCGCGGTAGCGCGCCACCGCCGACTCGGACGATCGCAGGCTGTTGCGCCAGACCTGCAGCGCACCCACCTGCGCGATGCCGTACTCGATGTAGTAGAAGGGATACATGAAGATATGCAGCTGCCGGTACCAGCGGGCGATCCGCTCCTGGTCGAGGTCGCTCCAGTCGACGCCGCGCTCGAAGCGGCCGCGGATCCGGAGCCAGGCCGCGTCCCGGGCAGTGGCATCGCCCCCCTCACCACTGGTGTAAATCCAGGTCTGGAACGCGTCCACCGAGGCAATGTGGACCAGGCTCAGGAGGATATCCTCGAGATGCTCGAGCCAGGCGCTGCGGTGATCGTCGGGCGTGAAATAGCCGACCGGCTGTACCAGATGCGGTGCCGCGAGCAGCTCCATGGACATGGACGCCAGCTCGGCGGCCTCCGAGCCGGGGTGTCGCTGCCAGATCAGCGGCTGCGCGTGGGCGGCGAAGGCGTGGAACGCGTGTCCCGCTTCGTGCAGCAGGGTCATCACGTCGTCCACCAGCCCGACCGCGTTCATGAAGATGAAGGGGCGGCCCCGGAAATGAAGCGTCTCGCAGTAGCCGCCCGGCGCCTTCCCCTTGCGGCTGTCCAGATCGAGCAGCCGCTCGTCGATCATCGTCTGGAACTCCCGCCCCAGCGCGGGATCGACCCGGTCGAAGACGGCGCGTGCCTTTCCGACGAACTCCTCGACGCGGTCGAAGGGTCGGATCGGTCCTGCCCGGTAGGGATCGACCCCGAGATCCCAGGGTCGCAGGGCATCGAGCCGGAGTCGCGCGCGCCGGTCCGCCAGCACCCGGGCCACCGCGGGCGTCACCGCGCGCTCCACCGCCTCGTGAAAGCGCTCGCAGTCCGCGGGGGAGTAGTCGAAGCGGAACTTGGCGGGAAAGATGTAGTCGCGATAGTTGGCGAAGCCGGCGTTCCGGGCCACCTGCTGGCGCAGCTCGTACATCCGGTCGAACAGCGCCGCCAGGGCATCATGCTCCGCCTGGTAGGGGCCGGTGGAGGCGCGGAAAGCGCGCTCGCGGATGGCGCGGTCGGGGCTCTTGAGAAACGGCTGGAGCTGCGGCAGCGGGCGCTCGACCCCGTCCCATTCGACCGTCATGGAACCGGTGATGCGCTGGTAGCGGGCGCTCAGCTCCTCCAGCTCGGCGAAGAGGGGGACGTTCTCCTCGCGGAAGATCTCGATGGCGGTGCGGAAGCGTGCCAGTGTGGTGGCGAGCTCCGGCGTCTCATGGCCGGAGGCGACCAGGCGCTTGGCCAGCTCCACGCTCCGCTCCTCCATCTTGGGGAGGATCTCCATGGAGAAGCGGAGGTGATCGGCTTCCTTTTCCGCATCGGAGGTATCGATGGTGTAGGCGATCATCGCCTGCGCCGCGGCCTCGGTCACCAGCGCTTCCAGGGTGGACCAGCTCCGGAGCCAGCTCTCGATGTGCTCCGGGCCGAGGGGACGCTCGGCCAGATCGTCGAAGTAGGGGGCGACGTCCTCCCATTTAGCCTTGGCGAAGGCGGCGGGAGTCGCGGGCAGCACCGACACGGTCACGGCAGCTCCTGATACCTGGGGTCGAACAAACCGACCCCAAGATATAACGACGAAGGAACGGCACTCACAGGGTCCGCTCGCTTCGATCGTATCGGTAATACAGGTACGCCAGTGAGAGCGCCACCAGCGCCAGGAGGAAGACCGAGCCCACTCGGTAGAGCGCGTCGAGCGTCGAGAGGTCGAACAGCACCACCTTGGCGACGGCCAGCCCGGCCACCCCGAGCCCCGCGACCCGTACCGGCTTGAGCGATCGCTGGAATCCGAGCCCCACGAGCGCCGCGGCGAACACCAGCCACCAGGCACTGACGGCGAGACCGGACGCCAGGCTGGCCGACTCGGCCGACAGGCTGCGCAGCTCGAAATGACGGCGGATCTCCTCGGTGGCCCCGAACAGCATCATCAACCCCGCGACTGCCCAGAGCCCGGATCGGATCAGTCGGGTGTCCTCCCGCCCGGCGTCCACCGGCCAGAGGCCGGCGGCCAGGGCCGTCGTCGCGGCGATGCTGCCCCACAACGCGAGTGCCCACGGGCCGGTGAACGCGGCGTCCACTGCGGTGCGCTGCGCGAGAGCGCCGTTGAACAGCACCTGGAGCGCCAGGAGGAGCGTGAGAAGACCGTACCAGCGTCCGTCGCTTCGGGCCAGCCGAGGGTCCAGCGCCGGCCAGAGCAGCGCGAGGCCGAGCAGTGCCCAAACCTCTCGGGCCCCCCTCCAGTGCTGCGTGGCGGCGAGGGCCAGCCCCGCTGCCCCCACCAGCGCGAAGGCGGGCCGCGGCCGAAGGTACCCGGCAATGACATAAGGCAGCGCCACGATCAGGGCGACCAGTCCCGGAGTGTCGTCGAACCGCTCCGGCGCGAGCTGGTGGACCGCCCATCCCAGCAGCAGTGGCGTGGTGAAAAAGTAGAATGCCTCGCCCAGCGACCAGCCCGGCGCCGGTCCGGCACCCTGCTCGCCCGCGCTCGGCGGAAGCAGCGAGAGCGGCATGATCTGGGGACGGCGCAGGGCGAACCACCAGACCGGAGCCGACAGGATCAGCCCCGCGATGAGGACGGGCCAGGGCGCGTCCAGGCGCTCACTCGCGGCATTAAGCAGCGTCCACCCACCGGCGAAGGTGAGAAGCCGGGTCTCCCACCACCCCTCCCTGAGGCCGATGTGCAGCCCCGCAGTGCCCCCGACGACGCCGTAGATCAGGACAGCCCAGGGGGCCGCCTGGTCGGCGGCACCGATGGTGCCGACCCCGAAGTAGCTCGCCGCGACGACCAGCATGGCGACGCGCCACCGCCGCTCGGCCGACACCAGACCGAGGCCGGCCGCCATGCTGGCGAGATAGAGGAGCAGGAGGTCCGCGTTGGAGCGGTTGCTGCCCAGGAGGACGGGCGCGAAGAAGGCGCCGAGCGCGGCGGTGGCGCCCAGCGCCTCGACGTCGATGGCATAGGCGATCATCGCCAGCGCGACCGAGACCAGCGCGAGACTCACGATGCCGGCGCTCGATGGAACCACGCCGTACAGCCGGGAGGCCGCCCACACGCTCAGGTAGATGATGCCCGCGCCGGCGCCGACCAGGGCGGCGCCGTAGGTCCGGTAGCGCTGATGCAGGCGCCAGCCGATCGCGCCGGTGACGACACCGGCGACCACTCCGCCGGCGCAGCGCATGGTCGGCGTGATCCAGTTGCGCTCGAAGGAGAGCTTGAGCAGGTAGCCCGCCGCGACCAGCAGCGCGGTGACGCCGATGGCCAGGAACACCCGCTGGCCGATCCATTGCTCCGAGGTGAGCCCCGGCCGCGCGGGAGGCATCCGCGGGCGGGGAGCCGTGGCCGACGCGCTTGCCGGCGGCTCCGGTGGCACCGGTGCGGGGGCTGGGCGGGCCAGCTGCCGCACCAACGCCTCCAGGACCACGACGCGCTGCTCCAGCCGGTCGATCCGATCCTCGCTGCTCATGACACCGGCGCTCCTCTCTCGGCCGCGGGCTCGGCGGCGAGTCTGGGCGGTGCGGGAAGCCGGAAGGCCATCAAGCCCACCAGACCCACGTATCCGCCGGCCACGTAAAACGGCCAGCCGTGCCCCAGCCGCTGAAACAGCGAGGTCGCAAGCAGGGGAGCCACGACCCGGCTGATCCCGGCGAAGGTCTGCGCCACGCCCATGGTCGTCCCCAGCTCCCGCGGATCGGAATAGCGGGACATGAGCGACGTGGTGGCCGGAAACAGCAGCGCGGTGCCGATCGGCACCAGGGGAATCACGGCGGCGAGCCCCCACAATGACCGGGGCATGGGATAGAGAATCAGACCGATCACCAGCAGCACCGTACCGATCCGCATCGCCGCGGCCTCGCCGACCCGGTCCACGATGGGTCCGAGCAGGACGCTGCGCATCACGAACGAGAGGATGCCGACATAGAGAAATACATAGCCGATCGTGGTCTCGTCGAGGGCGAACTCCGCCCCGAGGTAGAGCGCGATCACCGAGGTCATGGACGAAAAGGCCAGCATGCCCACAGCGTAGATCCAGAGGAATCGCGCGATCGGCTCCGTGGGGTGGCGCACCGCCGTCCATGCGGGGTGCCAGAGCGGGCGGGGCGTCCGGGAGGCATCCCGTCGCGCCGGCCGCGACTCGGGCAGCCAGCGCCAGGCGAATCCGACGTTGATGAGACAGAGCGCGGCGGCCACCAGTCCCGGCGCGGTCTGCCCGAAGTGAGCGGCGAAGGAGCCGATCACCGGACCGACCATGACGCCGGCGGACGTGGCCGCCGAGAGCCAGCCGAGCGCGCGCGCCCGGTCATTGGGCTCCATCGTGTCCGCCACATAGGCCTGGGCCACCCCGGTCGTGCCGCCGCCCGCTCCCTGCACGAAGCGAGAGGCGAACAGCAGCCACACCGAATCGGCAAAGCCGAACACCACGTAGGCCAGGGCAGAGGCGCTCAAGCCGATCAGCAGCGCTGGCCTCCGTCCATAGCGATCCGACACCCGGCCCCACACCGGTGCCGCCAGGAGCTGAGCGACGGAGAAGGAGGCGATGAGCCGGCCCACCGTCTCCGGCGTGGCGTGCAACCTGAGCGCGTAGAACGGCAGCAGCGGCAGCACGATCATGAAACCCATCATGTCCACGAAGTTCACGGCGATCAGGACGGCAAGGCGCCGGAACTTGCCGCCGGTGCCGTTCGGGGGCGGCGTCATCCTCCGCCCCCACGCTCCGCGCCCACCGCGAACACGGCGGCGCTGACCAGCATCAGCACCACTCCGTAGGCCGCCGCGACGCCGACGTCGGATTGTCTGAGACTGGAGAGGATCTCCAGCGAGATCGGTCGGGTGTCGTAGGTGTACAGCATGATCGACGTCACGAAGTCTCCGAAGGCGGTGACGAACGCAAGGCTCGCCCCTGCGAGCAGCGCGGGCCGGAGCAGCGGCAGCGTGACCCGCCAGAGCGTGCGCCAGCGGCCCGCGCCGAGCGTGGCCGCGGCCTCGTCGAGCGATGGGTCCAGGCCACGCGCACCGGCGAGAATGGCCCGGCTGGTGATCGGCAGATTCCGTACGAGATAGGCCAGCGGGAGGATCCACAGGGTGCCGACCAGGATGAATCGGCCCGCCCAGGGGGCTCGAACGCTGAACGCCGTGGCGATCGCGATGGCGAAGACGGTGCCGGGTACCGCCCAGGGGAGGGCAAGCAGCCCCTCGACGATCCGGGCAGTCCGCACCCGCCGTCCCACACTCAAGAGGCCGGCCACCAGCGCGATCCCCACCGCCGCCGCCGTGGCGGCGCTGGCCAGCCACAGGCTGTTGAGCAGCGGCCGGCTCCGCACCGGATCGGTCACCAACGCGAGGTAGTTCCGGAGGGTGTAGGCCGGCGGCAGGGGCTCCGTCGTCCAGGTGCCCAGCGGAACGAACGAGACCAGGAGCAGGGTGAGATGAGGCAGAAGGAGAACGGCCGCGAGGCCCCAGGCCACGACCGCCAGCGCGATCCGCACGGCCGGCCGGCGCACCGGAACCCGGGTAGGCCCGCTTCCCTTGCGGCCTCCCCCGGCGGACTCGGGCGCGTGGGTGCCGCGCAGCAGCCAGAGCGCGAGCAGCGCCACCAGCGCGAGCGAGATGGTCTCCACCATGGCCAGCTCGTTCTCGCCGTTGAGGCGGGTGGCCACGATCTGGGTGGTCATTACCCGGAAACCCCCGCCGAAGATGTAGGGCGCGCTGAACGAGGCAAGCGATGTCATGAAGGTGAGCAGTGCCGCCCCGCCCAGGGCCGGGTAGAGATGCGGCAGCACCACTTGGCGCAGCGCGCGCCAGCGACCGGCCCCCAGGCTGGCCGCGGCCTCCAGGAGCGAGGCATCCAGCGAGCCCAGCGCCGCGCGGGTGAAGAGATAGAAGTACACGTACATCGAATAGGCATGGACCAGGAGAATCGCGCCGGCGCCTTGCAGCCGCCACGGCGGCTCCTCCAGGCGAAGCAGGCGTTGGACCAGGAGCGAGACAAAGCCGCTCTCGCCATAGAGGAAGAGAAACGCCAGGACGCCGACCAGCGGCGGCAGCACTGCAGGCAGCGCGACCAATCCGCTGAGCACCCGGCCGCCGGGAAGGTCGTACCGCCCGAAGAGCAGCGCGAGCGGAATGCCGATCAGCGCCGCAAGCACCACGCTGACCAGAGAGATCCAGAGACTCCCCCAGAGGGCGCGCCACTCGGTGGGCCGGTGCAGAAAGAGCCGCACGAACTCGAGCGTCCAACCCCTGGGGCCGTGGATGCCTTCCACCAGCACCAGGAGGAGCGGGTAGACCACCAGCCAGAGCAGCAGGACGAGGATGGCGGCCCCGATGATCTGGCGGCGATTCGCCATCATGGCCGTCCCACCGGAAACAGGTGGATCCCCCCGCCCTCCCGGCGGCTCGGCATGATGCCGACGCGCGCACCCGGCTCCACGGCGTGCGCCGGCGCGGCCACTTCCAGCTCGGCGCCCTGATCGGTCAGGGCTTGGAAGAGCGCGGAGGGACCGACGAAGCGGCGGCCGGTGATGGTGGCCTGAACGACCTCCGGGGCGGCCACCGTAAGCCGGAGCGCCTCCGGCCGCACCAGCATCATCGCGGGCCCCGGCGGAATGGCTCCGGGCCGGGCCCCGGCGTCGATCTCCCACTCGACGCCGCCGATGGCCACCCGCACGCCGCGCGGCGCCGGGCCGAGCACGACGACCTCGAGCGTGCTCGAGCGCCCGATGAAGCTGGCGACGAATCGGTTCGCCGGCGCGGTATAGAGCTCGTCCGGCGTCCCTACCTGCTCCAACCGGCCTCCACGCAGCACGGCGACCCGGTCGCCCAGCTCGAAGGCCTCGTCCTGCTCGTGAGTCACCAGGACGGTCGTGATGCCCACCCGGTGGATCAGCTCGCGGATCTCGTGGCGGGTGCGCTCACGGAGGGTGGGATCGAGGTTGGAGAGCGGCTCGTCCAGCAGCAGCACCCGGGGCTCCGGCGCGAGCGCCCGCGCCAGGGCCACGCGCTGCTGCTGCCCGCCGGAGAGCTGGCCGATCCGCCGCCGCTCGTATCCCGCCAGATCGACCAGCTCCAGCGCGCGCGCTTCCCGCTCGACCAGGTCGCGGCCCCGCACCCCCAGCGACTGGAGCCCGAAGGCGACGTTCTCACCCACGTCCAGATGGGGAAAGAGCGCGTAGTGCTGAAACACCATCCCGAAGCGGCGGGTGACCGGCTCCACTCGGGTCACGTCCTCGCCGTCCACCAGCACCCGCCCCGAATCCGGCGTCTCGAAGCCGGCCAGGAGACGCAGCGTGGTCGTCTTGCCGCTGCCACTGGGCCCCAGCAGCGCGAGCATCTCACCCCGTAAAAGCGAGAGGGAGAGCCGATCGACAGCCACGAGCCCGTCGAACCGCTTCACCAGTCCTTCGAGCTGGAGAAAGCCGGTCACCGGGACGACTCCCGTCCGGTGCCCCGAACGTGGCGGTCCCAATAGCTCATCCACGCGGCCCCACGTTCGGCCAAGAGCCCCCAGTCCATGTCGGCGACCCGCATCTCGCGATCCACCTCGGCGACCCAGGGGGGAACCTGGTCTGAGGGCAGATCCCGCCGGGCCGGCAGGCGGAACGCCTTGGTGGCGGCGAGGAGCTCACCCCGCTCGCTGCCGATGTAGTCGATGAAGATGCGGGCCGCGTCGGGGTGGCGGCATCCGCGCACCAGGCCGATGGCGTCGTCGATGACCACGGTGCCGCTCCGGGGAAAGACGTAGTCGAACGGCAGGCCTTTGGACCGGCTGATCAGAATGTCCGGGAGGTCCCACAGCGTGACCAGTCCTTCGGCCCGGGCCAGGCGCTGGTCCAGGATGGCGGGGTTGAGCGTGTAGGCCTTGGTCTGGGCATCGAGCCGGCGGAGCCACTCCATCCCCCGAGTGGTGTCGCCCGTTTGCCGGATGCTCCGCACCAGGATCAGACCCCAGATCGCGCGCATGGTGCCGCTCGCCATCGGGTCGCGGATCAGCACCTTGTTGCGCCACTTGGGATCGAGGATGTCGTCCCAGTCCTGGGGTGCGTCCGCCCGGCGTACCACCCGGCTGTTGAAGGCGATCACCGCCGGTGTCCGATAGACCGGGTAGTACAGGTCGCCGGGGCCCACCCCGCCCGGTCCTACCCGGCCGGCCCAGGCTGGTCGGTAGGGCGCGAGGAGTGAATCGTGCACGCCCCGGTCGAATGTGGTGGTCGGTCCGCCGAACCAGACGTCCGCCTGGGGATTCACCCGCTCGAAGCGGAGCCGGTCCAGAATCTCCTGCGAGCCCATGTCCAGCCAGCGCACGTCGATCTCCGGGTGCTCGGCCTCGAAGGCGTGCTCCAGCAGGGTGAGCTGGTCCCGGCCGTGAGGCGAATAGAGCACGACCGGCGTCCGGCCGTCGCTCCGGCAGGCGGTCAGCAGCGGCAGGGAAAGCCAGAGGCACCAGACCGAGCGTCGCCGCAGGAAGCGCCGAGTCCGCCCAGACACCTACGGCCGCCGCGGTGGGTGCAGCGCGAGGAGGTTCGCGAAGAGACGGAACGCTCCCGGCACACCCGCCGGAAGCTGCCGGAAGAAGCTGAGACCGGTGTAGACGTAAGTCCCACGGCCGACCTGGGCGACGAGCAGCCCTCCCTCCAATGGGGCTTCGCCGGGATCGTGAGTTTCGAGCACGGCGCGATAGTGCGGATCCCAGCTCCGGGCAAAGTAGAGTCCGCGCTCCTGCACCCAGCCCTGCCAATCGGCCGCACCGAGGCGGTTGGGGGTCCGCGCCACCGGATCGCCGGCGCTCAGCAGTGTGACCGGCGCGCCTTCGTCGGTCACCCGATCGTGACCCACCGGCTGTCGGCCGGGCTGAAGCGGCGGCCCGCCGACGGTCATGGGATAGGGAGCGAACCCGCCCTGGAAGTAGAACTGCTGCTGGTACTGCACGATCACCAGCCCGCCTCCACGGGCGAACTCGAGCAGCCGATCGTTGTGCTCGACCAGCGCGGTGTCGGTCTCGTATGCCCGAGGGCCGACGATGATGGCATCGTACCGGCCGAGGTCGCCGTGCTCGAGCGCCGGGCCGTCGACCAAGCTCAGCGGCAGCCCGACGTCGCCCAGCGCCTCGGGGACCCGATCGGCGGCACCCCGCACGTAGCCGACGCGCGCCATTCGGGGCAGCTGGAGCGCCGCGGTCCGGATGACGGCGAGGGCCCGGCGAACGTAGGACCGAGGCCGGATGTGGGGGTAGTCGACGGTGTAGACACCCAGCTCGTAGCGCCGGCCAGCCGCGTCGCGCGCGACCGCGCGCAGAGTCGCGGAACCGGGGATCAGGGTCGCCGGCGGGAGCACTTCGAACGTGTAGGTTTGCCGCTCATCTTCACGGGTGAGCCGGAACGGCTGACGCTTCACCGCGGGCCATCCCGTCGGCACCTCCATTCCCACCGTCCCCGTCGTGGTGTCGCGCGCTCCGTGCGTCAGGGTGACCGCGAACCGCCGCGGCCCCGGTGATCCGATGGACCACAGTTCGGACCCGGGGTCCAGCTTCACGTCCACCCGGGGCACGACCAGCAGCGGGCGCCGCACTTCTCCCCGTGACTGATCGTTTACCTGGAGCGTCAGCTCCCGGGTGAACCAGTCGGCGTCGTTTCTCCGGAAGACCGCGAGCGGGGTCGAGGAGTCGAACGGCTCGCCGCGCACGCCAGGTGGACTCCGGCTCCAATCGTACAGCGCGCCTTGCAGGGGACGCTGCAGGAAATAGGGCACGGTGGGGGACGCCGAGTCGGGGACCTGGAGAGTGGCCTGTGCCCGCCCGACGCTGCCCGACTCGATAGTCGATCCGGACGCCGTGTCCCCGTCCACCGTCCAGCCAGCGCGCGGAAGGACGAAGGGCCGCACGACCTGTTGAGCCGGGCCCGCGTTCCACACCGACAGCGTGGCGGCGACCCGCTGGCCCGGAACAACGCGGTCATCGTCGATCGTCGCGTCGCCCACCACACCCGCCGCGATCGCTTCGGCCCGAAGGGTGCGCCGGAGCTGCTCCGCTTGCTCGGGCGCGAGGTATGAGTCGGCCCGGCCGTCCGACGCCTCCGGCGCCGCACCGGCCACGTCCGCCTCCCCGCGCCGGAGCAGCTCGGCCACCGCCGCGAGATCGCTGCCCTCGGCCGCCGCGCGGGCGCTGTCTACCCGGGCAGCGAAGCGCTCGCGGGAGCTTCGCCCACCGGCGTCGCCGACGGGGTTCCAAGGCATCGCCGTAAGGGTGGTGTCCAGGCCGCCGAAGAGCGCGCTCGTTCCCCTCCCGGTACGATCCTGAAGCAGGGCAAGAGGCACCAGGGAAGGGCCGATCGTCTGGAGCCGCCCCATGTCCTGCGAGCGGTGCAGGCTCCGCCCCGCCATGGCGATCTGATGGAACGACTTGCCGATCAGCGGGTCGAGCGCGCCCCCGTCGAGGGTGATGGTCGTCGCGGTGGTATCGAAGCGGGTGCTGCGGTAGAGCTTGAGCGGCGTCCAGGGAGCCAGGTGCTCCTCCCGCGCGAGCTCGGGAAAGCGGGTGGAGTCGCCCGCGATCCGGAACGCCTCCTGCGCGGCCCATCCGGCCGCCTGATGCTGGCCGTGCCCGTCGCGAGGGGTGCCGCTGAAGATGGAGACGATGATTTGGGGCCGGAACCGGCGGACGATCCGGACCACGTCCTTGAGGACCGTGTCCCGGGGCCAGTGCTGCCAGGTCTCGTCCAGCGTCTTGGAGTAGCCGAAATCGTAGGCGCGCGAGAAGTACTGGCGCGCCCCGTCCAGCCGCCGGGCCGCCAGCAGCTCTTCGGTACGGATCAATCCGAGCGCTTCTCCCAGCTCGGGCCCGATCAGGTTCTGTCCGCCCTCACCGCGGTTGAGCGAGAGATAACCGGTCTCGGCGCCCTGCCCCCGGACCAGCACGGTCAGAAGCTCAGTGTCCTCGTCGTCCGGGTGGGCGCCGATCATCAGCACCCGCTTGTAGTGCCCCAGCATCCGCAGCTCCTCCTGGAGCGCCACCGTGCCGCCGGTCGAAGGCGGCTCGAGCTGCGCCAGGATCGGCAGCGGAAGGAACACGAAGAGGAGGGACGCGCACGTGACGGTGAGCGGAGAGCGACGCACAGACCCCGGCCGTGGTTGGTGAGGCGGAACCTAATCCCGTCCGGGACCCCCCTCTAGGGCCTCAGTGGAGGGGAGCGGCCCCGAGGGGTGTGTCGTGGATCGACCGGCGCAGATCCGGGTGCCGGTGCCAGAGGAAGAGTCCCATGCAGAGCGAGGCCAACGTGTTGGCGGTGATCACCGCCCAGAAAGGAAAGAGCTCGCTCGACCTCTCCGAGAGCACTTCCAGGAGACCCCAGAACAGGAACTCCAGCACCAGAAAGACCGGCACGAAGGCGTAGCGCACCACCGAGTTCTCCGTGCCCCAGTGCACCAGGGCGACGAGCCCCATCCCGATCAGCGCGAAGACAATGAAGTGGAACGCGGTATACAGCAGAATCGCGCCGAAGACGAGGTGCTGGGTCTCCGGGGTCCGGTCGCCGAAGAGCACCACCTGGCCCAGCAGGCTGGGCGTCTGGAACGGGTGTCCGGCGAGGACGTCGAGGATGAGGAACCAGACTGCGACGGCGAGCCCACCGATGAGCCCGACATCGGTGCCTTCGCCGATGATGGAATGGCGAGGGTCCGCCATGAGAGCCTCCCCCCTCGAGCGTCTCTCCGCGGCGCCGGCGTTCGGGGCCGCAGCCCGCGGGCTCGAACCGCGGGGCCGCATCTCTGCGGCTTTCAAAACAGTGCCGCCTTCCATGCCGCCGCGCAAGCGGGTGGCCGGTCAGCCGGCGCCGCCGTGCTCGGGTGGATGCGGGGGAGCTTTCACTTCGGATCCGAGTGGCGCCCGATGCAGCGATTCCCCCAGCTGCGGGTGCCGGCGCCAGAGATACGCCCCCATCGTGCCGACTCCAATGAGGCCTCCACCCAGCACCGACCAGACCGGGAGACGCTGCCCGGTCGAGGTTGTCAGCATGTAGGTGAGTCCGACGAAGAAGCCGAACGCGATCACCAGCCCCAGCCACACTCCCATGCGAAGCGCGATGTTGCGGGTGGCGAGGTGGATCAGCAGCGTGAGTCCCATCCCCACCAGGGTGTAGAGCAGGAAGTGAAGCACGGCGTATCCCAGGATCGCCTGGGGCACCAGGGCGCGCAGCCCCGGGTTGACGTCCCCCCGGAGGAAGATTCGGCCGAGGGTGTTCGGGGTCCGCAGCGGATGGCCCGAGGCTGTGTCGAAGAGGAGATACCAGATCGCCACGATCAGCCCGCCGAACAGTCCGGCGACGATTCCTTCACGAAGAGTGGAGTGCTCCCGCGCGTGCATATCTCCCCGATGCCATGAGACCGGCGGCCGCCACCACTTACAGACTGCGCAGCCGCGGAGCGCGACGATGTGGCCCCGGTCACCCCTGTCTGCCTCCCTGGCAGCGGGGGCACGGACAGGATTGGAGCAGGCGCTGGAAT
>JBJMOX010000271.1:0-7281 GCA_045803515.1 Gemmatimonadales bacterium
GGGGTGGCTGGTGCATGATGGCCACATGAGCGCGATGCCGCCAACCTTGCTCGCGAGCGAGCGGGCCGAGTTCTATCTCTACGAGCTGTTCCGTCTCGTGCCTCTCGAATCCCGAGGAGTCGGCCTCACTGCGGCGCCTCCGGACTCGTTGGGCCATCGCGGCCTCAGGGCTGCACAGCCAGGCCGGCCGCCAGCCACGCTGTACGTGGACGAGGAAGGCCGGCTCGCGCACGTCCGCATTCAGGTGCCTGGGGCGGAGACGGGTGAGCTGGAATGGCAGGATGCCTGGCTGACTGGTGTGGTGCAAGCCTCAGGAATCCGCTGGCCGCGCGAGCTGCATCTGACCGTCGACGGTCGGCCATACTTCGACCTCACAGTGAATGCTCTGCGCGTACGAGATCGGCTGGTAGATACGCTCGTCAACGGTCCCGGTAAGTCGTCGTCCGGGAGCTGAGGTCGAACCGTGCACCGGACGAGTCCCGCTAGAGTGGCGTACATGCCGAACCCTGCCCGGTACCGAATGGCGATCGCCCTGCTGGCGCTGGTCGCGGCCCTGGTGGCGCTCTATCTGCATCTCTGGAAGGCCGGGCTCACCGGCCCGCTCACCTGCACCGCCGAGCGGGGCTGCGAGATCGCGATGCTGAGCGGGTGGGGGTCGTTTCTGGGAGTGGACGTCGCGCTGATCGGCACGGTGGGCTACGTGCTGGTGTTTGCTACCGCGATGTGGGGACTGGCTCCCAGCCGCACCGATTCGCCGGCGCCCAGCCTGCTCCTCCTGGGACTCATCGTTCCGGCCGTCCTCTTCACCCTCAGGCTCAAGTACGCCGAGTGGGTGATTCTCCGGACGTTCTGTCCCTGGTGCTTCGAAAGCACGCTGACCATCACGCTCTGTCTCCTGCTGGCCTGGCTCGATTACCGACGGGTACGGCGACCCGCCCCGAGCCTGGCCCGATGAGCGAATCGGCCGACGGCTCGGCCGCCTATCGGGCCCTCCTGGAGCGTTTGACGCAATGGTTCGACCAGGGCCGCCGCGAGCACCCCGGAGTCATCCCCTGCCGGGAAGGATGCAGCGCTTGCTGCCATGGGCCGTTCGACATCTCCGTGGCCGATGTGGAGCTGCTGGAAGCTGGCGTCCGCGCGCTGCCGGAAGGCGAGTGGCTCGAGGTGAGGCGCCGAGCGGAGGCGCTGGCGAAGCGGATGGAGGCGCTCTCGCCTGGCTGGTCCGCGCCGCATGCCATCGCCGACCTGGGGGAGGAGGGCTTCGATCGGCTGAGTGAGGCGCTGGCCGCGGAGCCATGCCCGCTGCTCGATCCGGACGGACGCTGCCGGATCTACGCCGACCGTCCCCTGGTCTGCCGGCTCATCGGTCTCGGTATGCATACCCGGGAGGGCGGCGTCATCGAGAACGCCTGCCCCATCCAGGACCGCTTTCCCGGCTACGCCGAGCTTCCGCCCGTCGGTTTCGATCTCGAGTCGTTCGAGGAGGTGGAGCGCGCCTGCCTGGTGCAGGCGGCGGGGCGCCGCATCGGCCGGCGCGGAGGGTGGGAGTTCGAGACCACGATCGCCGCGGCAATCGCCGACCTGCCCGCTACGCGCTCTCCTTGGCCCACCTGAAGAACAGCACCCCGATCGCCAGAAAGAGATAGAGGTTCCCCGGCACCCACATGATCAGCCCCCCCAGGTGCTGATCGTCGAGCGGGGAGAGTCCCCACGTCCCTGGGGTCACCGAGTACCACGGGTAGAGCACCGTGTCGCTCAGGGTGATCAGGGCGGCCACCAGCTGCATCGGGATCCCCACCAGGAAGAGGTACAGCATACCCAGCCCGTAGGGGAGGCGAGGAAGCTCGGGGATGGGGCTCATGACGGGCCACCACAAGAGGGTCGCCGTCACCATGAACATGAGATGGGTGACGATGTGCACCTCGTGGTCCCGCATCATGAGATCGTAGCAGGGCGCCAGGTGCCACACGGCGATGGTCGCCGTGAAGATCACGGCCGCCACCACGGGCTGTGTCAGCACTCGGGCCACCCGGCGGACCGCCGGCGGGCGCGCCAGGAGCTGCCACAGCCATCCCGGAATCCCCGCGATCAGGAGCGGTGCGAACACCAGGGTGAGCAGCAGGTGCTGCACCATGTGCACGCTGAAGAGGTAGTAGTCGCTCAGATCGTGCATCGGCCCGTTGAGGGAGCCGAGCAGCACGAGCAGCGCCCCCAGGAAGCAGGCGACCTGCCAGGCGGGCACCGGCGGTCCGAGGCTCTGGCGCCGGCGCAGCGGCCCGATGGCGTAAAAGTACAAGGCACCGAGAAGCCCGGTGCCTAGAAGAACGCTGGGATGGAGCGACCAGCTCCAGTCGTAAGGGCCGCTGGGACGAGGTCGTTCGTCCAGCAGCGGCGCCAGCCAGAGGAGCATCAGCCGCCGGACCGCGCGAAGGCGAAGTGGTACGCCATGAGCAGCATGAGCGCGACCACGATGATGGCCGCGATGATGAGCGGGAAGACGAACACCCCGGTAAAGAGCTTGCTGTCCTGCTTGAGGTGCATGTAGAACATCGCCACCAGCGCGAACTTGGCCGCGGAGAGGAGCAGCAGCAGCGGCACGAAGAACGGCTGGATCTGCGCGCCCATCGGCCCGGAGTGCTCGCCGTAGGTGAATTCGTAGAGCCCCACCTCGAGCGCCGTCAGGATGAACAGGATGATGCCGATCTTGACGTAGACCCCCGCCGACGGATGCTCGTGCGCGGCGGCGGGCGTGGAGGCGTGCGCGTCCATGAGTCCGGCCCTCACTTGATCAGGTAGACGACGGGGAAGATCACCACCCAGACCACGTCCACGAAGTGCCAGTAGAGCGCGGCGATCTCCAGATTGAGCGACTTCGTGGGGGGGATCCGGCCGCGGAACGCCTCGATCCACATTGTGATCAGCCAGATCACCCCCAGGGTCACGTGGGTGCCGTGGAACCCGGTCAGGGTGAAGAAGCTGGCCCCGAACAGGTTGACCTTGAGGGTGAGCCCCTTGTGCACGAAGTGGGTGAACTCGTACACCTGCATGCCCACGAAGAACATGCCGCACACGATGGTGGCGGAGAGCCAGCCCAGCAGCGCCTTGCGGCTGCCCCGCTGGGCCCCCGCCAGCGCCAGCACGATGAACAGCGAGCTGAACAGCAGCAGCGCCGTGCCGAAGGTGACCAGCGGGATCTCGATGACTCCCTTGATGACCTGTCCGCTCGGCAGGGTCACGTCATGGGGGTAGGGCGGAATCAGGTTCCGGCTCTTGTTCACCAGGTAGTTCGAGATCAGCGTGGCGAAGAAGAGGCACTCCGACCCGATGAAGGTCCAGATGGCCAGCTTCCGGCTGTCCAGCCCGGTGGAGGTCTCGAGGTGCAGCGCGTGCGCGTGGGACAAGATGGCTCTCCTGATTCAGCCCGCGGGCTCGAAGGCCCAGTTGAACACCCCGAAGAAGAGGATCGCGGCCCCGGCAATGATGCCCCAGGGGCCGAGATGCTCGATCAGCAGCACTCCCGTCATCATGCCCGCGAGCCCGAGCGCTGCCACCAGTGGCCAGTACGACGGATTCGGCAGGTGGATCCCGGCGCCGCTCACCAGGGCCGGCTCCGGCAGCTTCCCGCCGCGCTCGCGCTTGGCATCCCACAGCGGGTCACGCCCGCGCACCGTGGGCACTTCGGGGAAGTTCCACTCCTGCGGCGGGGACGGGATCGACCACTCCAGCGTCGCGCCGTTCCACGGATCGGCCGGCGCGTTCCGCGGACCGCGCATCGTTTTGAAGATGTTGACCAGGAACACCGCGAACGAGAGCGCCAGGATGAATGCGCCGACCGTCTCGATCCGGTTCAGCGTCTCGAACCCCAGCCCCTCGGGGTAGGTGTAGACCCGGCGCGGCATCCCGTTGAGCCCCAGGATGTGCATCGGGAAGAAGGTCAGGTTGAACCCGATCAGCATGAGCCAGAAGTGGACCTTGCCGAGCGTCTCGTCCAGCATCCGGCCGGACATCTTGGGCCACCAGTAGTACGCGCCGGCGGTCAGGCCGAAGATGCTGCCGCCGAACAGCACGTAATGGAAGTGCGCCACGATGAAATAGGTGTCGTTCTGCTGCAGGTCCGCCGGGGGTGAGGCGTGCATGACCCCCGACAGACCACCGATGATGAACATCGCGATGAAGCCCAGCGCGAAGTACATCGGCGTGCGCATCTGCAGCGAGCCGCCCCAGATCGTGCCCATCCAGTTGAAGATCTTCACCCCGGTGGGAATGGCGATCAGCATGGTGGAGAGCGAGAAGAAGGTATCCGCGATCGGGCCCATGCCCGTCGTGAACATGTGGTGACTCCACACCCCGAACCCCAGGAAGGCGATGAACGCGCCGGAGAAGACCATCGCCGCGTAGCCGAAGAGCGGCTTCCGGGAGAACACCGGCAGCACCTCGGAGATGATCCCGAACGCCGGCAGGATCAGGATGTAGACCTCCGGGTGCCCGAAGATCCAGAACAGGTGCTGCCACAGGAGCGGGTCCCCACCGCCCGACGGCACGAAGAAGTGGGTGCCGAAGAACCGGTCGAACATGAGCAGGATCAGGGCGACCGTGATGACTGGAAAGGCCAGGAGCAGCAGCACCTGGGTGATGAAGCTCATCCAGACGAACATCGGCATCCGCATGAGCGACATGCCCGGCGCCCGCATGTTGACGATGGTCACGAAGAAGTTGACCGCGGCCGCCAGGGACGCCACGCCCAGGATCTGCAGGCCGAACAGCCAGAAGTCGACGTTCATGCCCGGCGAGAACTGCCGCGAGGTCAGGTTGGCGTAGCCATACCAGCCCTGGTTCGGGGCGGCCCCGAAAAGAAAGCTGGAATTGAGGAACAGGCCGCCCGCCAGGAACACCCAGTAGCTGAACGCGTTGAGCCGGGGGAACGCCACGTCCCGCGCCCCGATCAGGAGCGGGATCATGAAGTTGAAGAACATGGCGCTGAGCGGCATGATCGCGAGGAAGATCATGGTCGTGCCATGCATGGTGAACAGCTGGTTGTACGTGTCCGGCGCCAGGAAGGTGTTGTTCGGCGATCCCAGCTGGATCCGGAGCAGCAGGGCCTCGATGCCGCCCATCAGGAAAAAAATGAAGGCGGTCGTCCCGTAGAGGATGCCGATGCGCTTGTGATCGACCGTGGTGAGCCAGCTCCAGAGGCCGGTCTTCTCGCCATGGGCGGCCGCGGCGTGTGCCCGTTGCTGGTCGACTGCGGTGGTTGCCATACGAGCCCTGTTATTGGTGAGCGCGAAGGAAGGCGACGAGCGACCGGGCCTCGTCCGGCTTGACGCCGAGGTTCGGCATCAGCACGCCCTGCTTGATCAGCTGGGGGTTCTGGATCCAGCGGGCCAGGTTTTCGTCGGTGTTCTTGAGCGTCCCCGCGCCGATGTAGGTGCGGGCGCCCACGTTCGCCAGGTTGGGACCGATCATGCCGCTCGGCGCATTGAACGCGTTGAGCGAGTGGCAGCCCACGCATCCCTTGGCGGTGAAGAGCTTCTCGCCCGCGGCGTAGGCCGGGTCCGACGGTGCGGCCGGCGGTTGCGGCTTGCTCGGCTGCGCCCCCTGCCCTGGCGTCACCGTGGCTCCCGCCGTCGCCGTCTGCACCGGGCCCGCCGCGGTGGCCGCGGGCTTGGCGCCCAGCGTCTGCATGTGGGAGACCCAGGCCTGGAACTCCTCCGGGGTCTGCGCCTTCACCCGGAACGCCATCCGGCCATGCTGGATGCCGCAGAATTCCGCGCACTGGCCCGAGTATTCCCCCGCCTGCTCGGCCTTGAACCAGAGCCGGGTCTCGCGGTTGGGAAATACGTCCCGCTTGCCGGCGAAGCGCGGGGCCCAGAAGCTGTGGATGACGTCGATCGTGCCCATCTTGGTGGCGACCGTCTGGCCGACCGGAATGTGCAGCTCGTTGGCGGTGGTGATGTGCAGATCGGGATAGCGGAATTCCCACCACCACTGATGGCCGATGACCTCGACCGTCAGCGCCTCGGAGTGGGGCACCGCGGCGGTCGCGAAGATCCCCTTCACGGTCGGCACCGCGATGGCCGCCAGGATCAGCGCCGGGATCGCCGTCCAGATGATCTCCACGGTGGTGTTCCCGTGGATCTGGGTGGGCTCCGCGTCCTCCGGCTTGCCCCGGAAGCGGAAGATGGCGTACACCAGCGCGCCTTCCACCAGGATGAAGACCCCCAGCGCCCACCAGAAGGTGGTCATCTGGATGTCGTCGCCGATCTTGGCGAAGTCGGAGAGCGGCTTGAGGCTTGTCTGGGAGTAATGCTCGGGGCTGCAGCCGGCCAGAATCAGCCCCAGTACTGCGAGCATGGAAGCCAACCGGAACGCCAAGCGCCGGGTGGCGGCAATCCTGAAGAGCATTACGCGGCCATCCTGTTTGGCAATGATCCAAGCGGGGCAAGGGTCGTAAGCCGCCGCAGTCTACGGGTTTCTCGCGAGAAGGTCAAGGAACTCCGGCGCTAGCGAATGACCCGATCGAACGGCACCGCGCGAAGCCTTCCGACTCCATCGCTCGTACCAGGATCTGCCGGTAGCGCTGCACCCGCCCCCTGGCATCGGCGGTGTGAGCGGCGGGGGTGAAGCTGTCGAACGCGGTGCCCATGGGGGCCTCGGTCCCGGTGTGCGTGGGGGGCCTCGTACCCGGGGAGCGGCGCTCCGGTGAAGTTGTTCGCCGTGGCATAGCGGAGCTCGACCTGGATGGTCGAATCGACCGAGCGCACGTCGGTCAGCAGCGAGTCGGCCGCCGCGTCCGACGCGATCGGAAGCGCCGGCGCCTCGACCGAAGGGCTGGGGCCGGCCGCCACTCGGCCGGTCGATGGCGAGCACGCGGCGAGGAGGAGGAGGAGCGCGGCCGAAATCGGGTGGATGGCGCGGGACGGCATGGTCCCGGAAGATAAACTCGGCTTCACGATTGACCATAAGGCGCTGGACAGCAAGAGCTTACGAAATTTCGCTATTCCCCGGGCGACATTCTGGTGGTATCTTCGTCACAGGTTCGTACTATCGCCGCCTGGGATACCCCTCCCAGGCTGACCTTTATTTCGCCTGGTCCACCATGATTCGTGCAATGCGGGAAAAGCTGAGCCGGGAAATCGACCAGCTCAGCCACGAGCTCAACGTTCTCCTCCCCCAGGCCATCGCGCAGGCGGTCGAGCTGGGCGACTTGAGGGAGAACTCCGAGTACAAGTCGGCGCTCGAGCGCCAGCAGTTCGTACAGGCGCGTCTGGGCCAGCTGCACCA
>JBJMOX010000272.1:0-3139 GCA_045803515.1 Gemmatimonadales bacterium
CAATATATCCCAACACGACAATCAAAAGATCTAGTTAAGCACCGGGTAGAGGATCTCGTGGGTGAGCCGGAGGGTGCCGTCACCGAACGCCTCTTCCAGCAGGTCGTACGTGGTCGTGACCGAGCCGATGAGGGAGTTTTCGATCGGCAGACAGCCGGCATCCGCCCAGTGCGCGCGCACCGCGGCCACCACGTCCTTGGCTTCCCGGCAGGGGACGGTGACCAGTCCCGGCCACCGCCGCCGGGCGGCCGCCTCGCTGAAAGATCCGTGTGTGCCCTGAATCGCAACGCGCATGGCATGCTCCGGGAGTGGAAAACAAGAAGCCCCGCCGGATCGGTCCGGCGGGGCGTCGATTTGGGTCCGGTCGGGCGGCGCTACGACACGCTACCGACACCGGACGGGCATCGCGCCGCGCCGGGGTTGGTAAAGTAGCCGAAGAACCACGAGCTGTGACCGGGAACCATGGTGCCAACCTACCGGCCGGCACTCGCCTTTGTCAAGCCGGTGTATCTTGTCCCGGTGTCTCTCCGCGCTCTGCGTCGCCGGATGCTGGCTCCACTCCTCGCCGGGCTGGCGCTCCCCGTATCCGGCCGGGCGCAGGGTCTTCCGTCGTACGCTCCCATCAATCCCGTCGCGGCTTCGCGAAGCGGAGTCTACTTCCAACCATACCGGGACCCGCGGCCCGGACGCTGGACGGCTTCGCTGTCGCTGGACTACGCCAACACCATCGAGTACAACCAGCTCCCGGCGGCGAGCTACGTGCTCGATTCGGAGGTCCTTCGGCTCCGGCTGCGAGCCGCGCGGGATCTCGATCGCCGCGCCTTTCTCCAGCTCGACGCCGATGTCGGTGGGGCCTACGACGGCTTCCTCGACGGATTCCTCGACTGGTATCACCGGCTGCTCGGCATCGAGATCGTCGAGCGCAAGAAGCGCCCACGGGACGCATTCCTCTACGAGATCGCCCTCCCGGGCAAGAGCACGATCGAACGGCGGCGCAGCGACCTCTTTCTGGGCGACGTGCGAGCGGGCCTGGGCATTCGCCTGACACCCAAGCTGCAGACACTGCTCTCGATCACCCTTCCCACCACCACAGGTCCGGCTGGCTACGGCCGTGGAGTCCCCTCCGCCAGCTTCCTCGGCTCGCTTCGCCTGGCGCTCGATCCGCGGGTGGTCTACGAGGGCAGTCTGGGCCTGGGCTATACCCCGACGCACGGGGCACTCGCCTCGGTCGAGCGCACGGTGTTCGTGGCTGGCAGCTCGGGCCTTCGGTACCGCTTCTGGGGCCGCCAGTCGCTCTATGCCAATCTGTTCCTGCACAGCCCCTACTACCGCGGAACGACGCTCCCCAGTCTCGACCGGCGGGATATGGCACTGGATTTCGGCTGGCTTTTGGCCACGCGCCGGGGACCCGAATGGCGCATCGGGATGACGGAAGACCCTGAGCCGGGTGGGCCCGGCGTGGACCTGACCTTTAGACTGGGAGCTGCCTTCTAGGGGCCGGCTAACCCTCCGCCGTGCCCCCCACCTGACCTTCGGAGAACAGGAATTGCTCCATGTTTCGGAACAGAAACTCCTTGCTCTTCGGATCGCGCAGGTTGAGCCCGTAATGGTTGATGAGCTGCTGCTGCATCTTGAGCCAGTCAGCCCAGCAGTTTCCGCAGATCTGTTCGAAGGCGCGCTTCCCGATCTCGTTGCCGAAAGGCTGAAACGCCATACCGTTACGGTCTTCTCCGCAGCGCGCGCAGTGCACGATTGCCATGCGGGCAAGATAGACGGCTTCCGGAATGTGATCCAGTCTACGGCTGGTATTCCTCTAGTAGTTACCTTGCATCAGGGGGTGAGCCGGCGCTGCTGCGTTTCGCCTCTCCGGATCATTCGGGCGCCGCTCGCCGTGCCGAGCCCGACCCCGATGCCGAACACCACGACGGGAACGATGCTCAGTAGCGGAAGCAAGGCGAGGGGCCACACCAGGATGCCCCCGATGAGGCCGGCGACCAGGGGGGCGAACGGGGACTGCACTGCATCGACGAAGCGGAGCCGCCGGCGGACGAAGTCACGAGCCAGCAGGTAGCCGCCGAGACCGGTGACGAGGGTGATGACGATCGGGAGCATGGTGCACTCCGGGTTGAGGATATGAAGGTCACGTTACGGTACGGAACGTCAGATTGAAAGATTCACGGCCGAAGACCGCCGTCAGGCGGACCATAATATCGAAGGGAACGTATCGCTGGTGGTGATGCTTGTGTCCTTGCCCGGAAACTCTCAGGGGAGGAGACCACCGATGCCCAGACATCCGACAGTGCAGGTGCCCAACATCGGTCCCATGGACCACGCGTGGGACCTGCTCGGGGAGTGGCAGGCGGAGCTCGAGGTGCCTGAAGGAGAAGCACCGGTTCATGGAAAGGTCATGTTCCGCTCCTGGACGGACGCGGAGCTGCAGCTCGATCCGATCGAGGCGGCGATCGCGGGCATTCCGTCCAGCGTGCCGCTGGAGCGGGCGAGCGAGATCCACCTGACCGACGCCGGTGGCGGAGCCCTGCAGTGGGTGCTGCACGCGCCATCCACCAACTGGTCGCTGCAGGCCACCATGTGGCCCGGGTCGCTGCATCTCTTCGTCCACGATGCGGATGACGACGAGGAGCAGCTCTATCGCGCGCGCGCGACCCGCGACCAGGAGTACTATCTGCAGAAGTATCCGCTCGACACGGAGTGACGTCAGCGGAAACTATGGAAGTTCGGACGCTGGAGCTGCCGCTCAAGGGATTCGGCGCACCGCCCACCGCGGCCAGGGTAGAGCTGGTCGTATTGACGCCGGCCGAGCGCATGAAGCGCGCGGCCGTGCTGTTCGGGGTCTTCCTGGCGGTGGCGCTGGTGGCACTCCCGATTCCCATCATCCATCTCTTCCTGGTGCCGGGAGCGCTCCTGCTCGGGGTGATGCTCTCGGCCCGCCGCTTGGGCCAGGCCCAGGTGTTTCGCCGGGTCGAGGGGCGCTGCCCCTTCTGCGGAGCTCAGCAGACGTTTTCACTGATGGGGCCATTCAAGCTGCCCAGGCAGGTGCATTGCGGGCATTGTCAGCGCGCGTTGTCGATCGAAGAAGCCGGAGGGTAGGATGGAACTGTCATCCCGACCGGAACTGTCA
>JBJMOX010000273.1:0-5319 GCA_045803515.1 Gemmatimonadales bacterium
CCGGGACTCTCCTCGGTGCCGGCCAGCATGGAGCCCATCATGACGGAGGACGCTCCAGCGGCCAAAGCTTTCACCACGTCCCCCGAGTACTTGATGCCCCCGTCGGCGATGACCGGGACGTCATCCACCCCGCGGAGGGCGTCCATGATGGCGGTGACCTGGGGAACTCCGACCCCGGTGACCACACGGGTGGTGCAGATACTCCCCGGCCCTATGCCAACCTTCACGGCATCCACCCCGCGCCGCACCATTTCCCGGGCGCCGGCCTCGGTGGCGATGTTGCCGGCCACCAACTGGACATCGGGGAACGCCTCGCGTAGCTGGCCGACGGTCCCCAGCACGCCCTCGCTGTGACCATGGGCCGAGTCCACGACGATCACGTCCACCCCCGAGGCGACGAGCCCGCGCGCCCGCGCGATGGCATCCGGCCCGGCGCCGACGGCCGCCGCGACCCGGAGCCGGCCATGCTGGTCCTTGTTGGCGTTAGGGTGCTCCCGGCGCTTGAAGATGTCCTTGACGGTAATCAGCCCCCTCAGCACACCCTGCGGGTCCACCACCGGCAGCTTCTCGATCCGATGCCTGGCGAGGATCCGCTCGGCATCGTCCAGACTGGTGCCGACCGGTGCGGTGACCAGGTTGTCCTGGGTCATGGCCTCGCGGATCGGCTGGTCCAGGTTCCGCTCGAACTGGAGGTCGCGGTTGGTGATGATGCCGATGAGGCGGCCCTGGCCGTCCACGATCGGCACGCCGGAGATCTTGAACCGGCGCATTAGCTGGTAGGCCTCGCGGAGCGGGCGGTCTGGGCCGAGCGTGATCGGGTTCAGGATCATCCCACTCTCACTCCGCTTCACCCGGTCCACTTCGGCCGCCTGCCGCTCGGCCGACATGTTCTTGTGCAGCACGCCGATCCCGCCAGCCCGGGCCATGGCGATGGCCATCTCGGCTTCGGTGACGGTATCCATGGCGGCGGAGACCAGCGGAATGTTGAGCGAGATGGTGCGGGTGAAGCGGGTGGCGGTCGAGACGTCGCGCGGATGGATGGCCGAATACCTCGGCACGAGGAGGACATCGTCGAAGGTGAGGCCGGGCTTGGGGCGGATGATGCTCATGCGCTCGGGGTCGGAGTAGGTTGGCGTACGGGCCCCTCCGGATGCACGACGGCCCACCGGCGCCCTGGGCGGGCGAGCGGCAGGCCGATGGCGAGTATTCCCATCACCAAGTGTAGGACCCGGTCCCGCGGAACGCAAGCGTTCGCGGGGGGTAGTCTAATGCGATTCCCCCGGAAGCACCGAGGACGCTGAGCGCCCGCGCCAGATCAGGTACACCGGCACGCCCGTGGCCACGATCAGCAGCCCCGGCCAGGTGTACAGCGGCCGCTCGAACAGCAGGATGATCATCAGCGCGCCCACCGACACCAGGTAGAGCGCCGGCAGCACCGGGTAGCCGAAGGCCTTGACCGGCCGGGGGAGGTCCGGCCGGATCCGCCGCAGGCGGAAGAGCGCCACGGTCGTGAGAAAGTAGAAGACCAGCGCGGCGAAGATGACGTAATCCAGCAGCTGCCCGTAGGTGCCGCTGATGCAGAGGACCGAAGCCCAGACCGCCTGCGCCACCAGCCCGAAGATCGGAGTCCGGTATTCGGGATGGAGCCGCCCTGCCCGCTCGAAGAAGAGCCGGTCCCGCGCCATCGCGTAGTAGACCCGGGGACCGGACAGGATGAGCCCATTGTTGCACCCAAAGGTCGAACACAGGATGGCCACCGCCATGATGGTGGCCGCCCCGGTGCCCATCGCGACCTCGATCGCCGCGGTGCCCACCCGGTCCTGCGCCGCGTACTGGAGCCCGCGGGCCAGCACGTCGGTGCCGTTGGGATCGCCGTAGAACGGCAGGATGTTGAGGTACGCGACGTTGGCCAGGATGTACAAGAGGCTGACCGTGCCGGTGCCGATGGCGAGTGCCCGGGGCAGGTTCCTGCTCGGCTCCTGCACCTCGGCGGCGGCGAAGGTCACGTTGTTCCAGGCATCACTTGCAAAGAGCGAGCCCACCATTGCGGCCCCGATGATCGGCACCACCGCCAGACTCCAGCTGCCGGTGCCCCAGAAGTTGGAGAAGTTGGTGGCGGCGATGTCGGGCTGCCGGAACAGGGTGAGCCCGAGCAGCACGATGGCCGCGAGGGCGCCGATCTTGGCGACGCTGAAGACCGTCTGGATGGCGGCGCCGAGCGTCACCCCGCGCATGTTGGTGACGGTGAGCACCGCGATCATCAGGATCGCGACGACGCGCTGGATCGAGAGCCCGAGCTGGATGGCCTCGCTGCTCCCGGGCAGGTGCAGCTGGCCCAGGTGCAGAAACACATCCGGGGAGATCCCCGGCACCAGCACCCCGAGGAACTTGCCGAAGGCGACGGCGACCGCGGCGATGGTTCCGGTCTGAATGACGGTGAACAGCGTCCAGCCGTAGAGAAACCCGGCCAGAGGAGACAGTCCCTCGCGGAGGAACACGTACTGCCCGCCGGCCTTGGGCATCATGGCCGCGAGCTCGGCGTAGGCCAGCGCGGCCACCACGGTCATGGCGCCGGTGATCACCCAGACGAGCAGCAGCGCCCCCGGCCCCCAGGCCGATACCTGGCGCCCGATATCGGCCGAGACGATGAAGATCCCCGAGCCGATCATGGAGCCCACCACGAGCGAGACGGCCGCCAGCGGGCCGATGCCGCGAATGAATTCCGGTGATTGGCTGGCCGGGGCCGGCGCCTTCGCTGGGGCGACCACTCAGCTACCGGTGTTGGACTGGGTCTTGTCGACGTCGGTCGAGGTCGACGTCTTTTCGGCCGCTTTCACCGCCTCGTCCACCACCGCTTGCCCCGCCGCCGCCAGACCCTTCATGACCTTGGCGGCGCTGTCCATCAACCCCATGGTGCCGCTGATCGCCTGGATGGGCAGCTTTCCCGCCCGCATGGTGTCCTCGACCGTCTCGGTCAGACGGGCGAAGATCCCGCCCGGGCGGGACCGCTCCGCGTACTTGCTGTCGAGGAACTCGATGTAATCCAGGATCTGGTAGCCGCGCTCGTCGCCCAGGTTGTCCAGCAGGCGCGCAATCCGCTGCTTCAGCAGGTCGTTCATCGCAAGACCTCTACTTTCCTTCGATCCCGGATACCACGGATACCAGCTCGGTCACCGGCGTGATGAGATACTTGGAACGGGCCGCCCTGAGCGTGACCCGCAGGACCAGCTCGGTCAACGGCGGCATCGCCCGGAACTCGGCGATCCGGCTCGGGGGGATGCTGACATAGACGAACCCCGGCTCGGGCAGAGGTCCGCGGGTGAGCAGATACGGCTGGCCGGGCGGCATCTCGGCGCGGAGCTCGTCCGCGGTCTGCACCGCGATGAGCTGCAGCCGCCAGTCGATGGTCTGTCCGACGTAGCGGTCGGGCGCTGCGCGAACCTCGGCGGCGCTCACCCCGACCAGGGAACCCGCATCGCTCGGCTTGAGGTCGGCGTCCTTGATCCAACCTTCGAGCTGCACCTTGGCCCACCCGTTCGAGCGGCTCAGCACCCGGGCCGGGGTGCCGCCCGGGAGCGTCGCGAGCGCGCCGCCCTCGGGCACGGCGCTGAGGCTGGTTTCCCTCGAGGTCTCGACCCGATCCTCAACGGCGCTGGCGTCGGCTTTGGGAGCCGCGGCGCGGGCGGCAACTGGCGGGCGAGCCTGCGGGGCCTTCCCCTGTCTCGCCGGCGGACGGACGGCGGACGGAACGGCGGCGCGCGGCACCCACCCTGCCCGCTTGACCCGAGTCCACCGCCCGTTCACACCCACCCGCTTGAGCAGCGTGCCCTCGCGCACCCGGCCGACCACCTTGCCATTCGGAACCCGGCGCAGGTTCTCCCCCTTGTCGGGAGTCACGATGAGATCGAAGCCGTCGCGCCGGGTGGGTGAGGTCGAGGAGGTCGAGATCCAGCCTTCCACCGTCACCTGGTGCCAGTCCCCGCGGTGGATGCCGGGCACCACGGGCGCGCCGGCGGGAAGGGAGACGAGCGGCGGCCCGTCGGGCTCACGATGGAGGTCGGCGGGCGCCGAGAGCGGCTCCTCCTCTTGAGCTCGGACCGGCGCGGCAAGCAGCAGGCAGGCGATGACGCAGGCTGGTAGCCGAAGCAGCCCGGGACTAGATTGCGGCGCGTAACTCACAGTCCGGCATTGTAGAACACGCGGAGAGCCATGTCAAACGGCAACGCCCGGAACCGGGTCCTGCTGGTGGTTCTGGACGGCTGGGGATATCGTCCCGAGCGTGAGGGCAACGCCATCGAGCTCGCCGCCACCCCGATCTGGCACCGGCTCTGGGACTCCTTCCCCCGCACTCTCCTCGACGCCAGCGGTCTCTCGGTGGGTCTCCCTGAAGGCCAGATGGGCAACAGCGAAGTCGGCCACCTGAACCTGGGCGCCGGCCGGGTGGTGCCGCAGGACCTGGTCCGGATCTCCCAGAGCATCCAGAGTGGCGAGTTCTACCAGTTGCCACCGCTGGTGGAGCTGTGCAGCGGGCTCCGGCAGACCGGCGGCACGCTCCACCTGGTGGGGCTGCTCGGGCCCGGCGGGGTGCATGCGCTCGATCGCCATCTCCTGGGGTGCGTCGATCTCGGCGTCCGCCAGCGGGTGCCGGCCATCGCGATTCACGGCTTTCTGGACGGGCGCGACTCCGCCCCGACCCTTGGGGCCGAGGTGATGCGGACCCTGCTTCAGGACATGCGCCGGATCGCCGGAAACCGGGTGGAGATCGCCTCGCTCACCGGGCGCTACTACGGCATGGACCGGGATCGGCGATGGGACCGCACCCAGCTCGCCTACGAGGCCATGGTCCATGGGGTGGGCACCCCGGTCGAGCATCCGGTGCTGGCGGTGCAGGCGGCCTATCAACGGGGCGAGACCGACGAGTTCATCAAGCCGCTGGTCCACTTCCGGCACGGCCATCCGGTGGCGACGATGCGCGACGGGGACGGCGTGCTGTTCTTCAACTACCGGAGTGACCGGATGCGGCAGATCGTCGCCGCACTGGCGCTCGAGGGCTTCGCCGAGTTCGACCTGGGCAACCGGCCGCGGCTCTCCTGCGTGACGATGACCCAGTACGACCAGACCTTTCCAATCCCGCAGGCGTTCCCGCCGTTCACCCTGGCCCGGATCCTGGCCGAGGTGCTCGCCACCTGCGGCCGAACCCAGTTCCGTACCGCCGAAACCGAGAAATACCCCCACGTCACCTACTTCTTCAACGGGGGTCACGAGCCACCCTTCGCCGGAGAGGAGCGCTGCCTGATTCCATCGCAACGGGTGGCCACC
>JBJMOX010000274.1:0-3182 GCA_045803515.1 Gemmatimonadales bacterium
AGCCTGAGCGCGCCGCGCGGGAGCACGCCGTCGTTGGGGCCGATGCCCGCGACGCCGGCGAGCGCCGCCACCGCGAAGCCGACGTAGTCGACGCCGCCCAGGTGCAGCTCGCCGTCGGCGCCGAGGGCGACCTGGGTCGAGTCCGGCGCAAGCCGCGAGGTGAGCATGAGGCCGGCCCAGGAGCGCTGGTTCCAGAGCGCTCGCCGTGCCCGTAGCACGCCCAGGTTCTCCCGCTCGCCGGAGGGCGTCCGGCCGGTCTCCGCGTCGAAGAAGCCGAGGTCCCAGCCGCTCACCCGCCCGACCAGCCTGGCGCCGCCGAGCAGCCGGACCGGCTCGCCGTCGGGCGTGAGGCCCACGCGGCGGCTGTTGAACAGGAGATCCACCTCGCCGGTCTTCACCTCGAAGGTGCCGGCGCGCTCCACGAAGAACGCCCGCCGCTCGGGAAAGAACAGCGGGAACCGGGTGAGATTGACCCGCTGGTCGTCCACCTCGGCTTCGGCGAAATCGGTGTTGACCGTGAGGTCGAGCGTGAGGTTGGGTGAGAGCGCGGTCTTGAGGTCGCCGCCCGCCTCGATCCGATCGTCGCGATGCCAGGGCGAGAGCACCGGATCCGGCGCGCGAATCCCTTCCGAGCCGGCCATCACGTACGGCATCACCCGGAAGCTCCGGGCGACGCCGATGTTCTCGATGCTCACCCGCTGCCAGCGGGACGGCTTCCAGAGAGCGAGTGGCGCCGAGGGCTTGATCGCGGGAAAGGTGACCCGTTCGTTGGAGTGCGCGGTGAGCCGGTTGATGCTGAGCCCCAGCTCGGCGCGGCCGTTTCGGGTGGTGAATCGCAGCGTGGTAAACGGAATCCGGTACTCGGCGTGCCAGCCGTCGGGCCCGCGGCGCACTGCCAGGTCCCAGACGCCGTTCCAGGCCGGGCTCAACGAGGCATCGTCCCGGGCGTCGTTGCTGATGGTCCAGTCGTTTCGCTGGCCCCCGGGTGTGGTGCTGAAGGTGACGGCGTTCTGGCCGTCGCCGAAGGTGTCGAGCAGCACGTTGAGAAAGTCGCCCGGCGAGTCATCGTCCCGGATCATCGAGCTGGCCCGCACGCCGCCCGGGTGCGCCTCCCAGGCATCCACCATGACGTAGATCGCGTCGCCGTCGTAGCCGATCCGCGCGTCGGTGCGCTCGGTGGGCCCGGCGCCGGATGACGGCAGGTAGACCGTCATGGGCACGGGGGCGACCGCCTGCCAGGCCGGATCGTCGCTCCGGCCGTCGACCCGGATCTCGCCCTCGAGCCGGGGGAGCGGCCAGACCGCATCGCGCGACGCGGCCGGGCGCGACGCGGCCAGGCCGAGGGGGTGCTGGGCCGCAGCCGGCGCCGCGCCTATAAGAAGGAGGGCCACCACCCGCGCGGTTGACATGGAGCCAAAGTAGGAGCAGACTGGTCATGACAGAAGGTCCAGTTCAGGAGCGAAAAATCTGACCAGTCGGCCACTCGATGTCCTCGTCGCGGTAGACCGGGAAAGCCCCCGGACGCTCGGCCGCCAGATCGAGGACCAGCTCCGCAACGCGATCCGGGACCTCACCTTGCGCCCCGGCTCTCGGCTCCCGTCCACCCGTGATCTGGCCCTGGAGCTGGGCGTCTCCCGGCCCATCGTGGTGGATGCCTACGCGCAGCTCGCTGGGGAGGGCTATCTGGAGCTGCGCACCGGGACCCGCCCTCGGGTCACCGGATGCGCCGGCCCCTGCCAGCCCCCGACCACCAGACGCCCGGAGCCGCTCCCCGCTCCGCGGTACGACTTCCGTCCCGGCGTGCCCGACCTCTCGACCTTCCCCCGCTCGGCCTGGCTCCGCTCGGTCCGCGAGGCGCTCGCCGGGATGCGCGATGCCGATTTCGGTTACACCGACCCCAATGGCAGCGAGGTCCTCCGGTTGGCGCTCCGCGACTACCTCGGCCGAGTGCGCGGGGTGGTGGCGGACGCGGGTCGCGTGATCGTGACCAGCGGCTGGTGTCAGGGGCGGACGCTCCTGTGCCACGCGCTGGTGTCGCTGGGGGCGAGGCGGATCGGGGTCGAGGACCCCTGCCACGACGAGGTGCGGGTGTCGTGCGCGAGCGCCGGCCTGGAGATGGTGCCGGTGCCGGTGGACGGCGAGGGTCTCCGGGTGGACGCGCTCGAGCAGACGGCGGTGGATGCGGTGCTGGTGACGCCGGCGCATCAGTACCCGACCGGCGCGGTACTCTCCGGCGCCCGCCGCGGAGCGCTGCTCGACTGGCTCCGCCGGCGGGAAGGGTTCGCGATCGAGGACGACTACGACGCCGAGTTCCGCTATGACCGCGCGCCGGTGGGGGCGCTGCAGGGGATGGATCCCGAGCGCATCGTCTACGCGGGGACGGCAAGCAAGACGCTCGCGCCGGCGATGCGGCTGGGCTGGCTGGTGCTGCCGCCGCGGCTGCTGGCGACCGTGCAGCAGCAGCAGCGGCTGGCGGACTTCGGCGTGTCGCGCATCGAGCAGCACGCCTTCGCCGATTTTCTGTCGCGCGGCGAGCTGGACCGCCATCTGCGGCGGATGCGTGCCCGCTACCGCGCCCGGCGGGATACGCTGGTGGAGGCGCTGGTGGAGGCGCTGCCGGAGGTGCGGGTGCACGGCATCCGGGCGGGGCTCCACGTCACGATCGAGCTGCGCGACGGCGACCGCGGCCGGGTGATCCGCGACAGCGCGGCCCGGCGCGGCGTCGCGCTGACCGCGCTGAGCGACTATTACCTCGACCGCGCGGGCGATTCCTCGATGCTGCTGCTGGGGTACGCACGGAGCTCAGAGTCGATGATTCGTGCGGGCGTACGGCAGCTGGCGGCGGCGGTGAGGGCGGCGCGGGAACCCACGGAGGCATGACCCTCCTATCGCGGCACAATTCCGGCCCGAAGGCGCGTGGGGAGATCGCGGGCTGGGCGAGCGCCGGGGACGAGAGGTCCTCCGGGGCGCTGCAGTCGCCGCCACGCATGCGTTAAGAGACCACCGCCGTTTGAGTGGGGTGGCGTCGACTGACGCGCCCCTCCGGACCTCCCGCCCCCGGCGCTCGCCCCGGGCATCGGTGCTCGCGTCGGTGGGTGCATCAGTACGTGCGGAGCACATGACCGCCTCTCCGCGATGCTGGGGCGCGGGGGGCGCGGGGGGCGCGGGATGGCTCCCGTGGG
>JBJMOX010000275.1:0-11789 GCA_045803515.1 Gemmatimonadales bacterium
CTTCGATCAGGTTGTAGCGGGAGTCGAGTTGGGTCGAAAGCTGCGCTTTGCGCTGGGCACTCTACTGCTGCTCGGGGGACTGTACGGCGGCGTGGCTGGGGCCTACAGCGGACCGCTTCAGGCCGTCGCGTCCGCCGCAAAGTTGCCCTTCCTCTTCCTAGCCACTTTTGCTGTTTGCTTCCCGGCATTCTATGTCGTGCAGGTCCTAGTTGGCTCCCGGCTCAGGCTGTTGCAGGTTGTCGTGCTGGTGACAAGCGCGCTGGCACTAACCGCCGTAGTGCTAGCCGCGTTTGTTCCAGTGCCGGCCTTTTTCCTGATTACCGGCGCCAACTATTACTTCCAGCACCTGCTACACATCGTCATAGTGGGAGCCGCAGGCATTTTTGGTATGTACGCCCTTCACGACGGGCTCACAACAATCTGCGAGCGGCGCGGCGTGTACCCGCGTAAGGCGATCACGATCATGCGGCTGTGGGCGGTACTCTTCGCGTTCGTCGGTATCCAAATGGCCTGGAACCTTCGCCCCTTCTTGGGTGACCGCAACCAGCCCTTCCGTGTCATTGGCCATTACCAAGGCAATTTCTACGAGGCGGTGATCTACGCCATGAAGCAGCTCGTGACGGATTCCGACTCCACGGTGCCGGCGGCGCCCGCGCCCGCGGGACGAAATCTCGAAGACTTGCTTCGCAGGGGAGACTCAACCGCAGCCCCGAGAGCTCAACCGTGACTCAGGCCCAGGAGAACGGTCGGTCACCTGCTAACGACATTCTCACGCTCGAGGAGGTCGCCTCCTATCTCCGGCTTACTCCGCAGACCATCTACAAGTGGGCTCAGGAGAAACGAATTCCAGGCGCTAAGCTGGGCAAGGAGTGGCGCTTCCGGAAGAGCATCATCGATCGCTGGCTCGATGACCAGATCCTTCGTGATGACTCCGGCTTCAGCCATCTGAGGCAGCAATGAACCACATCATCCTGAGCCCACGCCGCACTCTAGTGCGGTATCGCGTTGATCGGGGAAGGACGGGGGTGATGATGTCGACTGTCGCAACCAGCTCCCTCATCATCCTGCTCTTCGGCGTCAGTAGAGGGGCGTCACAGACGCCTTCCTTGCCCAGCGCGGTCGATCGATTCATCAGGGCCGAACTGGCTCGCCAGCAGATCCCGGGGATGTCGGTCGCCGTTCTGCGCGGCGACAGCGTCCTCCTGGCGCGTGGGTACGGCCTTGCCAACTTGGAGCACCGCGTCCCGGCGACCGACAGCACGGTGTATGCGGTTGGCTCGGTCAGTAAACAGTTTACGGCGGCGGCGATCGTGATGCTGGCCGACCAGGGCCGGCTCAGCCTCGACGATCCAATCGTGCGGTATCTCCCCGAAGGTTCGGGCGTCTGGCCCCGGGTCACGATTCGGCATCTTCTCACCCACACGTCGGGCGTCCCGCAGGATACGGTGCCGGACTGGAGGCGAGACTATACGGAGAGCGAGTTGGTACGCTCGGCGGCCGCCCAGCCTCTCGAGTTCACGCCGGGAGACCGTGAGAGCTACAGCAGCACAGGGTATTCGCTGCTCGGCATCATCATTCACCGGGTGACCGGCAAGTTCTACGGTGATTTTCTGCGGGAGCACCTCTTCCGTCCCCTCGGCATGCGCACGGCGCGGGTCAACTCTGACGCGGACATCGTGCCCAACCGGGCGGCCGGATACTACCTGGTGAATGACACGCTCAAGAACCAGGAATGGGTGTCATCCTCGATCAATTCCACCGCTGACTGCTGCCTGAGTTTTACCGTGCGTGACCTGGCGCAATGGGCAATCGGGCTTAACGATGGGAAGGTGCTCAGCCGTGCCGGACTGGAGATGAGCTGGACACCGGTCCGGCTCAACGACGGTGGCACTTACCCCTACGGTTTCGGCTGGAATCTCACCCAGCAACGCGGCTATCGGCGGATCGGGCACAGCGGCGCCTGGCTGGGCTTCCAGGCCACCATTCAGCGGTATCCTGACTTCGACATCACCGTCATTGTGCTAGCCAACTTGGCGCAGGCAAAGCCCGAGAGCATCGCGGTAGGCATCGCGGGTCTACTCGAGCCGGTCTTAACCCCACCGCATCTCCTAGCCACCCGACTCCCTGGTGCGACTCCGCCCACACCGATTGACAAATTGCTGGGCGACATTGCTTCGGGTAAGGACTCGGCGGAGGTGACGCCCGAGTTCAGGGCCTCTTTCCCTGGGCCCAGACGGGAGCTGATTGCTGGCATGCTCAAGGTGATACAGACGTGGACCCTGCTGGGTTGTGAAAGTGTCAGCGGCCGCGGCATTTCACGACTCCGTTCTCGTATCGAGCACATCTGTTACGCCAAAGGAACCGCAGGAGAAGGGAGCTTGCTCTTTACCGTGCTTTACGGGAGCGGCTGGCGTGCGGCAGGCCTCGATAATGTGTTCGGTATCTAAAGACGAGCCTGGAACTCCAGGCTCTGATACCTTCGGGTTGGCACGTCATGGCGGACAAGGAGCCCGCTCCCGGCACGCAAGAGGAATTCCCTGACTACTACTCGCGCTTGGACAAGTCAAAGGCAGAAGCAGGTGCCTATTGGGCATCCCGCCGCTAAACGCCCCTGTCCGGGCCGTGTTCTCAAGTCCTCGCTGTCGCGGCGCCCCCCTTGGGGCGCCGTTTTCGTGCGGCCCCATTGACACTCCACCCCATGTGCAAAAGATTGCACTGAGAACGCCGCGCCGGCCTACAGTCTTCGGCCTTTCCTTTATGTACCGAGACGCTGGAGAATGCTCACCCTGAGCCGACTTCGAAAGGCTTCGCGACTGCGCCACTCCTCATGGGTGGCGTTGGTCATTGCCGTCGGCGCATGCGGCACGGGCTCACAGGCGCTCTCGTCCGAGGACCCGTCCGTACCAGTCGACCCCCTCACACCGCCTGTCGATACCGGGGCGCCACCACCTCCGCCCGAGACTCCTCCACCCCCGCCGGTCGGCCCGACCACCCATACGGGAATTCCGTTCGGCCCGAACGTCTTTACCAGACACGCGAGCTCGGCCTCCCTCGTGCCGCCGTCGAGCCTGAGTCCAGCATTCAATGCCCTGGTCACCGCCGCCTATCCCGCAACCCTGCTCGCCAAGCTGGAAGCGGCTCGACAGACGAACGACCGCGTGCTCCTCAGCTTCGCCGGCAATGGGGAGTTGTACCGTGATAGCGGGGGATTCAATCTCTCGATATGGAAGAAGAAGGTGGACCGGTTTCGAGGATTCGATCTCTCGTCCTACATTGCCGACGGGACGCTGATCGGCCACTTCATCATGGACGAACCGAGTGACCCGGCCAACTGGAACGGGCACGTGGTCTCCCAGGCCGACATCGAGGAAATGGCTCGGTATAGCAAGGAAATCTGGCCTGACCTGCCCGCCGTTATCCGCGGTTGGCCGGCGTACCTGAAGGGCTATCAATACAAGTATCTGGATGCTGCCTGGGCGCAGTACCATGAGCGCTTCGGCTCGATTGACGACTTCATCGCCAGCAACGTTCGGGACGCGAAGGCGAGTGGATTACAACTGGTGCTGGGGTTGAACGTGGTGGCCGGCGGCGGGGAAAACGGTATCAAGGGCTATTACTACGAAAAGCCTGCCATGACGGCCGACCAGGTGAGGACCTGGGGGACCGCTCTCCTGGCGCAGCCGTACGGCTGCGCCTTCCTGATGTTCACCTACAGCCCGGAGTATTTTGCTCGGCCAGATATCCAGGAGGTCATGGCCGAGCTCGGCGAAAAGGCGCGGAGCCGACCCGACCAGCCGTGTCGGAGGTCGGGATAGCGGCGAGGTGCAAGATCCCTCGCCGCCCAGCGCGGAGTCTCTGTGTTCCTCGCCTACTTCCGACCCACAACCGAACACCGATACACTTCGTCCGTCTCGACGATCGTGATCTCGGGATTGGGCCCGGCGGCCGCTGCCAGGACCTCGTCCTCGGAGACGAACTGGTGCGGGGTAAACCCCGCGTTGAACACGATGAGGTTCTGATGCCACAAGGGATTGAACCCCTCGCCCTGGATGGCATCGATGACGGAAATGAAATCCTGTTCGTCGTCCAGATCGTTCGAGGCATAGATCTCGTTGAGGCTCTGGTTCTTCGCGATGATCGCGGCGGAGGCGTCTTCGGGGAGCTCCTTCATGTTGACGGTGAATAGCTCACCCTCGTAGAACGCGGGCCGCTGTCCTGCCGAGCCATTCGGGTTTCCCACGGATGCGAGCACCCCAGGCGTCTGACCCGCTGGCTCCGATACGGCCTGCGCCGTCGAAGGCGCCGTCGTACCGCCATCCGGCTGACATGCGCTCGAGAGACCCGAGAGCAACCCAAGCGCGACGACTGCACGCGCCGCCTTCCACGCGGTGGTCATGTTGTCTCTCCTTCGGAATGTGTGGGCGCCGGCACGCCCGTACAGCATGCCGTCCATTGGCAGACGGCACCACCGCGAGGAGTATTCCCGTCACAGCCGCATCGCGGCCAACTCGGCCGCCGTGAATTCGCCCACGAGGAAGGATCCGTTGTCGGTGCCCGGCCAACCGACGGCGTGGATCTTCCCCTCGCCGGCGGCGTAGAGACCGGAGGTCGCAATGGCCTGGCGGACACGGGGCGGACGGAAGAACACATGTTCCGGGACCACGTACTGGACCACGAGCCGATCGTGGCAGCGGTAGGCGAGGACCGCGGTCGGCACTCCGTCGATGGTCGTGGTCCAGGTGCCGATCAGCCGCATGTGCGGGGCCCGAAGCGCCGGCACCGAGAAGGGCACCTCGGCCCGAAGGGTGGCCAGCTCCGGCCCCCGCGGCAGAGCGGCCAGGGCGACTCGTCTGAAATCGTGCAGGGCCGCATCCGCGATGGGCTCGGGTACGCTGTCGACGGCGACCGGGGTCAATGGACCCATGGACATGCCCATGCCCTGGGTCGCGGTCCGCCGGGACCCCATGAACCAGAGCGCCGCGAGGCTCGCCGCGATCAGCCATCCGCTCCAGGCGACGATCGGATGAGCGAAGACCCGCTGCCGGACTGGGCGCTCGGACCCGGCGCGCCTGCCCGGGTTGCCGACGTCATCTCCCAGCCCGGCCACGCGAGCCTGCAGCCGCGCCAGAACCGCCGACGGCTCCGCCGAGCCCTCTTCCGCCTGGAGTCTGCGCTTAAGCGCCAGCTGAACGCGCAGCTCCTGGGCGCACCTGTCACACTGGGACAGGTGAGTCTCCACGGAGCGCCGGACGTCCGCGGCGAGCTCCTCGTCTGCGTAGGCGCCCAGCAGGCTCGCCAACCGCTCGTGCTGGCCGTCGAAAGCCGTCCGATCAGCCGGGCCGCTCATGCGCGCCTCTTTTGCAGGTGGAGCGCCGAGCCGGAGGGGGATGCGACCGGGTCCGATAGACCCTCATTCATGACGATCAGGGCTGCCAGCAGCTTTCGGCCGCGGTAGATCCGGCTCATCACTGTCCCCACGGGGACCCCGGTCGTCTCCGCGATATCGCGGTAGCGGAGCCCTTCCAGGTCATGCAGTTCGATCGCCAACGCAAATTCCTCTGGTAGCATCCGGAGCAGCTCATGGATCCGCTCGCTGGAGGCGGAGGCGATGAGGTCCTCGAGTGGCCCTCGCGCCGCATCGTCTGCGACTTCGATGCTGGATTCGAGGGTGAGGGTGGGCGCAAGCTGCTCCCGGCGGTCCTGCTTTTCATGAAAGTCGCTCAACGAAGAGCGCAAGATCCGATAGAGCCACGGGAGCGCGAGCGCCTCGTCCCGCAGATCGGCCAAGCCCACCCACGCGCGAGCACACGCCTCCTGCACGATATCTTCCGCGTCCGCCGCGTTGCGGACCCGGCGACAGGTGAAGCGCAGGATACGCCCCAGGTGAGGCTGGATCAGCGCTTGAAAACGCGCCTGCTGTGCGGCTGGGGCGTGGTCGGTCTGATGCACGAGGCCTCGGTAAGCTGATCGGCAATCGCGCCAGAAACCGGTAACGGCGCTAGAACAAGGAATATTCCTGCACGGTGTCTGGGAAAGGTCCCTTCCGCGCGCGCAGCGTGTCAACCCCCAGACACACGCATGTATCCCCTCTAAGGCAGACAGGGTGAGGGGTGGAATTATTCCTGCTACCTCAGGATGATGTCCGAGCTCGAGACCCTGATCTCGCCATTCTGGAAAAGGACTGCCTGGAACTTGGCCAAGAAGTCGAGCGCCTGGCCCGTCGCGAGGGTCGTAACCGTCCCATGGGCCCGCACACCGAAGGCGTTGCCCCGAGTCAGACTGCCGAAGGCGTCATTGTCCTCGTACCTGACGCGCGCGGTTCCCCCCGCGAGGAACGGCACCGCCATCAGCTCGCCACAGATGTCGAAGCTCGCCGCGGGCCAGATGGTGACGCCCATCTCTGCGCCCTTCACCTGGCGCTTGACCACACCGCCGGGCCGGACGACGTCCTTGAACGAGGCCTCCTCGGGAATGAGGCCGCTCTGACAGGCGGCGACGTGTTCCTCGGGAGTGGCGCCAAGCACGGTCGTAAGCCCCCGCTCGGAGTCCACGATGACCCAGAAGAACAGATCGTTGAAGCGGAAGACGCGGGCGCCGGAGCTATCGGACTTCATCAGCTGGGTACGGAAAGATGGTCCTAGTGTGGTGACGGGCTCGGAAGGGGCCGGCTGTTCACCGCAGCCGAACACGAGCGCAGTTGAGAGCGCAGCCATCAGGCGGGAGAGCGACCGCGGCATAGGGACCTCCAGAAGGTGGCCAACGAAAACGCATTCGCTTCGGCAGCTCGGCGGTCGCGGGCTCTTCGTGGCGTCTGTGACGTACGTCGCGGAGGGCTTGAGGACGCCAGGTGTGCCTTTGTCGGTGGGCGGACCCAGGATAGGAAGCGGTACGGAGAGTGTCAAGGCTCACGAGCGAGGCCGAGCGGTATCTTATACCCATGCTGCTCCAATCGGCCATCATCGATGGGGGGGACCATGCCACATCCCGTGATCGACACCGATGTCCTGATCGTCGGTGCCGGGCCGGTAGGCCTGTTCCTCGCGAATGAATGTGCTCGTCGAGGGATGAGATGGCGGATCATCGAGACGGGTCCATCCCAGTCAGAGCACTCCAAAGCGCTGGCGATCTTTCCTCGGACGCTCGAGATCTTTGACATGGCGGGACTCGTCGGTTCGTTTGTCGAGCTGGCGAACCGCGTCACGTCGGTCGCTCTGACGGCACATGGACGCCCGCTTGCCCGCCTGCGGTTCGCGCCCAAGACGACTCCGTATCCGTTCATCGCCATGGTTCCTCAGGACGTGACCGAGCGACTGTTGGTGGAACACCTCAGGCGTAAAGGCGGAGCCGTCGAGTACGACACGTCGTTTGTTTCCGCGCTTCAGCACAGCGATTACGTGGCTGTAACGGTGGAACGGAAAGCCCATCGGCGCGAGCTTACCGCTGCCTTCGTCGTGGGCTGCGATGGCGCGCATAGCACGGTGCGGCATCTCCTGAACCTGCCGTTTGAAGGAGCGGTCTATGACGCGTTGTTCATGCTGGCTGACGTGGAGACGAACCAAGCCCTTCCCCCTGACGAGCTCCAGCTGTGCCCCAGCGCATTCGGCCCCCTGGCAATCTTCCCCATGAGCGCTACGCGCCGCCGCATCGTGGCGACGATCGCGAACGCAGCAGGAGATGCGCCGTCGCTGGATCTCGTGCAGAGAATATTGCGTGAACGTGGGCCCAGGCGGATCGAAGCCCGCGCGCTACACTGGAGCAGCTACTTCCGTATCCATCACCGCCAGGTGGCAAAGCTCCGCGTCGGGCGTTTCTTTGTAGCAGGCGACGCCGCCCACATTCATAGCCCCTTCGGCGGCCAGGGGATGAATACCGGACTGCATGACGCCTGGAACCTGGCCTGGAAGCTCGACCTGGTCCTGCACGGTCGCGGGAATGAGCAGTTGCTCGAGAGCTATGGTGGCGAACGCCGTCCGGTGATCCAGCAGGTCATCCAGACCACGCACCTCCTGACCAGGGTGATGGGCACTGAGAACAGGGTTGCACAGGCCCTGCGGAATGCCATCATCCCCATCGTATCGCGCCTCCCCCCGTTTCAGCACGCCTTCGTGCACCGACTTTCCCAACTCGGTGTTGCCTATCGTGGAAGTCCAATTGTCGACGGGGCTGGAGCGCGGTACTTCGATGAGTCGCTGCGCGGCGGCGCGGGCATTCGCAGCCGCTTCCTGCTGTTGTTGGATGACGGCGCGGACCCAGCGGTCAAAGAGGCGGCGAAACACCTCGCTGAATCCCTGAACGAGATCGTTGAGCTGCGGTTGGTCCGGCGGGAGACCGTCACGCTGGTCCGGCCGGACGGCTACATCGCGTATTCTGCACGCAACCGGGATGGCGCGGGAGCATTGAAAGACATACGGTCGCTCTTGGAGCGCCAGACAAATTAGGTAGGGCGTCAAGCCGAGCGACCTGATGGGACGGACGGTCCCCAGCCGGACGGGCGCCAGTTGCCCGCCGACGGGGCAGGCGTGTGCATAATCGGACGCTCGTGCATCTCCAGCCTACGTCCCGCGGCCAAGATCGCCGCCGTCTCACGCCACAACCCACCGTTGGAGGATCCGATGCGAGCCGCACGCTGGTCGCTCGCCCGGCGCACGCCGGGCCTGGTCGCCGTTCTGTGTCTGACGCTCGCCGCCACGGGGGCCGCGCCGGTCCGGACGGCCCCATCCACCGGGCGGATCACGGGATACGTGCGCGACGGCCGGGGCGCGCCGGTGGTCCACGCGCAGGTGCAGGTAGTGGGGACCGCGCTCTCGGCGCTCAGCGACACCGCGGGCGCCTACCTCATTCCCGCGGTGCCGGCCGGCCCGGTGACCGTCCGGGCCGTACGCGCGGGCTACGCTCCGGCGGAGAGCGGCGGGACCGTCCGAGCAGGCGGGACCCTGACGCTCATCTTCACGCTCGCCGCCGAAGGGAAGCCAAGGCCGATCGCCGACGAGGAGCGCGCGCGGGCTCTGGCAGCGCCGGCAAGCGAAGCGCAGAAGAGCGTCGATCAGGTGGCTCGGCGCGAGGCCCGCGTCGTCGCGGGGGTCGGAGCCGTCGCGCCGACCAATGGCTACGCCTGGTCCGGTCCCGCCGAGCAGTTCAACACCGAAGCCTACAACGTCGTCAGCGAGAACCGCTTCCTCGGCGCCGCCTCGAACCCGCTCTCGACGTTCTCCATCGACGTGGACGCCGCCTCCTACAGCAACGTGCGCCGTTTCCTGAGCCAGGGGACCCTGCCGCCCAAGGATGCCGTGCGGTTGGAGGAGTTGGTCAACTACTTCCCCTACCGGTACCCGGATCGGAGCGGTGAGCACCCGTTCGCGGTCTCGACCGAGGTGGCATCCTGCCCCTGGGCCGCCGACCATCGCCTGGTGCGGATCGGCCTCCAGGCGCGCCGGGTGGCCACCCGCGAGCTGCCGCCGAGCAACCTGGTGTTCCTGATCGACGTCTCCGGCTCGATGCAATCACCCGACAAGCTGCCGCTGGTGCAGCAGGCGTTCCGGGCACTGGTGCGCGAGCTCCGGCCGGAGGATCGGGTGGCCATCGTGGTGTACGCGGGAGCCGCGGGACTGGTCCTGCCGCCCACCACCGGATCGGACCAGGCCACGATTCTCCAGGCCATCGACCAGCTCCAGGCCGGCGGCTCGACAGCCGGCGGGGCAGGGATCCGGCTGGCCTATGACGTGGCCCGCGAGCACTTCGACGCGGAGGGCAACAACCGGGTCATCCTGGCCACCGACGGCGACTTCAACATCGGGGTCAGCAGCGACGCGGAGATGGTGCGCCTGATCGAGCAGCGGCGGGAGGAAGGTACGTTTCTGACGGTGCTCGGCTTCGGCACCGGCAACCTCAAGGACTCGAAGATGGAGCAGATGGCCGACAAGGGAAACGGCCATTACGCCTACATCGACAGTTTCCGCGAGGCGCAGAAAGTGTTCGTGCAGGAGTTCGGCGGCACCCTCTTCGCCGTAGCGAAGGACGTGAAGATCCAGGTCGAGTTCAACCCGGCGCGGGTGCAGTCCTACCGGCTGCTGGGCTACGAGAACCGGCTGCTCGCCAAGGAGGACTTCAAGGACGACAGGAAGGACGCCGGCGAGCTAGGGTCGGGCCATTCGGTGACGGCGCTCTATGAGGTGGTGCCGGCCGGGGCCCGGCCGATGGCGCTGAGCGACGACAGCCTGACCTATCAGGAGGTGTCGCTGCGCCCGGGCGGGCGGCACAGCTCGGAGCTCCTGACCGTGCGGCTCCGCTACAAGGACCCCAAGGGCTCGACCAGCAAGCTGCTCGAGGCGCCAGTGACCGATCGGGCTGGCGCAGCCTCGCAGGACATGCGTTTCGCGTCGGCGGTGGCCGAGTTCGCGATGCTGCTCCGGGACTCGGAGCACAAGGGTCAGGCGAGCTGGGACCAGGTGCTCTCGTTGGCGCGCGGGGCACGAGGTGAGGACGAGCAAGGCCATCGCGGGGAGTTCGTCGGGATGGTGGAGACGGCACGAACCCTGGCGGGAGGCGCCGAGAACGAGTAGGGCGCGCTCCTCCTGCCGCTACTGGCGGCAGGAGGTCGATGCGTGACGCTTGGCCTTCTTGCTCAGCAGCTCCATCGCGGCCTTGATGTCGGGAAGCGCGAGGTAGCTGGCGTCGTACTGCCAGGAGATGAAGGCGCAGGCATATGAGTTGGCCAGCAGCACCGAACCCAGGTCCTTGACCTGAGTCGCGGTGAGGCTCGACTGATCGACATTGCCACGCAGGACGTTGAGCCCGACGATCAGCCCCAGTCCCTCCGACCGGGCGGCGGCGACGTTGTCGGCCAGAAAGGTGTTGACGTCACCCTTCCGGGCCACGTACTGCGCCCAGCCCGCGTCGAGATAGGCATACGGAGCCGTGGATTCCGCGAGCCAGGTCGTCTCCGCCCGGGCGATGGTGGTCATGTCCGGCCAGAGCGACTTGCTGTACTGTGCCATCGCCTCGACCGTCTCCTGCGGAATCGACTGCCCGCCCCAGCAGGTGGAGCAGTTCGGCTGGTCGATCAGGAAGTTGCCCAGGACGGTGCCGTCGCTGATATAGGAGCTGAAATCGATGGTACTGTACCGGCTGACCCGCGCCTTCCACAGATCGAAATTGAAGGTCCCGTCAGCGTTGACGTATTGGGGAGGCGCGCCCGCCAGAGCGAGGGCGACCTTCCCCCCGGCTGCGTGGATCGTGGCCAGGTTCGAGAGCAACAGCCCCGGGTCCCCAGGGTTGTGGTGCCCGCCGGTGTAGGTCGAGCCATACACACTGGGCGGCAGAGCGAACAGGCCGAACGGAATTCCCGATCGACCTCCCGCGGCAAAGCTGACGGTCGCGTCGGAGGAGTCCTTCGAGTCCGTGGAAGCGAGACGGTCCGCGCTGTCGCAGGCCGTGGCGGTGATCAGGAACAGAGCGAGCAGCGGTGCTCGCACTCTGGAGGCGGCTCGCGCCTCCATGCGGGTCTGGATCATGCGAGCCTCTGGTTTTCTTGGGAGAGACGACGGCAATGCGCGAGCAATGTGACGCATTGGGCCGCCCAAGGCAAGCTCGGTCCGGTCAACTCCGGCCGGCGGTCACCGGCCTGATCGCCGGTCGCCTGGGATCAGGCTCACCGACCCGGGCCGGCCCGGGCGATAGGATGTCTGGGTACTCTGTAACCCTCAACTCCTGTCGAGAGGTGCACCGTGCTCACCATCCGTCGCCACGCCGTCGTGCTCTACATCGCCGCCGCCGGATTCAGCGGCCTCAGC
>JBJMOX010000276.1:0-18000 GCA_045803515.1 Gemmatimonadales bacterium
GCGTTGGCCAACGGGCCGGCATCGAACGCACGTGTGCCCAGGTATTGAGGTCGGTCACACTCGTGATCGGCTCGCTGGGGCTCAGCCGGGTGGGGTAGATGGTCGTGACTGCCGTGCCGCCGCTCACCTCCATGTACATCCCGATGAGGGCAGGGATCGTATTGACACCGAGCTGAGCTGCGCTGATACGGAATTCCAGCGTCCAGGGAGGGCCTGGATTATTGCATGGCTGAGGCGAGACATTGCATTGGGCGGTCGAGGTAGGAACGAGGATCGGCACGTTGTCCGTGACGTTGAACACTGTCATGCAGTTCGAGCAAGGCATGCTGGAGCTGGGGTTCTTGGTGATTACGATCCGGCGTCGATTGCCGGTGGTCGTGAGCCTGGTATGATCGAAATCGAGCTCGATGGTGACCTTGTTGGCGGCGTTCGACACGTTGATGAACATCTGGAGCTGCTCGTCCACCGTGGTGCCACCCCAGTTGCGGTATGTCTTCAGAGAGAACCAGACCGACGAGGCGCCGGAAGGTTCCGGGCCCACGGTATAGCCGTCGGCGGTGGTTAGCGTTCCGCTGAGGACGTTGGGAGTTGTTTGTTTCGGGACCAAGAGCTCGACAACGCGATGCTGCTGTGCCGGCAACTCACGGGTGAGAGCGACCGCGAACACGAGACTTAGCACGGGCCGGCCCTGTCGTGCGAGAATTCCGAAGGCTTCCATGGTGGACTCCCGGTGCGAGGCTACGCATCGCCTCAGTCGCTCGGCTCGCGGACACGCAGTGGAATCGTGCTTCCTTTTGCGGAACCACTTCCCAATTGGCCCTCCGTCCCGCGGCCCCAACAATACGCCGCTCCCAGCGCATCGACGGCGCACGTATGAGACCGGCCGACGGAGATCGAAACCAGCGACGACCCGCTCGGCATCTCCACCGGCAACGGCACCTTGCTGCAGACGACCCCCCGGCACGTTGTGACCAGCGGTGAGCTGTCATTCCCGAGCTGGCCTAAGTCATCCGCTCCCCAGCAGAACCCTGCTCCTGTGTCCACTACTCCGCAGGTTGTAAACCCGTCGGCACTCACCTGCCGAAACGCGTGCTCGCCCGCGACAAGGACCGGGACGAGGCTGCAGGGCGCGGTGTCGCAGCCGGAGACCGGGGCGTCTGTCGCATTGCCCAACTGACCGTAGGTGTTGTAGCCCCAACAGCGAACCTTGGCGGTGTCGTGCTCGATCGCGCAGCTGTGCCACACGCCCGACGTCACTGAGTCAAAAGCGATCGTGGTCGGCACGGGGATAGCGGAATCACTCGACGTGAGTAACAGATTCCCCCAGCGGGCATGGTTTCCCCAGCAAACCGCGGCCCCTGTCGTAAGCACCCCGCAGGTATGGTCCTCACCTGGACCGATGGCTCGCAGGAGGATCGGTCCGTCCGCATCACGTGTCGGGCGTATTCGCCTAGGGGTCATGCTGCAACGGAGGATCGCCCCGATGGTCTTGGCACAGTTGTCGAATGGTGGGTCGAACATCCCCGGAGGTTGGTTGAAATTCAGATGTGCATCGCCGAGTTGCCCTTCGATGTCGCTCCCCCAGCAGTACCCGGCGTCATCCGCCAAGGCGCACGCGTGAGCCGCCCCGGCCCAGATCGAGGAAAACGTGATTCCTGATGCGACCGGCGCCGGTACGAGATAGTTCACCAGGGTGCCGTTACCCAAGCGGCCGGTTCGTTCATTCTCGCCCCAGCAATAGCCCGTGCCGTCCAGGGTCAGCCCACACGTGAAGCTGTCTCCTGCCGCCAGAGTCTTGAACGTCAGGTCACTGAGCACCGGAGTCGGGATGACGCTGCCGGCCACGGAGCCGTTCCCAAGAAAGCCCTCTCCCCAGCAAAGGGCCGAGTGGTCGATGGTGAGGCCGCATGTGTGTGTGCCCCCGGCCGAGACCGCGATCCACCGCTCCATGACACGCACTTCCTGCTTGAGGCTCCCCGCCTCGATTCCGGGTTGAACGATGGTGGCGCTGATCTCGGCTCTGCCCCGCCGCTGCGCCACCACCCGGATGCTCCGCTGCGCGACCAACGAGTCCTCATGAGTGGGCCCGGCTTCAACCGGACTCAGTGCCAGTACGCTCGGGTCGGTGGACCGCCAGTCGACCGCCAGTCCAGTGATCGCAGCAGCGCCCTGGCCCTCCACGTCCATGGTCAGGACGAAGGTGTTCTTGACGAACACCTCCTGCGGCCAGGGGGCGTCGGACGGCTCTCGTACGGTGACGGTCGAGGTGGGCGCGTCGGGAAAGTCCTCACACCCGACTAAAGCCAGGGCGAGGCACAGGCACTTGGCCCGCCGCAGACGTCCAGCGCCTGAGGCGGCCCCCGTGGGACCGGGAGGTGTTCCTGCCGAATCACAGGGGTGGGTGGCGGCAATCAGCATGAGCGCCTGCTGCTCCCTCGGGGCGCCGACGGTGCGTCGCCTCGAGGGTCCCAAGTGGTGTTGCCTAGACCTGGATCGGGAAGCAACGGGTAATCTTGTACGCCTCCAGTCCCAAGTAAGGACCAGAACGCGACATTTAGGGCCCATTTTGCGACAAGCGATCCCCCTTGACCGTTCCATCTTGGAGGGGAGATACCGAGTTGGCAGAAATCTTGTAGGAGAAGCCGGGATGCGGATGCGGATCGGCTTTCGCCCCGGTTTCGGGATTACGGCTCCCCGCACTGCTCAGGGAAGCACAACTATGGAATCGGAGGCAGGACCCCCTGCCCCAGCTTCGAGAGCACGAGGTCCCCGGTTCAAATCTGGGCGCCCCAATTGAATAAGCGAGAACCCCGTCAGCGGTTACAGGCTGGCGGGGTTTCGTGTTTCGGCGCGCGGTCTCCGCGGTACGTCTTTGGATGTCCTCCCGGTGCCCTACTCTGCCTCCCTCGCGTACCGCCCGGAGAGCTCTCTTCAAGTTTACTGGTTTACCGAAACCGTGCTCCCTCGACCACGGCGTGGTCCTTCAGTTCTCAATTCGAGCCGATCACCAGCGCGGGACTGGCGCTCCCCATGGTCGTCCCGTTGCCGAGCTGTCCATAGCCGTTGTAACCCCAGCACCAGGTCACCTTCTCCGGCGTGCGGGCGCACGCGAAGCCGTCGCCGACGCTGACCTGTGCGAAACCGTGGCCGCCGACCACCGGCAATGGTTTCGCGCTGAAGGGGGGCTGCCCGAAGGCTCCCGTCCCGAGCTCACCTTGCTCGTTGTCGCCCCAGCAGTACGCCTGGTTCCTCGTGGTCTCGGCGCAGGTCGAGGCGAGGCCGGCCGTGACCCTTTCGAAGGTCAGGCCGCCCACTACGGCGCGGGGCGTGAACCGGGTGATGGTCGTGCCGTCGCCCAGTAGGCCCTCGGTGTTGTCGCCCCAGCACCAGGCGTGCAGCGCCGTATCCACTGCGCACGTCGCGAACGCCGCGGCATCGATCTGCCGGAACACGTGATTCCCGGCAATGGGTGAAGGCCGGGACCGGTCAATCGACTCGCTCCCGTCTCCGAGCGCACCTTCGCGATCCGAGCCCCAGCAGTAGCCCTTGCCGGTGGTGGTAACCCCGCAGGTGAACAGGTCGCCGAGCGTCACCTGGTGCCACGCGCGGCCGCCCGCCACAGCGACTGGTGTATGGCGCTCGCTGAGACTGCCGTTTCCCAGCTGCCCGGTCGAGTTGCTCCCCCAGCAGAAGGCGCGCCGATCGCCGGCGGTGAGCCCGCACGCGTGCTCATCCGAGACTTCGATGGTCTGGAACTGGAGGTCGCCCTGAACGGCGACCGGAGTCAGACGACCGGTGGTCGTGCCGTCGCCCAGCTGGCCGTGGTTGTTGAACCCCCAGCAGTAGGCTCGGTGGTCGGTCGTGACTCCGCAGGTGGAGGTCTCGCCGGCGCTGATGAGCCGGAACGTCAGGGAGCCGGCGACCGGTCCCGGGGTGACCTGGCTGGTCCCCGTCGTCCCGTTACCCAGCTGGCCCTCGTAGTTGTTACCCCAGCAATACGCCTGGCCGGTGTCGGTGATGCCGCAGGTGTGGGCACCACCACCACTCACTTGAACGAAGGCCGGTGCGGCCGCCGATGCCGACACCGAGGTGGTTGGCGATTGGATCTCAGGAGCGGTCGCCGGATCCTCGCCCCCGCTACATGCTGCAAGGACGCCGCAGATAGCCCCGAGCGCCAGCCTGGGACCCAATGGCGGATTCGATGACATAAGTGACTCCCTGGCCGCGGTGGCCACCGAGCAGGTTAGTGTCCCGAACGCTTGGCGGAACGCGCTCACGTCCCGCCCGCGACCGGGACCGGGATCGGGCTCTCGGCCGTGTTCCCGTCACCCAGTTGGCCGAAGAAGTTGTATCCCCAGCAGTAGGCCACTGCCGCCGAGGTCGTTCCGCACGTGTGGTTGCCGCCCGCGCTCACCTGTTCGAAGTGGAGCCCCCCTGCCACGGCGACCGGCTTGAGTTGATCGGTACCTTCTGGGCCACCATTACCAAGCTGACCAAAGGTATTGTTGCCCCAGCAATAGGCCAGGTTGTTCGTGGTCTCGCCGCAGGTGTGGAACACGCCTCCGCTCACGCGCGTGAAGCTCAGCCCGCCCGCCACCGCCCTGGGTGTGAACCGCGCGAGGGTCTTGCCATCGCCAATCTGCCCATCGCTTCCCCCTCCCCAGCAGAACGCACGGTTGTCCGTCGTCACGGCGCAGGTGTGATAGGACCCGGCATCCAGTTGGCGGAACTGGTATCCGCCGGCCACCAGAACCGGCCTCAGGCGGGTCCGCTTCTCCGGATCGTTTCCGAGCTGGCCAACGTCGTCCCGGCCCCAGCAGTAGGGCTGGTTCGACGTCGTCACCCCGCAGGTGTGCCAGTCGCCCGCGGTCACCTGCCGGAACTCGTGTCCCCCGAGAACCGGTATCGGCGTCAGGTGCTGGGTGGTCGTTCCGTCCCCGAGCTGGCCGAAGCGGTTGTACCCCCAGCAATAGACCCGGCGGTCCGCGTAGGTCACTCCGCAGGTATGGCCGAACGATCCAGCGTCCACTTGGCGGAACTGCAGACCACCCCGGACCAGGACTGGTGTGGTACGGTCCGTCGTCGTGCCATCGCCGAGCTCGCCAAAGGAGTTGCTGCCCCAACAGTAGGCCCGGAAGTCTGTCGTCACCGCACAGGTGTGGAGGTTACCCGCGCTCACTTGCCGGAACTGCCGAGTTCCGGCAACCGGGACGGGCCTGGTGCTGCAGGCGAATGGCCCGACAGCGCCGGTGCAGCTCTCCGGGCCCGTGTTCGTGCCATCGCCGAGCTGGCCATCCTCGTTGTAACCCCAGCAGTACACCCGAAAATCCGTGGTCAGGCCGCAGGTGTGAACTCCGCCGCCGCTCAGCTGAGAGAAGGCCAGCGCAGTGGCCGCAGTCGCGAGCGCTGGGGTTGAGCTGGGATCGGTCGGAGACGGAGTCTCTCCTCCGCAGCCGAGCGCGAGGAGCAGGACTACGATGGTGAGAGATCTGGCGCGCGCCGCTGGAGCGGGTCCCAGTACCCCGTTTGACTCGGAGGAGACGATATGGAGTGGCATAGCGGTGTTCCGATCCGTGGGAGTGGGGTCCGATCAGCAACCCATCGCATAGCACCGGGCAGTCAAGCAGATGTCAAGAGCCGCGCGGGCCAGCCTCTGATTAACTTCTGACGCCACCTATGCCGCATACCCCCCCTGCACCCGAAGCCGCCGCCCCCGAGCGCACCGCGCTGCTCGCGCGCCTTCGGCAGCTCGAGCGCGCCGCGAGGCCACTCGAGCCCGGCACCAGCCGCCGCCGCCGACTGCGCGACGCCGCGGTCACCTCATCCGAGCGCTTCCTCCGGCGCATCGATACCCTCAAGGCCTTCGATGCTGAGGGCGTCACCAGCCGCGGCCTGCTCGACGCGCCCATCCTCGAGCACGGCCGCCCGTTCGGCGAGGTGATCGAGCTGCTCGAGCAAGACGTAGTTCGGCCCGGTTGTAATCCCGCCTCGCCCGGTCACCTCGCGTACATCCCGGGCGGCGGCCTCTACCACTCGGCGCTCGCCGACTTCCTGGCGGCGGTCACCAACAAGTACGCGGGCATCTTCTTCACCGGCCCCGGGGCGGTGCGGATGGAGCACCTGCTGGTCCGCTGGGTAGCGGATCTCGTAGGCTACCCTGCGGGGGCGGCGGGAAACATCGCCTCGGGTGGCAGCATTGCCACGCTCGCGGCGATCGTCGCCGCACGCGAGGCGCACGGGCTCAAGGGAGCCGACTACGCGAGCGCGGTGGTCTACCTGACCACCCAGGCCCATCACTGTATCGAGAAGGCGCTCCGCATCGCCGGCCTGGGCGAGGCGCCCGTGCGGCACGTGCCGATGGACGACCGCTTCCGCATGCGGCCGGAGGGACTGGCCGAGTGCATCGCGGCCGATCGCGCGGCCGGGCTCCGGCCGTGGCTCGTGGTCGCCGCCGCCGGCACCACGGACACCGGTGCCGTGGATCCGCTCGACGCCATCGCGACGATCGCCCAGCGGGAGCGCTGCTGGTTTCACGTGGACGCGGCCTACGGCGGCTTCTTCCTCCTGACGGAACACGGGCGGCAGGCGCTCCGCGGGATCGAGCGATCCGACTCGGTCATCCTCGACCCGCACAAGAGCCTCTTCCTGCCCTACGGGGCAGGCCTCGTAGTGGTGCGGAACGGGCAGGCGCTCGCCGCCGCGCACGAGTACGAGGGCGCCTACATGCAGGACGCCGAGCGGGAGCCCGGCGACACCTCGCCCGCGGACCTCTCGGCCGAGCTGTCGAAGCACTTCCGGGCGCTTCGCATGTGGCTGCCGCTGATGCTGGTGGGCACGAGGCCGTTCCGCGCGGCGCTCGAGGAGAAGCTGCTGCTGGCCCGGTACTTCTACGAGGAGGTGCGGGCGCTCGGTTTCGAGGTGGGCCCGCCGCCGGAGCTGTCGGTCGTGACCTATCGCTGGGCACCGCCAGGGGCGGGCCCGGCGGAAGTGGATCGGATCAATCAGGCGATCGTCGACGGCGTCCGGCGGGACGGCCGGGTGTTTCTTTCGTCGACGCTGCTTGACGGGCGGTTCACGTTGCGAATGGCGGCGCTGGCATTCCGGACGCATCGGCGGACGATCGACCTGGCGCTTCGGGTGCTGCGGGAGCAGGTGGCGGCGGTCAGGGAGTGATGGGTCTCCCCGGGTATCCCCGCGTCCCCGCCGCGCCAAGCTGATGTCTCTGCTCCTGCTCGAGCGAGAGATCGACCTTGGTGATATCCGGCCGGAAGAAGAGCGCCACCGTCCAGTCGAGGACGATCCGGAGCCGGCGGTCCCAGCGCGGCATCTGCAGCAGGTAATACGTCCGACGGAACCACCAGGCAAAGAATCCAGTCAGCCGGACGCCGAGGACCTGCGCGACCGCCCAGGCGTGCCCCAGCGACGCCATCGTTCCGAGTGAGCTGAAGGTGAATGGCTCCGGCGCGCGGCCGTCGATGGTGGCGGCCACGTTCCGGGCGACTCGCCGCGCCTCCCGGATCGCGTGTTGGGCGAGCGCCGGATAGGGGCGGCCGTCCGGCCCCGGAATCGCGGCGCAGTCCCCCAGAGCCCAGACATTCGGGTGGCTCCGGCTCCGCATGGTCGGCTCGACTGCAATGCGCCCCCGCTCGTCGTGCGCGACAGGGATTCGACCGACGACCGGGTTCGGCACGATCCCCGCCGCCAGCACGATGGTGTCCGTGTCGATGGTCTCATCGCCAAGGTGGACTCGCCCCGGCTCGATCGCGCGGACCGGCGTGGAGGCGCGAACATCGGCTCCGCGCCGCCGGAGCACACGCATGGCCGCCTCCGCGAGCTTCGGGTCGACCTCGGGCAAGATCCGCGAGGTCGCCTCGAACAGGTGAAAGCGGAGCTCGTCGCGCCGGATCCGCGGGTAGTAGCGCAGGACGTCGTCGGCAAAGGCGGTCAGCTCCCCCAGAAGCTCGATGCCGACCAGCCCTCCTCCAACGATGACGACCGTGAGATACCGGCGCCGGAGCGCCGGGTCCGGCGCCACATCCGCGCGCTCGAGGCGCTCGATCAAGTGATTCCGCAAGACGAGCGCGTCGCCCATGGTCTTGAAGGTGAACGCGTGCTCGGAGCCGGGGATGAGTGCCAGGTTGGTGGTGGCCCCGAGCGCGACGACCAGCTGGTCATACGGGAGCTCGTACCCGGCCCCCTCGGTGGCGACCGCGTGCACCACGCGTCGTTCGACGTCCACGCTCTCCACCGTGGCCTCGACGAAGCGGGCCCGCCGGAGGGCGGGCCTGATGGGCTGGGCGCAATGCCGCAGCTCCAGGGTCCCGGAGCAGGCCTCGAAGAGCAGCGGGGTGAGCACGAAAAAATTGTCGCGGCTCACCAGGCTGATGGTGAGCTTCGATCGTGCGCCAGACAGGCGCTCAAGATGCCGCGCCGCCGCCACCCCGCCGAACCCACCACCCAGTACGACGATCTGCTGGCCGTCCGAGGCGGAACCCTTAGCCGAATCCGTCACCGGATCGCCTGGATCACCGGCGCCTTCGAGGCCCGCCGCGCCGGGAAGAATCCGCCCAGTGTTCCCATGACCAGCGCGAAGATGAGCCCGGCCAGCAGGAGCGCCGGGGTGACCCGGAAGCTGAACGCGATCTCGCTGAAGCTGGCCCAGTTGGTGGTGCTGGTCACGATGCCGTTGATCGGCAGCGCGAGCAGGCAGCCGACCAGTCCGCCCGCCGCCGCGATCAGCGCCGATTCCGCGAGAAAGCTCGCCAGGATGCTGCGCGGCCGGAACCCGAGGGTGAGCAGCACCGCGATCTCCGGTGCTCGTGAGGCCACAGCGGCGTACATCGTGTTGACCGCGCCGAAGACGGCGCCCACCGCCATGATGGCCGTGATCATGATGGCGAGAATCCGCAGGATGCGGCCGAGCAGCTCCGACTGCTTGGCGTAGAAGGCGGACTCGCGGTAGACGTCCACCGTCACCCGCTTGTCGGCCTCGAGCAGGCGCTTGGCCTCCTCGAACGCGGCCGGATCGGCCAGGCGGAAGGCGAGCGACTGGAAACCCTCGCGGTGCATGGCGGGAATGATCTGCTCGTTCTCCCCCCAGATTTCGGACTCGAAGGCCGACCCCGCGGCGGTGAAGTGGCAGGTCACCGTCCACGGCCGGCCCGCGAAGTGGATCGTTTCGCCGAGCCCGGTATGGGGGAACCGCCCGACCAGCCGGTTGCCGATACAGACCTCGTTCTTTCCCGCCGACGGCCGGGTGCCTTCGAGCAGCCGCACGTTGGAGCGTACCTGCCAGGCCTGTTCGCTCACGCCGCGGACGACGACGTTGGCGAGCTGGGTCGTGTCGCCCATGCGGCCCAGCGGGATAACGACGTACGCCTCGGGGCTCACCAGGGCGCGCCCGTCCGGCCCGCGCGCGATGTGGGGCGAGGCCGTGAGGGTCCTGATGGCATCGCGGTCCAGCCCGCTCGACATCTCGGAATCGGCGCCCTTCCGAAGCACGAGCACGTTCTCCTCCGAGCCGGTCCTCGCGAGCGCCGACGCGAAGCCGTTGGCCAGCGCCAGCATGGCGATGAACACCGCCACCACCAGCCCGATGCCGAGCGCCGTGAGCGCGGTCGACACGGGACGCTGCCGGACGCTTCGCAAGTTGTACGTGAGCGGGATCTTCATTCGACGTTCCTCAGCGCCGCGACCACCGGCAGCCGCGCGGCGCGGAGGGCCGGGACGATGCCACTCGCCAGCATCAGGACCAGCGCGACGACCGCACCGAGGGCGAGCGTGGCCGGGGTCACGTCGAATCCCGGCAGGAATCCCGCCGCATTGAAGTTGGTGGCACGGTAGAGCAGCTTAGCCGTGCCCAGGCCCAGGGCAGCGCCGGTCACGGTGATGATCCCGGCCTCGAGCATCACCAGGCCGAAGAGCCGGCGGTCGGTGAAGCCGATGGTCTTGAGCACCGCCAGCTCGCGGGTGCGCTCCCGGGCGCTCATCATCATCGCGTTGGCCGTGACCAGCAGGATGGCGAACACCACCGCCATCCCGATGGTGTTCATCAACAGGCTCACGTTCCCCCACATGGTGGCGAAGCTCGCGTTGAAGGCCTGTTCCGTACCGGTCTTGGTGGGCGAGCTCGAGTTGCGGAACAGGTCGTCGATCGCCTTGGCGACGCGGGGCCCGCTCTCCGGTCGGTCCACCTGCAGGATGTACCATCCCGCGAGCCCCCCTCGCCCGGTGCGCTCGTCCAGGTAGGCCCAGTGGAACATCATGGCGTCGTCGTTGATCGCCTTGTCGGTCGGGGTGTAGACGCCGCGGACTGTGAAGGTCCAGTCCCCCGGGTAAATCGTGCCCCGGAGCGTCACGTTCTGCCCCACCTTCCACCCGAAGAGGTCGATGAGCCGCGCGCCGATCAGCGCCCCCGAGCGGTCCTGCAGGAACGCCTCGCGCTGGTCGGCCGGGACCGACATCTCGGGGTAGAGGTCGAGATAGGTCTTGGCGTCCACCGCGAAGTTGGCGAAGAAGCGCTTGCCGTCACCGTACTGTCCGCCGAACCAGTTGGCCCAGGTCACCTTCTCGACGCCCGGGATGGTCTGGATCCGACTGGCATACGCGACCGGCAGCGGGAAAATGAGGCCGCTCGCGTTGGTGGTCACCAGCCGGCGGGCACTCCCGAACTGCGCGGCCGAGCGAAGCGTCGTGATCACGGTGCGGAGCGAGGCGAACAGAAACAGCGCCAGCGCGACGCTCGCCATGGTCAGAATCGTTCGCCGCTTGTGCCGGCCCAGATTGGCACGGAGAAGCATCAGGAACTTCATGGCGCCACCCCCGCGGCCGCCGGTGCCGCCGCCGCCTGCCCCTGCTCCACGAAGGTCCCCTTCTCCAGGTGCAGCTGGCGCCTGGCCCGCAGCGCCACGTGGGGGTCATGGGTCACCACCACGATCGTCTTGCCGAACTCGTCGTTCAGCTGGCCCAGGAGCGCCAGCACTTCCTGCGAGCTCTTCGCGTCGAGCTGGCCGGTCGGCTCGTCCAGCAGGACGAGGGTCGGATCGGCGACGATGGCGCGGGCGATGGCGACCCGCTGCTCCTGCCCGCCCGAAAGCTGCCGCGGGAAGTGATGCAGCCGATCATCCAGGCCGACGACGCCGAGCGCGATGCGGACCCGTTCGTCGCGCTCCTTCCGGGAGAGCCGCGTAAGCAGGAGCGGCAGCTCCACATTCTGGAAGGCAGTGAGCACCGGCAGAAGGTTGAACTGCTGGAACACGAACCCGACGTTCCGCGACCTCCAACCCGCGAGCTGCGCCGGCGTCATGGCGCTCACCTCGGCGCCTCCCACGCGCACCGTGCCGCTGGTGGGCTTGTCCAGCCCGGCGATGAGGTTGAGCAGGGTGGACTTGCCCGACCCGGAGGGTCCCATGAGGGCGGTGAAGCTGGCCTGCTCGATGTCCATCGAGAGCCCGCTGAAGACGTCGATCCGCTCGGCGTCCCGGCGGAAGCTCTTGTGTACGTCCCGAATTTCGACCAGCGCCATAGATCGCTCTGAGCTTGAGGGTTATTCGCCTGTCTTGACCCGCATCCCTTCCCTGGGGTTCTCCACGCTGCCCGTCACCACCCGCTCCCCGCCCGCGAGCCCGCGGGCGATCTCGCGGTATCCCCCGCTGACCGGCCCCGCCTCTACCTCGCGCGACTGGAGCCGGCCCTCGCGTACCAGCCATACGACGCTGCGGCCGCCCGCCTCGTGCACTGCCGGAGCAGGCAGGCGGAAGCGGACAGCGGGGCCGGCCGCCGAGGCCGCTGCCGCGCCCGAATCGGCGACCAGAAAGTCCACCCGCGCACCCATCTCCGGAAGGATGCGCTGGTCGCGATCGACGATGCTCACCTTGACCTGCACCGTGGCCCGCTGCCGGTCGGCGGTGGGCACCACCTGCCGCACCTCGCCCCGGAAGGAGGTGTCCGGGTAGGCGTCGAGGACGATCCGGGCCGGCTGCCCGTGGCGCACCCGCCCGATGTAGGCCTCGTTCACGTCCACCTCCACCTCGAGGGAGCCGAGGTCCGCCATGGTCACCACGGCGCCGCGGGTGAGCCCTCCGCCCACCGACGGGGCCACCACCTCCCCGACCTCGGCCTCCTTCCGGAGCACCGTGCCGGTGAACGGTGCGCGGATATAGGTGTTCTCCAGGGTGGCCTGAGCGTAACGAAGCGCGGCGTCGGCCGCCTCCATCCGCGCCTGGGCGGAGCTCGCGCGCGCCGCCGCTTGCTCGGCTCGGCTCCGCGCGATCTCCGCGTCCTGCGCCGAGACCAGCTCGGGATGCTCGAGATGAATCTGGTTGACGCGGCGCGACTCGCGCGCGGACTGGTCCCGCTCGGTGCCCGCCTCGAGCAACTGCGCCCGGGCACTGGCCAGGTTGGCGCGCGCTTCCGCCGCGGCGGCCGCGTAGTCCGCGTTCTCCAGCCTGGCGATGACCTGGCCGCGGCGCACTTCGGAGCCGCCATCCACCGTGAGCGAGGCGATGCGGCCGGGAATCTTGGCCGACACCGCGGCGTGGACGCGGGCGACGACATAGCCGTTGGCGGTGACGGACGTGGCGGCGGAGCCACCGCCGGCCGCCCCGCTCGAGACCGGGCTGGCGACGATGGTCTCGACCACGGGGACGTAGCGGCTCCGGGCGTAGACGCCGGCGGCCGCGAGCACCACGACCACGACGCCCACGATGACCAGCGTGCGCCTGAAGGCGCGGCGCACGCCGGGCGGAGGATCGCGATCGATCCGAAGCTTGGAAAGGTCGTGGCTGGGTAAGCTCACGGAGCGAATATAGGCCGAAGCCGGGAGGGCGCCAACCGCGCCGACGGGGTCAGCGTAGCGCGGCGGTCGCGGCTCCGGGGCCGGGCGGCCGGCCGGCCAGCGAGTCGGCCTGCGCCAGCCAGGTGAGATTCACCCGTTTGAACGCGTAGGGAGCGAAATACGAGGAGACATAGAGGTCGTCGGGTTCCCGTGGCAGGTCCGCGCCAAGGTATTGGCGAAGCACGTTCCCCATGACGTTGACCACGGTGACGCTGTCTCCAAAGGCCGCCGCCCCATGGTTCGGGAGGTAGTAGGCCCCGAACGCGCCGAATCGGTCGTGGGCGGCCGCGAGAGGAATCTCCTCTGCTGTGGCGGCGGAATCGAAGGGAGGTGAGCCGACGCCGTGATCACCCTGCAGCAGGATGACCGGCGGCACGTCGGAATCGTGCAGGAGCGAGGTGACCAGCTTCAGCACCATCTGGTCGAGACACTCGATCTGCGCCACGTAGCGCCCGCCAACCTTCCTGGAGCTCTCGGCCGGCTTCCCCGTTATTGGCCGGCAGTCCGACCCGAACGTGAATGGCTGGTGGGGGCTCAGCACGTGCGCGAACGCGAATACCGGGCCGGGCATCCCTGGCACCCGGGCCAGGGCCTCGAAGGTATGCACGATCTGGTCGGCGTCGGCGGCGTGCCACCCGGATTCCCGATGGAGCAGATCGAGCATGGAGGCAATCCGCAGGTCGCGGCGGAGCTCCGTCCGGCTCAGCTCCCGCACCGGGTCGAACCCCGGGCTCCCATCGAACTCCCAGTCCGCGGTCCGGTTGTGCCGGGTGGCCGGCCACCACAGCGAGGGAAAAAACGCGAAGGTGTAGCCCTCCGACTGAAGGAAGCCCCCCACCCGATTGTGCTCGAGCAGATAGTTCGGCAACCTCGGGTTGCTCGTCCGGCCGCCGAGCTCACGCCCCAGGTCGGCGAGTTGGGAGGCGTTGAGCAGCGATGGCAGCGAGAGCAGGGTGTGCAGGTAGTTGCTGTGGACCGCCGGCACCACGAAACCGAGCTGGCGCAGGCTGTCCAGAAAGACATGGTTATCGAACCCGTAGCGCGCCCGGGTGACCTCGGCGTTGGCATACTCGTCCAGAATGATCAGATAGATGTCGCGCTTGGGACCGGATGTGACGCCGGCTCGGACCCGGATCGGCCTCCCCAGGCGCTGGACGATGGGGCTCCGCCGAATGGCCAGGGCGCTTCGCACCTCCGTGATCCCGATCGAGAGTGCCGACCACCCGACTAGGAGCGCACCCGCCAGGGTCAGGAAGCTCGTCAGCCGGTCGAGCCCGGCGGGCCGGTGGAGCAGCCACCAGCCGAGTCCGAGCGTGGCGGCCAGGCCGAGCGGAAGGAGCACCAGGTGGGTGGTGAGATCGCCCCGGTGGCCTACGCGGTCGACCACCTGCACGTATCCCCAGAACCAGAGCACGGCCGCCAGGACAGCGAGCGGGGGCAGGCGGCCGGCCCAGCGTCCGCGCGCCAGCAGCGCCGCTAGCCCGTAGACCACGCCACAGCCGGCGAGCACCACGGCCAGCACGACCGCGAGGTCGCCGAGCCTGGACCATCCCGGATTGGATGCGACCAGGTGCAGAACGGGAACGACGGCCAGCAGAAAGGGGTACAGCCGTGCCGGCGAGCGAGGTCCCTCTACCGCTTCCCGGTCCACCGGCGGTGGCCAGGCAGGAGCGACTTGAAGAGGGATTTCACGCCCTCACGTACCCGGGAGATCATGGCCACGGCGGAGAGCACGCCGGCAGCGATGAATTGGAGCAGCAGGCTCCCGGCAGTCGGGTCGATGTACATTCGTGGGCCTCGCTCGGCCGGTGTGATGATGTGGAGGCGAAATTGTGACGAATCCGTGACGTTGTAAGATATACCACAATCTGAGGCGCTGAGGTGAGGTACCGCACATCGGCAGGTCGGGAGGGAAGCGACCTCGCTCAGGGGATGCCGTGATCCTTGATGGCCTGTTCGGCGGCGGCCTCGAGCACCGCGAAATCCAGGGAGGAAACGCCGGCCGGCGGGGTCCGCTGGCTCAGGCCGGTCACAGGGCGCCCCGTGAGTTGAGCGTAGATCACCAGCCCGGCGAGGTAGCTGCCCGTGGCGGTGGGATGGAAGCCATCGGTCTGGAACAGGCTCAAGGCCGGGTTCCGCCGGAGGGCCTCGCGCAGCGCCTCACCTGCCGGGAAGAGGAGTCCGTCGACGTCGCCCGCCGCCACGGTATACGATTGGGTCACCGCGTCCCAGTCGCCCGCCCGATTGAGGGGAGGCCAGACCATGTAGAGCGCGGGCCGGGCGCCCACTGCCCGGATCCGCTCGGCGAATCGCTTGCTGTCGTTCACCAGGAGCACCTGGCTCTCCGGCAGGGCGGACGGTCCCTGCTGGAGCACCACGACATTCCAGCCCCCGCGCGCGATCGCCGCCAGGGCATCGCCCTGATTCCAGAGGTCCGCCAGGCTCGCCCCACCGAGAGTGGCCGCCTCGACGGCGATCCTCCGCGATCCGTCGCCGGCCGCGATGGTGGCGACCATGCGCGGGAGGTCATTAGCCTCGGTCAGACTGTTCCCGATGAAGAGCACCCGGAGGTCACCGTCCGGCAGCGAATCGGACGGGCCGGAGCCGCAGCTCGCGAAGGCGAGCGCGAGGACCAGACAGGCGATGGGATGCATGGGGACGCTACGGGCGATGAGAGGAGCGGGTTTCGTCTGCATCACCCAGAGTCAGCCGGGAGACGAGACCGCCGAGGACGGCGCCGCCCAGGAGCGGCACGACGTTGAGGAGTGAGACGGCGATCCCGCCCAGCCCGGCGAGAAGGCCCCAGACCCACCAATGAGCCAGATACACCACCCCGGCCGCCGCCAGTACGCCGGTGAGCACCGCCGGCAGGAACACGGCGAGCACCGCCCGTCTCACGGAGCCTGCCTTGCTCCCTCCCACCAGCCCGGCGATGAACGGACCCAGGCCGGGCAGCCAGAAGAGAAGCAGCGACAGCCCCGCCATCCAGTTCATCGCGGACGTGAGGCTGCCGCGGCGCTTCCCCTCGCCATTCATCGAATTAGCTTCCGGCTTCCCGAGACCGAACTCTTCGTCCGCTTCACGGCCATCGCATGCCTCCCCAGTCCACCCGGTGTCTCCTGCTGCTGGTCGACGGCCTCCGCGCGGATGTGGCCGAGGAGCGGCTGCAGGCGGGGCAGCTTCCCAACCTCGAGGCGATGCTCCGTTCCGGCGGCCGGACCCGCGCGATCACCGTCTTCCCCTCCACCACCAGCGTCGCCTACCTGCCCTTTCTCACCGGCTGCACTCCGGGACGCTGCAACATCCCCTCGATCCGCTGGCTCGACCGGCGCAGCTACAGCGGCCGCTGGTGGCGTGACCGGGCGGCGGTCCGGAGCTACTGCGGCTACCAGGCCCCGCTGCTGGACAGCGATATCGCCCCGGACGTGCGGACGATGTTCGATCTGGTTCCGGGCAGCGTGGGGATCTTTACCCCGATCGCGCGCGGGCTTTCCCCCGGCGGCGACCCCGCGCGACGCGAGCGTCAGGCCTGGGGCGCGCTGGCCCACTACGCCCAGTGGCACCAGCCCTCGGACGATGCGGTCGCCCGGCACCTGCTGCGCGCGGCCGGTGGCCCGGCGCGCTTCGTCTTCGCCCAGTTTCCCGCGGTGGACGGCTACACCCACCAGTCTACTCCCGATTCCCCGCCCGTCCGCCGCGCGCTCGAACGGGTCGACGCGACGGTCGGCCAGGTCCGGGCGCTGCTCCGGCGGCGCGGCGAGCTGGAGCGGACCCTCATCCTGGTCGTGAGCGACCATGGCGCGACCGAGGTGCATACCCACCTGGACCTGGCGCAGTGGTTCCGGGATCATGGTGTACCGACGCTGTCCCACCCGGTCACCTGGGAGCGGAAACCGCGAGCCGCGGTCATGGTGGCGGGCAACGGCTCGGCCATGGTCTACGCCCGGCCCGACCTCCGCCGGCAAGAGCGCTGGCCCGTCGAGCGCCTTCGGCAGCCGGACGCGTTCGGCAGCGGCACTGATCTGGTGGCCGCGCTCATCGCCGAGCCGGCCGTCGCCCTGGTGGCGGGCGAGTCGCGGGACGGCGGCGTCTGGCTCGGTAGCTCGGCGGGAAGTGCCCTCATCCGGCGCGCGGCCGGAAGCATCAGCTATCGTCCGCTGGAGGGCGATCCCCTCGCCGTCGGCGGGAAGCGGAGTGGATCGGAGCGGGACTGGCTGGAGTCGACCTGGGATGCGGAGCTGCCGGACGCGGCCTACCATCTCCTGGACCAATTCCGGGCCGGCCGAGCCGGCGACCTCCTGGTCGTCGCCCGGGAAGGCTACGATTTCCGCGCCCGCTTCGAGGTGCCCGAGCACCGCTCCGGTCACGGCAGCCTCATCCGTGGGCACATGCAGACGCCGGTTTGGACCAGCGAGCCGCTGCCGGCGGCGCCGCTCAGAACCGTCGATCTCTTTCCCGCGATGGCGGACTGGCTGGAGATCCCGCTTCCGGAAGGGATCGACGGCGCACCGGTCTGGCTCCCGGGCGCCCGCGTGCGCCGCGATCATCCCGGCTATGAAGGGGCTGTCCGGCTCAGTTGCACCCCGTGACCTGGCTGCGGATGAACCCGCTGGCCCGGGCTTCCTCTTCGGTCCGAAAGAAGAGGAGGTCGCGCGACTCGAGTGCCGCCGGACACGTGCTGCGATAATAGAATCGCTCACCAGCCACGGCGACCCACGGATGGGAGCGCCGGAAGGGGCTGATCCTAGGTCCCGGAGCCGAGTCGGGGCTGACGGCGGCCCTGGCGTGCCCAGGGTCGACAGGCGGGCGCGGAGATGCGTGCGGCACGGAGGCCACGGGCGCTGGCGACCTCGCGGGTACCGAGTCGCGCTCGGGTCGCGTCACGGCCCCGGATTCCTGCACTCGGGTCCGGGTCAGCGCAGCGAGTGTCGGCCTTGGCGTGCCCCAGAACAGCCAGAGGCCGGCCGTCAGAGTGACGAGAGCGGCGGCGGCGGCCCCGAGACGGACAAGGCTGCTCCCGCGGGGTCTTGCCGGCTCGGGAATGAACTGGATGAGCTGGTCGGTCGGCTGGTCGGTCGGCGGGGCAAGCTCCCCCACGAACTCCGCCACCGTCTGAAAGCGGCGGGCCGGCGAGGGAGCGAGCGCTGTGGTGAGCAGGCCGCGCA
>JBJMOX010000277.1:0-14262 GCA_045803515.1 Gemmatimonadales bacterium
AACTGATCGGCGGCGTAGCCCGCGTCCAGCAGCAGGTCGAAGCGCACCTGGGGTATCGAGCGGCGCTCGGCCAGCACCACCTTGAGGCCGTTCGACAGAGTGGCCCGCTGGAGCGCCGGGAACGCGGCTTCGCGCGGCGTGCCGGGCTCGGGGAGCTTGGAGCGGTCGGCACCGGCGGTGGCCGTGGCGTACTCCGGGAATGGGTGCACTTCCAGAGTGTAGTCCCCCTGGGAGAGCCACCGGACCGCCGCACGCCGGAGCTGCTGCGCGGTCGCGCCGGCCACACGGGTGAGCCGCACTCGGTAGAAGTCCGCCCTCCCGGCGAAAACCTCGCCCTGCGCCAGCACGTCCGACTTGCCGCCGAACCCGCCGATCCGCTCGATCCCGCGGATGAACCCCGCACGGAACTGGGTCTTGGCCCGCCTGAGTTCGGCCGGTGTCGGCCCCCCGATCAGAAATCGCGCGAGTTCCTGGTTCACCGCCTGCTCCACCCGCGGGAGCTCCACGCCCGGACGGGCGCTGGCCTGGATGGTGAACAGCCCCCCGATCTCCCTCGGATCGAGCGAGGCGTTCACGTCGGTGGCGAGCTGTTCGTCGTACACCAGTCGCTTGTACAGGCGGGAAGACTTTCCGTCGCTCAGGACCGCGCTCGCCAGATTGAGATAGTCGGCATCGGCGGAGCTCCACGCCGGCACGTTCCACACCTTGTAGAGCCGGGCCTGCGGCACTCGGTCCTGCATCTCTCCGCGCTGGCTCCCGGTCCGCTTGGCGGTCCACTCGCTCTGCCGCGCTACCGGCGGCCCCGCGGGGATGTCGCCGAAGTAGTGCTCAACTTTTTCGCTGGCCGTCTTCGGGTCGATGTCACCCGCGATGGCCACGACCGCGTTGGCCGCCCCATAGTAGGTCTGGAACCAGGCCTTCACATCGTCCAGCTTGGCGGCGTCGAGGTCCTCCATCGATCCGATCGTGGTCCAGGAGTACGGGTGGTTGGAGGGGTAGAGCTTGGGGGTGAGAAACTCCCAGACCTTGCCGTAGGGCACGTTCTCGTCTTCCCGCTTCTCGTTCTGCACCACCCCGCGTTGCTCATCGAGCTTGGCCTGGCTGATGGCGCCAACCAGGTGTCCCATCCGGTCCGACTCGAGCCAGAGTGCCAGGTCCAGGGCCGACGTGGGGACGTTCTCGAAGTAGTTGGTCCGGTCCTCGTTGGTGGTACCGTTGAGATCGGTGGCCCCGGCGCGCTCCAGCGGTCCCTGGAACTCCTTGTCGAAATGCTCGCTCCCGTTGAACATGAGATGCTCGAACAGGTGGGCGAACCCGGTGTGCCCCGGCCGCTCGTTCTTGGAGCCGACGTGATACCAGACATTCACCGCGACGATCGGCGCCTTGTGGTCCTCGTGCACCAGCAGCGTCAGCCCGTTGGAAAGGACCGAACGCTGGTAAGGAATCTCCAGGGACGATTGGGCGTGGAGCGAGGCGAGGGGGAAGAGCAGGGCCGACGCGGCCGGCACCCACCAGGATCGGGCGATCACGGATGACCTCACGCGAAGGATCGGATATACTGCTCAGCCGAACACCGCGCCTGACGGCGCGGTCTGGTTGAGTCGCAGCCAGTAGTCCCCCAGGCTCCGCATCATCTCGGTGAATGCCTGGAACTCAACCGGCTTCTCGACACAGCTGTTGGCGCCGAGCTGATAGCACTGCGCCACCTCGCGCGATTCCGCCGAGGAGGTGAGCACCACCACGGGGGCGGTGTTGGTGCGGGGACTGGTCCGGAGCGCGCGAAGCACCTCGAGCCCATCGACCTTGGGCAGCCTGAGCTCGAGCAGCGTCAGCCGGGGAAGGGGTGCACCCAGGCGGTGCCGGAAGTGGCCGCGCGCGAGCAGGAAATCGAGCGCCTCCTCGCCGTCGCGCGCGACCCCGATGCGGCAGGAGGACTCCAGGGCCTGGAGCGCGCGGAGCATGAGCTCCACCTCGAGGGGGTCGTCCTCGACCAGGAGCAGATCGACCTCGTCGGGCAGCATCAGGCGCGGGGCCCGCCGAAGGTGATGTAGAACGTCGCGCCCTGGCCGACCTCGCCCTCGGCCCAGACCCGGCCGCCGTGCTTGTGGGCGATACGCTGCACCAGCGCCAGTCCCGCGCCGTTGCCTTCGAACTCTTCCAGGCCGTGCAGCCGCTGGAAGACCCCGAACAGCTTGCCGGCATGCGCCATGTTGAAGCCCGCGCCGTTGTCCTGCACGGCCACGCCGGTCTGGCCGTCCGCCTCGACCGGCCGCACGTGGATGACCGCCTGCTCCCGTCCACGGGTGAACTTGACCGCGTTGGACAGGAGCTGTTCCAGGGCCAGCCGCGCGAGCGAGGCATCGCAGTCCAGCTCGGGGAGTTGCTCGACCCGCCACTCGATCTCGCGTCCGGTGATCTCCGCCTGCAGCCGGCCCACCAGATCCTCGACCAGGAAGCCCATGTCCACCGGACGACGCATCAGGTCCTGGCGCCCGACGCGCGAGAGGGTGACCAGGTCGTCCACCAGGCCCGCCATTCGCTGGGCCGCCTCGCCGATCCGCCTGGCGTAGTGCTGCACGGCCGGGTCGGGAGCGGGCCCGGCGTCCTCCAGCAGGAGCTGGGCGAACCCGCAGATGTGACGGAGCGGATCGCGGACGTCGTGGGCGACCGAGTACAACAGGGTCTCCAGCTCGGCGGTGGCCGCCCGGAGCGCCGCGCCGCGCTCGGCCATCCGCCGCTCGAGCTCCGCCGTCTGCCGGCCCAGCTCCTCGCGAAGCCGGGCCTGCTGAATGGCGATGGCCAGCGGCGTGGCGATCTCCTGCGCGATATCGCGGTGCTCCGCATCGAAGCCCTGGGGCGTGGTCGAGGCGAGGTTGACCTCGCCGATCGCCTCGCCGCTGACCAGGAGCGGCACCGACAGCACGCTCCGCATCCCGTCGTCGAACAGATTCTGCAGAATCGGGGGGCGCTCCTCCAGGGTGGCGAGGTCCTCGAGGTACCGTACCGAGCCGTGGCGGAGCACGTCCGCGGGGGAGAACGTCGCCAGCGGAAGCGGCGAGGTCTTGAGCGGCAGGTCGCCGGCATAGCCGGCGAGCATCTGCGCCTCGTCCCGCTCGAAATCGAACAGGACGACGCTGCACCGCTGGCAGGTCACCATCCGCCGCATGCGGCCGAGCGCCACCCGGCCGATCTCGGCGGGAGAGCGGGCCGCCAGGATCGCCTGATCCATGTCGTGCAGCATCGTCAGCCGCTCGGCCGAGCGGCGCAAGCGGTCCTCGGCCCGCTTCCGGGTGGTGATGTCGGTGACCATGCCGACGCTGCCGATGGTGCCGCCGTCGCGCCCCACGATCGGGCTGGCCGAGACCAGGCCCCAGAGCTCGGTCCCATCTTGCCGGCGGAAGCGCAGATCGTGGTTGTCGCCCTGGGTGCCGGCCGGACGGGAGAGGACGCGCTGGGCGTTCGAGCGGGAGCCGGCATCCACGAAGTCGTAGACCGGCCGTCCCAGCATCGCCCCGTTCTGGTAGCCGAGCAGCTCGGCCATGCGCTGGTTGACGTAAGTGATGATCCCCCGCTCGTCGGCCACCCAGATGCCTTCCTGGGCGACGTCGACCAGTTGCTTGAAGCGCTGCTCGCTGTCCTGCAGCGCACGGGTGCGCTCCTCCAGGCGTGCCTGCCGGCTCTCGAACGTGGCGGCGTGCCCCAGTGAGGCACCGGCGAGCCCGGCCAGGAGCCGGAGGGCCTTGGCGTCGCGATCACTGAAGGCCTGGGGCTGGGTCGAGATCACCTTGAGGATGCCCACGATCCGCTGCTCGTCCTTGAGCGGCACCGCCAGGAGCGAATGGATGTTGCGCTCGCGGTAGGCGGTGTGCCCGATCCGGGGATCGGTAAAGGTGTCGTCGCTGCGCTGCAGCTCGCCGGTCCTGACCGACAGGCCCGAGAGACTGGTGGCCAGCGCCAGCCTGGGCGGGTCGATGCCCAGGTACACCTTGGGAACCAGCTCCTCGCCCTCGATCACCTCGATGCACGCGCCGCCGGCGCCGGTGAGCCGCTGGCTGCGCTCGACGATGACTCGCATCACCGTGGCGGAGTCCAGGCCCGCCGCGGCCACGGCCTGCTGCACCTCGATCACCGCCTGAAGCAGCTCGGTGTCGCTCCGCATGGCTTCTTCGGCCAGCTTCCGCTCGGTGATGTCGAACTCGGTGCCCAGCACGCCGATCTGCCGGCCGGCCTCGTCCAGCAGCGGCTCCCAGTCGCCGGCGCACCAGCGGACGGCGCCGCTGCTGGTGACCACCCGGTACTCCTGATCCCGAAGCGACTCGCCCTGGGCCAGGCGCTCCCACTCGCCCAGCAGCGCCGGTCGGTCGTCCGGGTGGACGAACTGGAGGAACTCCTGGTCCCGCAGGTCCTCTTCGGGGAACCCGGTCAGCCGCTCGAACCCCGAGTTCACGAACAGCATACGCCGGTCGGAATCGTAGGCGATCACCCCTTCGCGCATGGTGGCGGTAACGGTTCGGAGCTCCGTCCGAACCGCGATGGCGGTCCGTTCCGCCCGCCGCCTGGCCCCCACCTGGAGCAGGAGCAGGATGAGCAGGCCCAGTCCGACCAGCGCGGCTCCGGCGGCGAGCAGGATGGGCGGGGTGATCAGGCGGGACACGTCGGTGATGGTTGGACCCACAGGGCGACCGGTGAGAGGTGCCCCGAAGATATACCCGTCAGGTGGTCCGGTCGAGGATCTGGCGGATCTTGGCGGTGAGCACGCCGGGGGTGAACGGCTTCGACAGCAGCTCCACGCCTTCGGTGAGCTGTCCGTGGCGGGCAATCGCCTCTTCCGAATATCCCGACACGTACAGAACCCGCATGTCGGGGCGCAACGGCCGGGCGTGGCCCACCAGCTCGTTGCCGCTCATCCGCGGCATGACCACGTCGGTGACCATGAGATCGATCTGGCCGTCATACTGCCTGACGAGGCGCAGCGCTTCGGCGCCGTCGGCGGCCTCCAGTACCCGGAAGCCGTTCCGGAGCAGGATCTCGCGGGTAAGCTGCCGGACCAGGTCCTCGTCCTCCACCAGCAGCACCGTCTCGGTGGTGCCGGGCACCGCCGTCCCGCCCGACTCCGCCGGCGGAGGCTCCGTGGCGGGCGCGCTGGCCGGGAGGTGGATCGTGAAGGTACTCCCGCCGCCGGGCTCGCTGGAGACGAAGATGTGCCCGCCGGTCTGCTTGACGATGCCGTAGACGGTGGAGAGCCCGAGACCGGTGCCCTGTCCCGCTCCCTTGGTGGTGAAAAACGGCTCGAAGATCCGCTCCTGGACCTCCGGACTCATGCCGCTGCCGGTATCCTGGACCGTGAGCGTGACGTAGGAGCCGGGCACCAGGTGGCCCCAGCGGGCGGCAGCCTCTTCGCTCACCTCGATGCTCGCCGTGGTCAGGCTGAGGGTGCCGCCCGAGGGCATGGCGTCGCGCGCGTTGACCGCGAGATTGAGCAGCACCTGCTCGAGCTGGCCGGCATCCGCGCGGGTATGGGCCAGGGTCTGCGAGAGCCCCAGGCGGATCTCCACGTCGTCGCCCATCAGGGGCTGGAGCATCCGCTCGGCGTGGATCACCACGTCGTTGAGGCTCAGGCTGCGGACCTGGAACAGCTGGCGCCGGCTGAAGGCGAGCAATTGCTTGGTGAGCTCGGCCGCCCGCTCGCCGGCCTCGCGGATCTGCTGGATATCCGCCCGGACCGGGTCCCCCGGCCTGAGATCGGTGAGGGCTATCTCGCTGTAGCTCAGGATCGCGGTGAGCAGGTTGTTGAAGTCGTGCGCGATCCCGCCCGCCAGCCGGCCGACGGCCTCCATCTTCTGGGCCTGACGGAGCTGCTCCTGCGAGAGCTGGAGCAGCTCCTCCGCCCGCTTCCGCTCGGTCACGTCGAGGTAGATCGCCACGCTGCCGATCGGGCGTCCGCGCGCGTCGTGCAGGGCGGCGGTCGAGATGCTCACGTCGATCCGGCTTCCGTCCTTTCTGAGCCGCTGGGTCTCGTAGCTGGTGCACGGGTGTTCACCGAGCACCCCGGCGAGCAAGTCCTCGAACTCGCTCTGCTTGTCCGGGGGAATGTTGATCAGGCGGTGCCCGATGACCTCGTCCGCCGTCCAGCCGAAGATGTCTTCGGCCGCCTGATTCCAGCTCAGCACGACCCCCGCCGAGTCCACGCCGACGATGGGAAGCGGCGAGGCGTCCACCAGCGCCTTGAGATGGTCGCGGGCGGCGCGAACCGCCTCCTCGGCCTCCAACCGCTCGGTCACGTCCCGCTGGGTGCCCCAGATCCCGGTGAGCCGCCCCTGCTCGACCACCCCGACCATGTGGTTGACGAAGCGGCGCGGCGCGCCCCCGCGATCGAATTCGCGGGATTCGAGATCGCTGGTCCGGTATCCGCTCCGGATGAATCCGCTGAGGAACTCCTGGGTACGGGGATCGGCCATATCGAAGGTGCTGCCGAATCGCCCACCGATGAGCTCGCTGGCGTCGCCGCAGCCGTACATCCGCACCATCGCGTCGTTCACCTCGACGAGATAGGCGTGGTTGGCGCAATGCTCGATCTGCATCTGCTCCGGCGTGTCGACCGGCAGCGGCGGGTTGACCTCCGCGCGCCATACCCCTTCGGTGGTCTGCTGGAGAAAGAACCGGTACTGCTCCCGGCTCTCGCGCAGGGCCCGCTCGGCCCGCCGCTGCTCGGTCACATCGATCCCCATGGCCACGATGTGCTCGGGCTCGCCCTCGCCATCCCGGAGGATGGTGATGGCCCAGGTCAGGAGGCGGCGGGTACCCTGCCGGGTGAGCCAGTGGTGCTCCAGCGTTCCGGACGACCCCCCAGCCAGAAGATCGGCCACCACGCCTCGCACGGTCTCCACCTCCTCCGGCGGGAGCAGGAGATCCCAGAAGGAGCGTCCGCGCACCTCGTCGGCCGAGTAGCCGGTGGTGACCTCGCAGGCCCGGTTGAACCGGGTGATGTGGCCCTCCCGGTCGAAGATCGCGACCAGCGCGCCGATGGTATCCAGCACCGCCGAGACGAACTGCGGCTCGCGCTCGAGCACTTGCTCCGCGCTGGGAGCGACCGGGATCTCCTCAGCCACGACCAGGCGGGCGGGCCGGCCCTGGAACTCCAGTGCCCGGCTCACGACCCGGACCAGCGCGGTGGAGCCGTTCTTCCGTCGATGGCGCCAGGCCACCGGACGAATCTCCGCGCCCGATTTGACGATCTGGAGTCGCTGCTCGAGCAGCGGGACGTCTTCCGGGGGCCGGAGATCGCGGATGGTGAGCTGGAGGAACTCGTCCCGGCTGTAGCCGTACTGCTCCAGCGCGGCGGGGTTGACGTCCAGCGGGCGAAGCGTGTCGATGTCGTACACCCACATGGGCAACGGGCTGTGCTCGAAATAGAGCCGGGCGCCCGGGTCGGGCCCGGCCGCCGGGTGGGCGACCGCATCCTCCAGCCGAGCCAGGCGCCCCTTGCGGGAGCGGCCGCTCATCGCTGGCACACTCCATCCGCCGCCCTCAGCACCTGCCGCACCTTGCGGAGCAGGCCGTCGAGCGAGAACGGCTTCTCCAGGAAATCGGTGCCCGGCTGGAGCAACCGGTGCCGGGCGATGGACCCCTCGCTGGTCCCCGAGATATAGAGGACCTTGACCGCGGGCCGGTGAATGCCGAGCCGCGCGGCGAGCTCCCGCCCGCTCACGCTCGGCAGCACCATGTCGGTGAGCAGCAAGTGAATATGGCCGGGGTGCCGGTCGGCAATCGCGGTGGCGGCCTCGGCGTCCGCAGCGCTCAGCACGGTATAGCCCGAGCGCTCGAGCACGCGGCAGGCCAGCTCCCGGACCGGCGCCTCGTCCTCCACCAGCAGGATCGTTTCCGTGGAGCGGCTCGGCTCGCTCAGCTCGGGCGGCGCGGCATAGGGGCCGCTTCCCTCGTGGGCGGGGAGATAGACCGTGAAACCGGTGCCCGTCCCCGGGTCCCCATTCACGGCGAGGTAGCCGCCGCTCTGCTTCACGACCCCATACACCGATGCCAGTCCGAGGCTCGCCCACTCCGTGGGTTGCCTGGTCGTGGCGAGCCGGTCGGAAGCCTGATCGACGATCTCCCGGTTCCCCTCCGGCACGCCTGTCCGGAGCGTCAGGGCAGCATATCGGCCGGGAGGCATCTCCGAGGACCGGTCCCCCTCCCGGCTTTCGATCTCCACCCGGCGGGTCACGATCTCCAGCCGGCCGCCGTCGGGGATCGATGCGCGCACACTGCAGCTCAGCTGCACGACGATCCGCTCCAGCTGCCCCGGATCGGCCAGGACCGGGTCGAGGTCGGGATCCAGGCTCGATCCGACCTGAACCGAGGCCTCCAGTGTGCTCCGGACGATCGAGAGCGCCTCGCTCACCAGCGCGTTCAGCTCGATGATCCGCGGGTTCACCACCTGCCGGTGCCGCAGGGCGAGCAGCCGGCGGGTCAGGCTCGCGGCCCGCTCGGTGGCCCGCTGAATCTGACCCAGGTCCTCACGTCCGCGGGGCGAAAGCCCGGTCTCCTCAAGCAGCAGACCGGCATGGCCGCTGATGGTGGTGAGCAGGTTGTTGAAGTCGTGGGCGATCCCGCCGGCGAGCCGCCCGATGGCCTCGACGCGCTCGGTTCCCTCGACGGCGGCGAGACGCAGGTTGATCTCGCCCATGGCATGGGCCGCGATGTCCCGGAGGGTGGCGAGATCGTCCGGGGTCCAGCGCCGCGGACCGTGCTCGATGACGCAGAGGCTGCCGATGCTTTCGCCATCGGACGCGAGCAGCGGGACGCCGGCGAAGCCGCCGACCCCGAGCTGCCGGGCGTCCTCCACCACGATGCCGCCTTGGCTGGCCAGCACCGATGCCGAGAAGGCCAGGCTGATCGGGGGGTTCGCGGTGGCAGGTGGTTCGGGGAAGCCGTGCTGGCTCTTGAGAAACATCTGGTCGCCATCCATCAGCGCGACCAGCGCGAGGGGAGCGTCAAACACCCGGCAGGTCAGGCGCGTCAGCCGATCGAACACCGGCTCCGGGCCTCGGTCCAGCAGGCCGGCCCGACGCAAAGCGTTGACGCGCTCCGGGGGACGGAGCGCGGCGGACGGATCCTTCCTCTGACTCACGCGCGCGACTCCGATGGGTTCGGCCGGGGGGCTAGGACGTCGTAATGTCGCGTTCCTGTACTGGCTCGGCAAGCCCGACGCAGAGACTTGCACTGGCTGGCGGGTCCGCTGGTGGAGGCATACTCTTGTCCCATGCCATTCCTCGATACCAAGCGCCAGCGGGCCGCCTCTCTCATCCTGCTGCTGGGCATCGCGTTAGTCTATACGCTCTGGCCCTTCATCACCGGCCTGATCGGAGCCCCGGTCCTCTTCGTCGTTTTCGCCCCGGTGCACCGCTGGCTGACTCGTTGGCTGTCGCCCGGCAAGGCCGCGGCGGTTGTCCTGGTTCTGGCCGTCGTGCTGGTGGTTGCGCCCGGGATCTCCTTCATGGGGCTGATCGCCAATGAGGCGCAGGACATGGCCACGCAGATCATCCGGAGCCCGGTGCTCGCCCGTCTCCGCGAGCTCCGGCTCGGCCCCTACGACATCGGCGCTCAGATCGAGAATCTGGGGTCCCGGCTGGTCTCCTGGATCGGGAGCAGCGCGATCAGTGTCATCGGCACGGCGACCCGCATCGGCATTCAGCTGACCATCACCTTCTTCGGCCTGTTCTACCTCCTGGTGGCGCCGAAGGGTGCCTGGATCGGGGTCCGTCCGTTCATTCCGTTCTCGGCCCGGAACGCCGAGATCCTCCGCGCCCGCTTCCACGACGTCACGATCTCCACGCTGGTGGGCACCTTCCTCACAGCAGTCGTGCAGGGACTGCTGGTGGGGCTCGCCTTCTGGGCGACCGGACTCTCCAACGCGCTGTTCTGGGGTGTGGTGACGGTGATCTTCGCCATTCTCCCAGTGGTCGGGAGCGGGCTGGTCTGGGGGCCGGGGGCCGTGGCCCTGGCGCTGCAGGACCGCTACGGCCTGGCGTTCGGGCTCGTGGCGTGGGGCATCCTGGTGGTCGGGAACGTGGACAATGTCATCCGGCCGGTGGTATTCCGCCGGTGGGCCCAGATTCACCCCTTCATCACCGTGATCGGTGCGCTCGCCGGTATCAATTGGTTCGGGCTGCTCGGTCTCTTGATCGGCCCCCTGGCAATCTCCTATTTCTTCGAGCTCATCCGGATGTACAAGGCTGAGTACCTCGAGCGCGAGGCCGAGGAGTCCGAATCCGAGGAGAGCGCCGCGTTGGCGGAGGTGAACCCGAGCTGAGCTGGCGGTCCTCGCGAGTGCGCACCGCGCGATCGGCGCTCGCTGATTCGGTCTTTCTTCTCTTTCGCGGCCTGCAGGCACACCGCATTGCTAAGAGGTCGCTTCATCCTCGCGTGTTCCGGGCGTCTGGCGCCGCCCCTCCTTTCCGCCGGCCGAGCGCTAGACGGGCCGGCACAACGAGCTGAGGGAGTATGTGATGCTTCCTGCCGACTTGGAACAGGAGCGCTTGCTCATGGCCGAGCGTCTCCTGACCGAAATCGAACGCCGTCACGGCCTGCCGCCTTCGAATCACCGCGACCTTCTCCCCGTCATTACCGACCGTTTTCTCGCTGCTTATCTGCCCGAAGCTCGCGAAGGCGAGCCTGCCCCCCAGGCGCTGGAATACGCGTTCGCCCGGAGCCTCACCGAGGCACTCGATCTCCTCCGCGACGTCGTGAGCGAATCTCCCGATGGCTGCGGCGCCGCCCTCTACGTCCACGATCTGGACGTGGGAACTCCGGCCGAGATCCGGGCGCTGCACTGATCGATGTCGAGTGGCGCGAGGCTGCGTCCTCGCGCCCTCGCGCATGCCTGCCCTCCGGGTGACCCGCGTGCTCGTCCACCGGCCGGAAACCTGCTCCCCCTGGAGACCGTCGTCTGTAGGACGCCCTGGCTCGGCGTGCGTCCCGCTCATCAATTGGAGGACTGATGGTCCGTCCCATCTGGCTGCTGCTGGGAAGCTTGGTGGCGGCGCCCGGTCCGCCCGCGGGCCGGATCCGTCACGTGCCGGGCGAGTATCGAACGATCCAGGCCGCCATCGACAGCTCGGCCGCGGGCGACACCGTGCTGGTGGCCCCGGGCCGCTACATGGAGAACCTCCGGTTCGGGGGCAAGGGGATCGTGGTGGCTAGCGAGTACCTGCTGACCAGGGACCCGGCCATCATCCCACGCACCGTCATCGACGGCAGCCGTCCGCGGCATCCCGACACTGCCAGCGTGGTGCTGTTCATCGATGAGGAGGACTCGACCGCCGTGCTCAGCGGCTTCACCCTGACCGGCGGGAGAGGCACGGTCTGGACCGACGCGGCCCAGAAGGCGCCGTATCGCGAGGGCGGGGGCGTGCTCTGCGAGCTCTCCTCGCCGGTCATCGAGCACAACGTCATCGAGGATAATCAGGCGGTGGAGGTGGCGAGCTCGGCGGGCGTCCTGAGTGCGGGAGGCGGCGGGATCCGTTGCGGGTACGCGGAGCCGATCATCCGGAACAACGTGATCCGGAGGAACCGGGGCCACTACGGCGCGGGTATCGTGCTCTTTCACTCGGCGGGCGTGGTTCGGAACAACCTGATCGTGGCGAATCGGGGCGGTGCCGGATTCGGCGGATCGGGCATCTGGGCGGTCGGCCGGCTCAGCTACCGGCTCTCCAACCTGATCGAGCAGAACACCATCGCTGGCAACGTTGCCCTGCTGCCCGATACCACGCCGGGAGCCCTGGCAGGCAAAGGGGGCGGGCTCACGATCTATGCCCCGGCCGTGCTCCGCAACAACATCGTGTGGGGCAACCAGCAGGCCGTCGGGGGCCCGATCGACCAGTCCCGGCGCCGCCCGCCGGCCGCGGACTACGACCTGATCGAGGGTGGCCTTCCCGGTACGGGCAACCTGGACGTCGATCCGCGCTTCGCCGACAGCGTCCGCTATTTCCTGGCGCCAGGCTCACCGGCCATCGACGCCGGCGACCCCGCCGCTCCTCCCGACCCGGGTACCGGAGCCACCGCGCGCCGCCCGGCGCTGGGCCGCAGGCATGCCGACCTGGGCGCCTACGGCGGGGCGGGGAGTACAGTGCTGCTCCCGTGATCCGCAGGCCACCACCTCTCGGATGAGACCCCATATGCGCATGACCACTCAACTTCGCCTGGCCGCTGCCGCGGTCGTGCTCCAGCCGGCGGCGCCGGCCTGGGCGCCCCCCGAAATCGTCGAATACGTCATCCCGCGCCCGGGCAACTTTCCGCACGACCCCGCCGTTGCCGCAGACGGGAGCGTCTGGTACACCGACCAGCACAACAGCTTCCTCGGCCGGCTCGACCCCACCACCGGCAAGATCGTCGACTTTCCTACGCCGACGCCCAACTCGGGGCCCCACGGCCTCACGGTCGCTCCGGATGGGCAGGTGTGGTATACGGGGCAGGCGGCGGGCGTGATCGGCCGGGTGGATCCGAAGACCGGGCACATCAAGGAATTCGCGCTCCCGGCGGAGGCCAAGAATCCGCATACGCCGATCTTCCACCGGGGCCGGGTCTGGTTCACCGATGCCAACAACTCGACTTACGGGAGCCTCGATCCCCAGACCGGCGCCGTGAAGGTGTATCACACGCCGACCGCCGACGCCGTGCCCTATGGCATCCGGCCCGCTCCCGACGGCTCGATCTGGATCGCGATGCTGGGCACCAACAAGCTGGGGCGGGTCGATCCCGCCACCGGGGCGATGCGGGAGTTCGTGCTCCCGGACGCCGGAGCGCGTCCCCGGCGGTTGCAGGTAGGCGGGGACGGCACGGTCTGGTACACCGACTTCGGCCGGGGATATCTGGGTGCGCTCGACCCCAGGACCGGCAAGGTGCGGGACTGGCCCTCTCCCTCTGGCAAGGGCTCGGGGCCGTATGGCATCGCCATCGGGACGGATGGCCGCGTCTGGTACTGCGAGTCGGCGGCGGGAAAGATGGTGGCGTTCGACCCCAGGACCGAGAAGATGGAAACCGTCGCGATCCCCACCACGGGCGCCATCGTGCGGCACATGGAGACCGACAGCACCCGCGGCAGGATCTGGCTGGCGCTGAGCGGCACGGGGCGGTTGGGGAAGATCGAGCTCGGGAAGTAGCCGGCACACACGTGAAAAACATCCGGCCCTTCCGAATCGACACCCCTCAGGCCGAGCTGGACGAGCTCAGGGACCGACTCGCCCGCACGCGCTGGCTGGCCGAGTATTGGCGCACGTCCTACGACTGGCGCGCAGAGGAGGCGCGGCTCAACCGATTCCTCCAGTTCATGACCACGATCGACGGCGCGGAGGTGCACTTCATGGGGGAGACCGTTCCGACGGATTCCACGTCGTGTGTCCCTCGATTCCCGGATACGGATTCTCGGGGCCGACGCACGACAGAGGATGGGATGTGCGTCGCGTGGCCAAGGCGTTCGCCGAGCTGATGCGGCGGCGGGCTATGAGCGCTACGGGGCGCACGGGAGCGACTGGGGCTCCAGGGTGGCCCGGGAGCTGAGCCTGATCGACGCTGGACATCTGTTTGGGATCCATGTCGTCATGATGCTCTCCTCGATTCTTCCCCAGGACCGGTCCGAGCTGAAGGACCTGAGCGGAGAGGAGCAGAGGCGAGTTCAGCGGCAGGAGCACTTCAGGACCGATCAGATGGGATACGGCATGATCCAATCGACCCGGCCGCAGACGCTGGCGTACGGCCTCACCGATTCTCCGGTGGGGCAGCTCTCCTGGATCGTCGAGAAGCTCAAGGAGTTCACTGACTCGAAGGACCTGCCCGGGGACGCGGTCGACGTGTTTCCCCGGGACATCTCCATCGCCATCCGGCGTTTCGCCGAGCGGGGCAACAACATCGTGCACTGGTCGGAGTTCGACCGCGGGGGCCATTTTCCTTCCGCCGCTTCCGCTGAGGCGCGGCCGCCGCCGGCGGATCGTGGCCCACCGCCGCTTGCGCGAATCGCGCCGCACTGCATACTTATGCAATATGCAATCACCGCCCATCCTCGCCCTCGCCTTCTCCGGCGGCCTGGATACCTCCTACTGCGTCCCCCGCCTGGCCGAGGACGGCTGGGCCGTGCACACCGTCTACGTGGATACTGGCGGGTCGACGCCCCAGGAGCGGGCCGCCATCCGCCGCCAAGCCGACCGGGTCGGCGCGGTGGAGCACCACGAGGTCGACGCGCGGGAGCAGGTCTATCAGCGGTTCGTTCGC
>JBJMOX010000278.1:0-3785 GCA_045803515.1 Gemmatimonadales bacterium
AGAACCGCCGGGTGAACGTGATCACCATCGAGGATCCGATCGAGTTCCTCCACCGGGACGTGATGTCCAACATCTCGCAGCGCGAGGTGGGCAGCGATACGCTCTCCTTCGCCTCCGCGCTGCGCCACGTCCTCCGGCAGGATCCCGATGTCATCCTGGTCGGCGAGATCCGCGACGCGGAGACCCTGGATACCGCGCTCAAGGCGGCCGACACCGGCCACCTGGTGTTCTCCACGCTGCACACCACCGACACCACCCAGACGATCAACCGCATCATCTCGTTCTACCCACCCTACCAGCACCAGGAGATCCGCATGCTGCTGGCGACGGCGCTCCAGGCCGTCGTGTCGCTTCGGCTGGTGCCCCGGGCCGACGGCCGGGGGCGGGTGCCGGCGGCGGAGGTGCTGATCAATACGGCCGCGGTGGCGGACAACATCCGGGACATCGAGAAGGCGCTCAACATCCCGGACCTCATCGCCGAGGGGACCGTGTCCTACGGCATGCAGTCGTTCGATCAGTCGCTCATGCGCTGGTTCAAGGACGGCATGATCTCCTACGAGAGCGCGCTGTTCTACTCCTCGAATCCGAGCGAGTTCGCTCTCCGGGTGTCGGGCGTCGACTCGGCGTCCGATCGCAAGTTTACCGAGATCACCGGCGACTCGTCGGCACCCCGCTCGCTGGATCTGACGCCCTGATGTTCCGGAAGGTGCTCATCGCGAACCGCGGGGAGATCGCCTTGCGGGTCATTCGCGCATGCCGCGAGCTGGGCATCGAGACGGTCGCCGTCTACAGCGAGGCCGACCGGGAGTCGCTGCACGTGCGCTTCGCGGATGACGACGTCTGCATCGGCCCGCCGCCGAGCCGGGCCTCCTATCTCCGGATTCCCCACCTGATCGCCGCCGCCGAGATCACCGGCGCGGATGCGATTCATCCGGGGTACGGCTTCCTGGCGGAGAACGCGGAGTTCGCCGACACCTGCCGCGCGTCCAACATCACCTTCATCGGCCCCACCGGCGACCAGATCCGGCAGATGGGCGACAAGGCCACGGCGCGGCGCCTGGCGCAGGACGCTGGCGTGCCGACCGTGCCCGGCTCCCCCGGCACCATCGAGGATCCGGACGACGCGCTCCTGTTCGCCAACGGGATCGGCTTTCCGGTGATCATCAAGGCGACCGCGGGCGGCGGCGGCAAGGGGATGCGGATCGCGCCGGATGCGGAGAGCTTCGCCGGGCTCTTCGGCCTGGCACAGAACGAGGCCCTCGCCGCCTTCGGCAACGGGTCGGTCTACGTCGAGAAGTACCTGGAGCGTCCCCGGCACGTCGAGATCCAGGTCATGGGCGACGGCTTCGGCAAAGTGGTCCATCTGGGCGAGCGCGATTGCTCCATCCAGCGGCGCCACCAGAAGCTGGTGGAGGAGAGTCCCAGCCCCGCGCTCGACCTGGAGCTGCGCGGACACATGGGTGACGCGGCCGTGGCGCTGGCCTCCAACATCGGCTACTGTGGGGCCGGAACGGTCGAATTCCTGCTCGACACCGACGGCCAGTATTACTTCATGGAGATGAACACCCGGATCCAGGTGGAGCACCCGGTCACCGAGATGGTGACCAGCTTCGACCTAGTCAAGGAACAGATCCGGGTCGCGGCCGGCGAGCCGATCGGCTTCATGGGAGACGGCCGTCGGTTACGGGGCCACGCTATCGAATGCCGGATCAACGCCGAAGATCCGTACCGGGGCTTTCAGCCCAGTCCAGGGCTGATCACGGCGTATCACCCGCCCGGCGGTCCCGGGGTCCGGGTCGACACCCACGTCTACGCGGGCTACTCGGTGCCGCCGTACTACGATTCCCTGCTGGCCAAGGTCATCGTGCACGGCAACGATCGGGCGGAGGCGCTCACCCGGATGGGCCAGGCGCTGGACAGCTTCATCCTCGAGGGCGTCACCACCACCATCCCCTTTCTCGCCCGGGTGATCCGCCATCCCGACTTCGTCGCGGGGACGGTCGACACCCGGTTTCTCGAACGGGAGCCTGAGCTGCTCCGCCCCGAGACATGAGGCTCGACGTCGTGTTCACGCCGGTCGGGTTGACGCCCACCGAAGTGCAGGGCCGGACAGTGTTCGTGCTCGACATCCTTCGGGCCACCACCGCCATGTGCGCGGCGCTCAATCACGGCGCCAAGGCGATGATCCCGGTCGCCTCCACCGAGGAGGCGCTGCGCCTGGCGCAGACCATCGGCAGCGCGGACGTGCTCCTGGCGGGCGAGAAGAAGTCCGTCCGCATCCCCGGCTTCCATCTGGGGAACAGCCCGCTGGAGATGACCGCGGCGGCGGTGCGGGGCAAGACCATCGTCGTCACCACCACCAACGGGACCAAGGCGCTGCTGGCCTGCCAGGGCGCGGGCTCCGTCTACCCGGCCTGTGCCGCCAACCTGACCTTGGCCGCGGAGAAGGCGCGCGAGGCGCTGGAGCGTGAGGGTGACCTGCTGGTCGTGTGTGCCGGGCGGGACAGCGCCTTCTCGCTGGATGACGCGTACTGCGCCGGCCGGCTAGTGGCCGAGGTGCTGGGCGGCCACCGGCCCCGTCGGGGGCTGAACGACGCGGGAATCGCCAGCCTCGACCTGGTGCGCCGCTACGGCGACAATTGGGAGCGCCCGCTCGCCTACAGCCGGGCGGGGAGAGAATTGCTCAAGCTGGGCTTCCGGGACGACGTCGTGGACGCCGCCCGCCTCGATGCCTACCCGGTGCTGCCGCACTTCCATGAACGCCGGGTGACGCTCGCGCCGGTGCCAGTTTGACGACCGTGAACGGCCGCCCCGCGGGCGGAGTGCAGCGCCGGCGATTCGGCGCGATCACCGCGCTGGTGATCGGGCTCTTCGTCGGACTCACCCTGCTTCCCTTGCCCCTGACCGGTCCCATCGGCCACTCGCTGGGCCAGGCGCTCTGGCGGGTGCTGGGCGCCGGGGCGCTGGGGATTCCGGTCCTCGGCATCGGACTGGCGCTCGCCGGCTTCGAGCGGCTCGGGACGCTCGATATGAAGCGGTCGGCCTTTCTCATCATCGGCCTCAGCGTTCTGCTCCCCTACCTGGCCGGCGTCCTCCTCCACGTCAGCGTCCGCGATCTGGACACCCAGGGGTTCCTCGGCCGCCTGGTGGGCGTGGTGCCGGGCTTCTTCGCGGTCGAGATACCGCAGGGCATCGGCCCCGCCGGCGCCGTGCTGGTGGGGTTCCTGGCACTCTGCGCGCTCACGCTCGCCACCTTTGCCTGGCACCCGCTCCAGCGCCTGGAACGGAGAGCGGAGTCGGTGTCTACGGCGGCCACCGGACCCGGGAACGGCGAGAGTCGCGCGCGGAAGGCGTCGCCATCGGCGCCCAAGGTCGAGGAAGTCGCAGCGTCTCCCCGCGCTGACGGCAAAATCACCAAGCCGAAGCCGGGCAAGCGCCCGGAGGTCAGGCGTGCCCCCGGGCAGAAGGAGCTCGGCCCGGTCTGGGATGTCGAGCTGCTGGAGCCGCCGCGCACCAAGGCCGTCGATTTCGGCGAGGCCGAGCTGGACATGCTGCAGGAGCGGCTGGAATCCACGCTGGCGGAGTTCAAGGTCGAGGGCGACGTGGCGGGGCGGACCACCGGGCCGGTGGTGACCCAGTACGGAGTGCGACTCCGGCCCGGGGTGAAGATGAACCGGCTGGTCACCCTGGCCGACGATCTCGCGCTCAAGATGAGCGCGCGCTCGATCCGGGTGGCCCGGATCCCCGGGCGCGACATGGTCGGGGTGGAAGTGCCCAACCCCAAG
>JBJMOX010000279.1:0-7851 GCA_045803515.1 Gemmatimonadales bacterium
GTCCGGATCGGGGTCCAGGACCACTACCCGATACCCCATGGTTCGGGCCTGGAGCACGAACATGCGGCCAAGCTGGCCGCCGCCGACCACACCGACGGTTGCGCCGGGCAGGATCACGAGGGGTCCGGCAGTTTGAGCGCGAGCACCCGGGCCGTCTGCGCCCGGCGGAATTCGGCGAGCCGCGCCGCGAGCGGCGGATCCGACAGCGCCAGCACCGCGACGGCGTAGAGCCCGGCGTTGTGGGCACCCGCCGCCCCGACGGCGAAGGTGGCCACGGGAACCCCCGCCGGCATCTGGACGATGGAGAGCAGCGAGTCGAGACCCTGGAGATGTCTGGTCGGTACCGGAACGCCGAGCACGGGCAGCGTGGTCTTGGCCGCGAGCATGCCGGGCAGGTGAGCCGAGCCGCCCGCGCCGGCGATGATGCAGCGGAGCCCGCGGCCGGCGGCCTCCTCCGCGTAGCGGAAGAGCAGGTCGGGCGTCCGGTGGGCGGAGACCACCCGTCGCTCGTGCGGCACCCCGAACTCGCTCAGGCGAGTCGCGGCGTGCTGCATCACCTCCCAGTCGGAGTCGCTTCCCATGACGATGCCCACGATCGGCTGAGTCATTGCGTCCTCGTGATCGGTTCGCGCGGATCCCTCCCGAGAGGCAGGCAATTAAGGTCCGCCACCGCGCCGATGGCAAGCGCGCGTGTCAGGCGTCATTGATCGTGGCCGGCGGGCGCCGTAGCTTGTCGGGTCCTTCATCGTGGGGAGGGCAGCATGCCACATCGGCGCGCCACCGACCGGGGGCGCCAGGCAACGCTGGAACTGACCGACGCGGAGCGGCTGGTTCACGCGGTTCTGGGCCATCGGCTGGTGACTTTTCGATATCAGGGTCTGGTGCGGACGGTCGAGCCGCATCTGGTCGGACTGCACGAGGCCGGAGAGCCGCTGCTGATCGCCTACCAGGCGGAGGGTCCCAGCAGGAGCGGGGACCTGCCGGGCTGGCGAACGTTCGTGGTGACGGAGATCGAGGACCTCACCGAGTCCGATCGTCAGTTCGCGGGGCCGCGGCTGGACGTCGATACCGCCGGGCAGCGGATGCTGGTGGTGTTCGCGAGAGCGTGACCGCTCGCCGTTCCGCTTGAACCGGCTCAGACGGTGGCGCGCGTGCGGTCCATGGTGCCCCGGGTGGCGAGTGCCGCCTGGGCCGCGGCCAGCCGCGCGATCGGCACCCGGAACGGCGAGCAGGAGACGTAGTTCATCCCCAGCTTGTCGCAGAAGCCCACCGCCGCCGGCTCGCCCCCGTGCTCGCCGCAGATGCCCAGCTTGAGATCGGGACGAGTGCGCCGGCCCAGCTCGCAGGCCATCTGGATCAGCTTGCCGACGCCGGCCTGGTCGAGGATCTGAAACGGATCGTCCTCGATCACGCCGTGCTCCAGGTAGTAGGGCAGGAAACGCCCGGCGTCGTCCCGGGAGAGTCCCCAGGTGGTCTGGGTCAGGTCGTTGGTGCCGAAGGAGAAGAACTGCGCCTCCCGGGCCAGCTCGTCGGCGGTGAGCGCGGCGCGGGGCAGCTCGATCATGGTGCCGAGCAGGAACGGCACCGTGATCTGCCGCTCGCGAAACACCTCTTCCGCCACCTGCCGCACGATGAGCGCCTGCTTCCGGAACTCGACCACGCTCGCCGTGAGCGGGATCATCACCTCGGGATAGACTCGCCCCTTCCGCGCGGCCACGGTGCTGGCGGCCTCGAAGATGGCGCGGACCTGCATCGCCGTGATCTCGGGATAGATGATGCCCAGCCGGCAGCCGCGGAGACCCAGCATCGGGTTGACCTCGTGGAGCCGGTCGATCACCACCTGGAGCGCATTGCGCTCGAGGCCCAGCTCCCGCGCGAGGGCGTCGATCTCCGCTGGCTCCTTGGGCAGGAACTCGTGCAGCGGCGGGTCGAGCAGCCGGATGGTGACCGGGAAGCCCTCCATCGCGCGGAAGATGGCTTCGAAGTCGGAGCGCTGCATCGGCAGCAGCTTGGACAGCGCGCGCTCGCGGCCCTGATGGTCCTGGGCCACGATCATCTCGCGCATCGCGGTCAGCCGGTCTCCGTCGAAGAACATGTGCTCGGTCCGGCAGAGGCCGATGCCCTCGGCGCCGAAGTCGCGGCCGCGGTGGGCATCGGCCGGGGTGTCGGCGTTGACCCGCACCCGCAGCTGGCCGATCCGGTCGGCCCACTGCATCAGGCGGAGGAAATCGCCGCCGAGCTCCGGTGTCACCAGCGCCGTCTGGCCGGCGAAGACCTTGCCGGTGCCGCCGTCGACCGTGATCCAGTCGCCCTCGGCCACCTGCCGGCCGTTGACCGCGAACCGGCCCGCCTTCTCGTCCACCTCGAGCGCCTGGGCGCCGGCCACGCACGGCTTGCCCATGCCCCGCGCCACCACCGCCGCGTGCGAGGTCATCCCGCCCCGCGCCGTGAGCACGGCCTTGGCCATGACCATGCCGTGGAAGTCCTCGGGTGACGTCTCCCGGCGCACCAGAATGACCGGCTGGCCGCCGCGCCCCAGCTTCTCGGCGCGATCCGCGTCGAACACCGCCGTGCCGCAGGCGGCGCCGGGCGAGGCCGGAAGCCCGGTGGTGAGCAGGTCGAGGTGGCTGTGCGGGTCGATGGTGGGATGGAGCAGCTGATTGAGGTCGTTGGGCGGAATGCGGGCCACCGCCTCCTCCTCCGAGATCAGCTCCTCGTCCACCATGTCGCAGGCTACCCGCACCGCCGCGTGGCCGGAGCGCTGGCCCCGGCGGGTCTGCAGCATGTAGAGCTTGCCGCGCTCGATGGTGAACTCCATGTCCTGCAGGTCGCGGAAGTGCCGCTCCAGGGTCCGGGCCACCCGGTCGAGCTCCTGGTAGGACGCGGGCAGCCGCTCCTTGAGCGTGGCGATCGGGAGCGGGGTGCGGCTGCCGGAGACGACGTCCTCACCCTGCGCGTTCAGCAGGTACTCTCCGTACAGGCCCCGGGCTCCAGTGGACGGATCTCGGCTGAAGGCGACGCCGGTGCCGGAATCCTCCCCCAGGTTCCCATAGACCATCGCCACCACGTTGACCGCGGTGCCCATGCTGTCCGGGATGTCGTGCAGCTTCCGGTAGTCGATGGCTCGGCGGGTGTTCCAGCTCTCGAACACCGCGGCGATGGCGCCCCACAGCTGATCCAGGGCACTGCTGGGGAAGTCCCGTCCGGTCTCGGCCCTGACGTGGTCCTTGAAGCGCCGCACCAGCGCCTGCATCTCCTCCGCGGGCAGATCGATGTCACGCTCCGCCCCGCAGCGACGGCGGTGCTCCTCCAGCATCTGCTCGAACGGCTGCTTGGAAAGATCGAACACGACCGTGCCGTACATCTGCACGAAACGGCGGTAGGAGTCCCAGGCGAACGTGGGGTTCCGGCTCTGCCGGGTGAGCCCTTCGACCGTGACGTCGTTGAGGCCGAGGTTGAGGATGGTCTCCATCATCCCCGGCATCGAGACGGCGGCGCCCGACCGGACCGAGACCAGCAGGGGATTGTCGCCGTCTCCGAAGTGCTTGGCCGTGGTGGCCTCGACCCGCTGGAGCGCGTTCTCCACCTGCACCTGGAGCCGCTTGGGGAACTGGTGATTCTCGAGATAGTGGAGGCAGAGCGAGCTGGCGATGGTGAAGCCCGGGGGAACTGGGATCCCGATGGTGGTCATCTCGGCCAGGCCGGCGCCCTTGCCGCCCAGCACGTCCTTCATGGCGGCGGTGCCGTCGGCGCGGCCCTGCCCGAACGAATAGACCAGCGGCTGGGTGTAGGGCCCGCTCATGCGGGGGTCGCGATGAGCGGGGAGGCGTGGCGAAGCTGGACGAGATCACCGGGGATCGGGGTCGGGTACGCGCCGGAGAAGCAGGCGTGACAGTAGCCGGTCCGGCTGCCCGCCGCGCGCAGCATGCCGTCCAGCGAGAGATACCCGAGCGAGTCCACTTCGAGGAACTCCTGAATCTCCTCGATCGAGTGGGTGGCCGCGATCAGCTCCTCACGGGTCGGCGTGTCGATCCCGTAGAGACAGGGCCCGGTGATCGGCGGTGACCCCAGGCGCAGGTGAACCTCCCGCGCGCCGGCCGCCCGAATCATCTGCACCAGGCTCTTGCTGGTGTTGCCCCGGACCAGGCTGTCGTCCACCACTACCACCGACTTGCCCTGGATGACCTCGCGCACCGGGTTGAACTTGATCTTGACCTTGGCCACCCGGTGGTCCTGCGTGGGGTTGATGAACGTTCGGCCGACGTAGTGGTTGCGGATGAGGCCGTACTCCAGCTTGATCCCGGACGCCTCCGAGAAGCCGAGCGCCATCGCGTTGGAGCTGTCGGGGACGCTGAACACCACCTCGCCGCGCGGGGCGGGCTGCTCTCGTCCGAGCTGCCGGCCGATCTCCCGGCGCACCCGGTCCACCGACTCGCCGAAGATGGTACTGTCCGGCCGGGCGAAGTACACCAGCTCGAACACGCACCGGCTGACCGGCCGGGGCGAGAGCCGGGGAAGCTCGGTGACCTGGCCGTCTTCGATGCGGATGAACTCGCCGGGCTGCAGCTCGCAGGTCACGTTGGCGCCCAGCAGGTCCAGCGCGCAGGTCTCCGACGCCAGGACCATTCCCGAGCCCAGCCGGCCGAGCACCAGCGGGCGGAAGCCGCGGCTGTCGACCACGGCGTAGAGGGTGCGGCCGACGGCGATGATCAGGCTGTACGCGCCATCCACCTGCTCCAGCGCATCCCGGATCTGTCCCTCCACCGTGTCCGCATCGGAGCGGGCGATCAGGTGCACCAGCACCTCGGTATCCGAGCTGGTGGTGAAGATCGCGCCCCGCGCCACCAGCTCGCGCTTGATCTCCGCGGCATTCACGATGTTGCCGTTGTGCGCGATGGCGAGCGGCCCGCAGCGGGTGTTGACGCTGCAGGGCTGCGCGTTGGCCAGCACGGTGCTGCCGGTCGTGGAGTAGCGGGTATGGCCCACCGCGACGTCACCGGGCAGCGTCGCCAGGACCTCCTCGTCGAAGGTTTCGGACACCAGCCCCATGCCGCGATGCGCCCGTGCCGCGCCGCTGTCATCCACCGCCACGATTCCGGCGCTCTCCTGGCCCCGGTGCTGCAGGGCGTAGAGTCCGAGATAGGTGAGCCGGGCTGCGTTGGGAATCCCGGAAACCCCGATGATGCCGCACATGCTTACTCTCCCGCCGAGCGATCGACGTCGGGATGCTGCATCCGCCGTGGAATCGCCTCGAAATAAGTCTGCCGCAATGTCACGATGCCCCACGAGAACAGGTGGGCACCCACCCGCAGTTCCAGCGCGGAGGAGGGCGCGCCGACCCGCCCGGCGCGGAAGACGGGCACCTGGTGCTCCCCGGAGAGAGCCAGCAGCGCCTCCAGATGGTCGGGCGAGCAGGACACCACGGCCCGCGCCCCGTCCTCACCGTAGAGCAGCGCCTCCGGATCAGCCTCCGGGGCATAGCCGGTCAGGTCGAGCCAGGCGCCGAACCCCTCTCCGGCGTAGGGGCCTCCCATCGCCGCCTCCGCGAGGGCCACTGCGAGCCCGCCCTCAGAGCAATCATGGGCCGAGCGCAGGAGCTGTCGGCCGGCGGCCGCCACCAGCAAGTCCTGGAGCCGGCGCTCGGCCAACAGGTCCACCGGAGCGGGCCGGCCGCCGATGAAACGGCGCACCTCGGCCCAGTAGGCCGAGCCGCCGAGCCGGCCGCGGGTGGTCCCCAGGACCAGCACCTCGTCTCCGGTGGCGGCAAAGTGGCTGGGGACCCGATCGGCGGCGCGCTCGAGCAGGCCGATCATCCCGATGGTCGGGGTCGGATCCACCGCGCCGCCCGGACTCTCATTGTAGAAGCTGACATTGCCGCCGGTCACCGGCGTGCCGAAGGCGACGCACGCCTCCGAGATGCCGCGGCAGGCCTCGCGGAACTGGAAGAACACCTCCGGCTTCTCCGGGTTCCCGAAGTTGAGGCAATCGGTGATGCCCAGCGGCCGGGCCCCGGTGCAGGCGATGTTGCGGGCCGCCTCGGCGACGGCGCCCTTGCCACCCTCATACGGGTCGAGCGCGACCAGCCGGTTGTTGCAATCCACGGTGACCGCGATGGCGAAGCCGGTGCCGGGAACCCGGAGCACGCCGGCGTCTCCTCCGGGGCCGAGCACGGTGGAGGCCTGAACCGTCGAGTCGAACTGCTCGTAGACCCAGCGCTTGCTCGCCAGGCTCGGAGAGTCCAGCAACAGGAGGAGCGCGTCCTCGAGTCCCGCCTTCGGTGCAGCGCTCGGCTCGGCGGCGCGGCGGGCGCGCGCCGCCTCGCTCTCCTCCGCCTCCGGCGAGTAGATCGGGCAGTCGTCCACCAGCCGCTGGCCGGGCACGGCCGCTACGATGATCTCGCCGTGACGGACCCGGAAGATCCCGTCGTCGGTCACCCGGCCGATCGGCGTGGCACTGAGCTCCCACTTGGCGCAGACCGCCTGGATCTCGGCCACCCGCTCCGGCTCAGCCACGACCAGCATCCGCTCCTGCGACTCCGACAGCAGGATCTCGTACGGCGTCATGCCGGGTTCGCGGGTGGGCACCAGCGCCGTATCGATCTCCACGCCGACGCCACCACGGGCCGCCATCTCCGCGCTGGAGCTGGTGAGGCCCGCGGCCCCCATGTCCTGGATGGCGACGATCAGGCCGGACGTGATCAGCTCGAGACTGGCCTCGAGCAGGAGCTTCTCGGTGAAGGGATCGCCCACCTGGACTTGGGGCCGGCGTGCCTCGCTCTTCTCGGAGAGCTCCTCCGAGGCGAAGCTGGCGCCGTGAATCCCATCGCGGCCGGTGCGTGCGCCGACGCAGAGGAGGACATTGCCGATGCCGTGCGCGGCGGCGCGGATCAGGTCGGATTCCCGGAGCAGCCCGACGCACATGGCGTTCACCAGCGGATTCCCGGTGTATCCCGGTGCGAACCCGACCTCGCCGCCGAGCGTCGGCACGCCGACGCAGTTGCCGTAGTCACCGACCCCGCGCACCACACCGGCAAAGAGGTAGCGGTTGCGCGGATGGTCGAGCGGTCCGAAACGGAGGCTGTTGAGCACGGCCACGGGCCTGGCGCCCATGGTGAAGACATCGCGGAGGATGCCGCCGACCCCGGTGGCGGCGCCCTGGTACGGCTCCACCGCCGATGGGTGGTTGTGCGACTCGATCTTGAACGCCACCGCCCAGCCGTCCGGCAGCCGGAGCACGCCCGCGTTTTCGCCCGGGCCCTGCACGACCTGGGGCCCCGTAGTCGGAAAGGTCTTGAGCACGGGCTTGGAATGCTTGTAGCTGCAGTGCTCGGACCAGAGCGCGGAGAAGATCCCGAGCTCGGTCAGCGTCGGAGTGCGGCCGAGCAGCTCGAGGATCCGGCCGTACTCCAGGTCGTTCAGGTTGTGCTCGCGCACCACCTCGGGGGTGATCGGACGCTCGCCCGGAAAGGCCGCGGCCTCGGTGGAGCCCGCCACCACGGCGCCGGTCACGGATGGCGCCGCAAGGTGCCCCGGAAGCTGGCGAACGCGTCGGTCAGCACCCGGGTGAGCAGGGCGGGCCGGTCCTCGTGCGCAATCAGCCCGATCTCGCCGGCATCCAGCCACATGCCGCCGCAGTGCGGGCAGGTTTCGATCTGCACGTCGTGATACTCGCTGGTCACGAGATCGTACCCGTCCTTGGGGCACTTCATGTAGTGGGTCTGGCGCTCCCGCTCCCGCGCCTCCGCCAGCACCAGCTCCCGCTGGTGCTCGCGCAGCTCGGCATCTCGCTTGACGAAATATTCCTCTTCGTTGCGGCTGGGCTTTTCGCTGCTCATCGGTCGGGCGTACCCAC
>JBJMOX010000280.1:0-9969 GCA_045803515.1 Gemmatimonadales bacterium
CGCGGGCGGGATCCGGCGGGGCTTCGGCTCGGGCACGGTGATGCTCATCGCCGATCACCTCAACCTGACGTTCCGGAATCCGCTGTTCGGACCGGTGCTCGAAGGGGAGGAGCGCTTCCCGGACATGTCGGACCCGTATGACACCGGGCTCAGAGTCATCGCCCGGCGGGTCGCCCGCGAGCGGCGGGTGGGCTTGAGCGAAGGGGTCTACGCCGGACTCCTGGGGCCGAGCTACGAGACGCCGGCGGAGATCCGGATGCTGGAGCGGCTGGGCGCCGACGCCGTGGGAATGTCCACCGTACTGGAGGTGATCGCCGCGAGAGCGCGGGGGATCCGCTGCATGGGGCTGTCCGCGATCACCAATCCCGCCGCCGGGACCACGGCGGAGAAGCTCAACCACCTGGAAGTGATGGAAGTCGCCAAGCGGGTGGCGGGCGACCTCGCCGCGGTCATCGAGGGGGTGGTGGCGGCGCTGTGACGGTGTGGTCGAGGGGCCCGTGCCCCGCGCCCAGGCCCGGGGCCGCGGCGATCGCGCGGTGCACGAAGTCGAGGCCGTCGGTCACCGCGATCTCCAGCGAGCGGCCGAGCGCGAGCCCGGCGGTGATCGCGGCGGACAGGGTGCACCCGGTGCCGTGGGTCGAGCCGGCGCCGACCCGCTGGTGGTGGAAATGGAGGGTGCCTTCCGGCGTGACCAGCACGTCGGTGATCTGGTCGCCGGCCAGATGCCCGCCCTTCACCAGCACCGCCCGGGCGCCAAAGCGGAGCAAGGTCTCGCCGGCGCGCTCCATGGTCGGCACGTCGTGCACCACGCGGCCGGTAAGGACGGCGGCCTCGTCGAGATTGGGCGTGGCCAGCGTGGCGAGCGGCAGCAGGCTTTCACGCATCACGTCCTCCGCCTCGGTGCTCAAGAGGCGGTGCCCGGAGCTCGAGATCATGACCGGATCCACCACCAACGGACCCCAGCCGTTCTCCCGGACCGCGCGCGCCACCCGGCGGACCAGCGCCGCTTCCGCCAGCATGCCGGTCTTGAGCGCCGCTGGCGGCAGGTCCTCGGCCAGCGCGATGAGCTGCGCTTCCACCATCGCCTCGGGCACCGCCTCCACGGCGCGGACGCCGCGGGTGTTCTGCGCCGTGAGGGCCACGATGACGCTGGTGCCGAAGACGCCGAACTGCTGGAAGGTCTTGAGGTCGGCCTGGATGCCCGCCCCGCCCCCGGAGTCGGAGCCCGCGATGGTGAGCGCGATCTTCATGCGGTGAGCACCTCCATGGGAAGCCTGCAGACCACCATCCGCGATCTCCGCCGCCGGAAGGCCCGCGAGCGCCGCGGCCTGGCGCTGGCCGAGGGGGTCCGGCTGGTCGAGGAGGCGCTCGCCGCGGGCGTGCCGGTGCGGGGCGCGGCCGTGTCACCCGCGCTTGAAGCTACCTCCCGCGGGCGGACCCTCAAGAGCACGCTCACGGAGCGCGGCGTCCGGCTGGTGGAGGTGGAGGCCGGCGAGCTGGACGAGCTCAGCGACACCGAGCAGCCGCAAGGCATCGTGGCCGTGATCGAACCGAAGACCTGGGGCCTCGCGGAGGTGGCGGCGGCTGCCGGGTCGGTGGTACTGGTGCTCGACGCCGTCCAGGATCCCGGCAACGTCGGCACCATGCTCCGCACCGCGCTCGCGTTGGGCGCGACGGGTCTGGTGGCGCTCAAGGGAACGGCGGAGCTCACCAATCCCAAGGTCCTGCGCGGCAGCATGGGCGCCCTGTTCCGACTGCCGTCGGTCGCGACTACGCTGGAGGAGTTTTTGTCGTGGCGGGCCGAGCGAGCCCTCGAGCTCTGGGTTGCCGCCGCGGATGGCGAGCCGCTCCGCCGCTCGCGTGGCGGGTCGCGCCGGCCGGGTATCGCGCTGGTGGTGGGCAACGAAGGGGCGGGGGTGAGCCCGGCGCTCGAGGCCGCGGCCACCCACCGGGTGGCGATCCCGCTCGCTGCCGGGGTCGAGTCGCTCAACGTGGCGATCGCCGCCGGTATCCTCCTGTACGAGGTCACGCGTGTCGATTGACGTTCCGCCGGTCCGCCTCAGCCTGGTGCTCACCGCGTACGCGGCCCTCCTGGGCGCGTGCCTCGGCAGCTTCCTCAATGTCTGCATTCTCCGCTGGGGGGCGGAGCCGAAGCAGTCGGTGGTCCACCCGCCGTCCCGCTGCCCCAAGTGCGGGCGCGGCCTGTCGTGGTACGACAACGTGCCCGTGGTCTCCTGGCTGGTCCTGCGCGGGCGCTGCCGCGGATGCGGGGAGCCGATCTCGATCCAGTATCCCCTGGTGGAGCTGGGCACGGCCGTCATCTGGGGCTACTTCGCCTGGCGCCACGGGCTCTCGATGGAGGCGCTCCGGGATGCCGTCTTCGGGACGCTGCTGCTGGGCATCGCCATGACGGACGCGCGGGAGTACATCATCCCCAACGAGTTCACCTACGGGGGCATGGCGCTCGGCCTGCTGTTGAGCTTTCCCGGCGGACCCCGGGAGCTGATCGCATCGCTGCAGGGAATCATCTTCGGCGCCGGCTTCCTCTATCTGATCGGCGCGCTCGGCAGCTTCGTCGCCCGCCGCGATGCCATGGGAGGAGGCGACATCGCCATGATGGCGATGGTCGGAGCCTTCCTCGGCTGGGAGAGCGTGCTCGCCACCATCTTCGCTGGTGCCTGCATCGGGGTGGTGCTGCACGTGGTGAGCCTGGCCCTGGTCCGGCAGAGTCAGCCGACCGCGGCGCCGGCCGCCGCCATGGGTGCCGGCCCGGCCCCCGAGTCGGCGCCGCCGCCGGCCACCGAGTCGGAGTTCAAGACCAAGGAGGAGCTCCGCGCCGAAGGCTATCTTCCGTTCGGGGTCTCGCTGGCCATCGCCGCGCTCCTCATCGTGCTCACTGGTATCCGGGGGCCCATCATCGCCTGGTTCGGCTCGTACGCCGACTCGCTCGGGTTGTAGGATGCGCTCCGGAGCGGGCCGACTCCTGCTGCTGCTCCTGGGCGTCCTGCTCGTCTCGTGTCGCGGTGAGAAGCGGCGGACCTCCGGAGACGTGACGCTCGCGCGACTGGTCGACAGCCTGCGCCAGCCGGTGGAGCGGGCGGCGGGCCTGCGCTTCAAGAGGCCGCCGCGCTCCGCGATGCGCACCCGCGAACAGGTCCGCACCTATCTCCTGGGCAAGCTCGACGACGAGCTGCCGCCGGCCCGTATGCGCGGCATGGAGGCCGCCTACCGCCTCTTCGGCATGCTGCCCGACACGCTCAGCCTTCGCGCGCTCCTGCTCGAGCTCTACACCGAGCAGGTCGCCGGGTACTACGACCCCGACTCCACCATGCTGTTCGGCGTGGCTGGGTCCGACCGCTCGCAGCTCCGGCTGGTGCTGGCGCACGAGATGGTCCACGCGCTTCAGGGCCAGTATCTGCCGCTCGACTCGATCCTCAAGGCGACGGCGGACAACGACCGGCTCTCCGCCGCTCAGGCGATCCTCGAAGGGCAGGCCACGCTCGCGTCCATCGAGGTGCTCGCGCCGGGGCGGGAGGTCACCCGGACGCCAGAGTTCTGGGAGATGTACCGCGATCAGGTGCAGCAGCAGCAGGCCACCATGCCGATCTTCGCGAAGGCACCGCTGGTGGTGCGCGAGGCGCTCATCTTTCCCTATCTCGACGGCGCCGAATTCATGCACTGGTGGGCCACTGCCGGCGGCCACGCCGACACCCTGCCCTTCGGCCCCAGGATGCCGGTATCGACCGAGCAGATCCTGCATCCGGAGCGTTACGCGCGCCGGGATGTCCCGGTGGCGATCGCCTTTGCGCCGGACTCCACGTCGATCTATGAGGACGTGCTGGGCGAGGACGAGATCCGGGTGCTGATCGCGACCCTGGACGGCGCGGACGAGGTGCAGACGGTCGTGCCCCTCGGGTGGGGGGGCGACCGCTTCCGGGTCTACGACGCGCCGGGCGGCCCGGCCCTGGTGTGGTACGCCGTGTGGGACGACGCGCGATCGGCGGGGAAGTTCCTGGGCGGCAGCGGGCCCGCGCTGCGTCGGACCGCTCGGCCCGGCTATCGCGCGGCGCTCGACAGCCTCGAGGCTGGTGGGCGGGCCATGACCCGGTACGTGCTGGCGCCGGATCGGTGGGCTGGTTGGGGCTCACTGCCGGAGGTGTCGGTGCGGCCGTAGCTCGTAGAAGGAGCGGCCATGAACGCATCGAGCATGCTGTCACGTCAGGGCCATCGTCTGCTGCAGATTGGCGTGGCTCTTTTGGTGTTTTCGTCGTTGGAAGGCTTTGCGATTCCGTACTTCGCCGCACCGCGCCTTGGATTGTCGGCGCATACGCTCAGCGCTTTGCAGGGCGTTCTCCTGCTGACGCTGGGACTGGTGTGGCGCAGGCTCGATCTCGGCGCCAGGACGTCACGAGTCGCCTTCTGGCTTCTCATCTATTCGGGGTTGGCAATCCTGGCCGCCTACATGATGGCTGCCGCCTGGGGAGCCGGCAACGAGACCATGCCGCTCGCCGCAGGAGCTGCTCACGGGAATGCCTTTCAGGAGGCGGTGATCAAAGGCGTGGCCTATTCGTCTGCGCCGACGGGTCTCATCTCCTTCGGGCTCATTCTCTGGGGTCTTCGCATCGGGACCGCTCAACCGCTGAATGGATAGCTGGTCACCCGGACGTTGTACCGCCGGGAGCTTCACGCCCCTTCTGCCCTCCGTGCAGGGCGAGCATCCCTTCCATCCCACGGTGTGTCCCGTCGGCGTCGGCGACGCTAAGCGCCCCCGGGGCGCCGGGAGGTGCTCATTGAGTCGGACAGGATCGTGGCACCGAAGCCAGTGAGCCGAGTCAAGTGAGCAGCGATCTGGGCCGGGGTGACCGTCCGCGGGTCATAGTGGACGACGCCGAGACTGTCGTCCAACGTCACGGTGGCGCTGTAGACGCCCGTGAGTCGCCTCAGGGCAAGACGAGCCGTCGCAGGGCAGCTCCCGCACGTCATCCGGGAGATGTGTAGCCGCACCAGGGCCGTGTCCGGCGCTTGAGTCGCGACTGAAAGGTCCTGCGCGCCCGCGGGCTGGATTCCCCCGCCGCAGAGCGGGCACGGGAAGGCCGCGGCACCGAGACCCGCGGCGAGAATCAGGGGCAGCTTCAGTGACGGCAACATGGATTCAACCTCCTATCCGAAGACCAATGTCGACCACCAGGGGAAGGTGACCAGCGCGACTGCTACAGCGGTCGCGATCCAGAGCACCCGCTTCATGCGGCGGCGGGCGATCGGCGAGGCACACAACCTACCGGGCTCGCACGCCTTTCTCTCCTCGCGGCGGAGCACGACGAAGCCGAAGCCGAGTGCCAGGACCGTGGTGACCACGAAGAAGGGTCGCAGAGGCTCAAACGTCGCAGCCAGTCCCGCGCCGCTCAGCCCGAGCGCGACCGCGACGAGCGGCCCAGCGCAGCAGAGCACCGATCCTATGGCCGCGGCCACGCCGCCGGCCGTGGCCAGTACCGTTTTAGTGACCGGTGTCGTCATGGTCCTCCAACACCTCCAGGATCGGGCAGTCGTCCGTGGGCCGTCTGGCCGCGCATGCCGCAGCCAGCCGCTCCAGCGTGCGCTTCATACGCTGGAGGTCACGGATCCTCTGATGGACAACCTCGATCTTCTGTCTGGTGTGTCGCTCGACCGCATCGCACGCGGCGCCGTGCCGGACCCGCAGTCCAAGCAAGTCCTGGATCTCATTCAGGGAGAAGCCGAGCTCCTGCGCATGCTTGATGAAGCGGAGGCGCGCCACTGCCTCGTCGGCGTACTGGCGATACCCTGTGGGTGTGCGCCGCGGAGCCGGAAAGAGACCCCGTCGCTCGTAATAGCGGATTGTCTGGATGTTCACGTCGGCCGCCGTCGCGACCTGACCGATAGTCAGCGCCATCCTCGAGCCCTCCTCATGGCTGATGCAACATAGACCCAGTACCAAGGTATAAGGTCAAGGGGGCGCGCCGTTGTGAGTGTGATCAGGGAGTTGTGGGTTGTAAGTTCCCTCCTCTAAGGTGGCCCGCCTCGAGGTCGGGGTGGAGCATGGCCACCTCCATCTTCATGCAGAGCCGGGCGAGCTCGACGAGCCGGGACTCTGGCAGGTTGGCGACGAGCGCATGCAGGAGGCCGGGCTCGGTCCAGCCGACCACGTGGTAGCCGGCGCGGGACGCCCGCTGCACGTCGAATCCAACCGTCGCGGCTCTCTCCTCCGGGGCGGGCACGACGTAGTACGAGACGGGCTCTCCCGCTGCGGTACGGTATTCCACCACGGCCCCACGACGCCCGTCCATCAGGCAGAGCCGAGCCCCCCGCAGCTGGAGATCCGGCATGACGGGCACATGTACGGCGAACGCCAATCTCGCCCGGAGCCATTCCGCGACTACGGCGGTGTCCGCGGAGGTAACCCCATCGCCACCGATCGCTCGCATGTGATCGTCGGCGAGCGCGGCGAGGGTATCTGGCGGGCCAGCGCGATGCGCGCGCCAATCCGCGGTGGCGAGACCGATGAGGACTAGAACGACCGCCGCCGCGACGAGTGCGCGCCGCCGGGAACGGAACCCTCCCGGCTTCGCGGCAGCACGGGCTCCCGCCAGGGCTCCGAAGAGGCGCTCCCGCACTTCGAGCGGAGCGGTCTCGCGCGGAGCCTGATCCCCGATCTGCGCGGCCAGGTGCCGCATGTCCGCCTCGAAGGCCTGGCACGCGGGGCAGGTCGCAAGGTGCTGTCGCGCCGCCTCCAGGGCCGGGGTCAGCTCGCGCGGGCCCCCGGTCGGCCACAGGAGCCGTCGGGCCTTGCCGCAATCCATCATCGTTGCTGTCTCCGGTGAAATACTTCCTCCGCCGTTGCCGCGAGCCGGTCACGCAGCTCGCGGCGGGCCCGGAAGAGGCGCGAGGCCACGGTCCCCTCCGGAATCTGAAGCATCTCCGCGACCTCCCGATGGGAGAATCCTTCAACGTCCACCAGGCTGACCACAGTCCGCAGGTCGTCCTCCAGCGTGCCGAGCGCCACGCGGAGCTGGTCGCGCAGCTGCTCGCGGGCGAGAACGTCCTCCGGCGTCGCCGACTGCCATTGGACGAGTGCCCGCTCGAATGCATCCTCATCGAGATCCGCCTCGACCGTCTCGGGTCGGCGCCGCCGGCTCCGCTCACGGTTCAAATGAGTCCGAAGCAGGATGGTGAAGAGCCACGAACGGCCGGACTCGGGGCTCCGGAGCGATCCGAATCGCTCGAATGCTCGGAGGCAGGCATCCTGGAGCAGGTCTTCCGCGTCTGCGGGGCGACCGCCGGCCAGGCGCAACGCAGTCCGGTAGAGCGAATCCACGTATTGCGCCAGCAGCTCCTCGAACGCTCGAGGCGGCGAATCAGTACGTCCGGGCAGCGAGTCTCTCCCGTGGATGGGGTACCTGGGCGCCTACACCTGAGACACCATCTGACGGCCGGTCCTTCACGCGGTGCTCCTCTCGGCCGTCCCGCTCATCGGGGTTCCCCCGGATCATGGCCCCTGGTCGCCGGCAAGGAGGAAGATTTCGGACCGCACCGGTGTCTCAAGATGGGGGACCTCGCGCAAGGATACCGGCCTGGGACGGTCACAGAGGTCCTTCAGATCACCGGCACACGATACGGGGAGCACACTATGTGCACATGGAGATTGATGCCGCTGCTCGTGGCCCTTGCTTCGCCGCTGGCGCGCGCAGCGGCGCAGCAGCCGGAACACGGCAAGGAGATGGAGATGATGATGCAGCCCGGGGCGGATCGCATGCACGTCGCGATAAAGGCGCCGACCGAGGGCAGCAAGATTGCCAGCAACGAGCTCCCGGTACAGGTGGCCACCACTGGTTTCCGAGATCGCTGTGACCTCGCCGGCAAACCCAACCAGGAGGGGATGGGGCACTACCACCTGCTGCTCGACAAGTCACTGGTGAACATGTACTGCAGCGACCGGGTGACGGTATCACTGGATGGCGTGAAGCCGGGCCGGCACACCCTGACCGCGGTTCCCGCCCAGAACGACCACGCCGAAGTCGAGAAAAACGCGAACTCGATCACCATCGATTACGCCCCGTCGCAGCCGAAGCCGTTGCCGAAGGCGACCGCTGCCGCCGGCGCACCGTCCATAAAGATCCTTTCGCCGAAACCGGGCACCACCGTGTCGGGATCGTTCGAGGTGGTGGTCGACACCAGGAACTTCAATCTGACCTGCGCGGAGATGGGCAAGCCTGATGTGGCAGGGCACGGTCATTGGCACCTCAATTTCGATACCATGAAAGGGCCGATGATGGGAATGATGACCATGGCGGCGATGAGTTGCGAGCGGCGGATGCATGTCTCGACGGCGGGGCTCAAGCCGGGCTCGACCCACAAGCTGATTGCGCTGCTCGCGGATAACGCCCACGCCCCCGTGATGCCGGAGGTAGCCGACAGCGTGGCGGTCACGGTCCGGTGATCTGAGAGAGAGTCGCCGGAGCGCAGCGAAGGACGCCCGGTCTCCGGTATCTGAGCTGGATGGCGTGCATGAGTACGCCGCCCGGCACCGAGACGGACGTCACCTTCGGAGTGCGGAACTCTACGGCCTCGCCTGGTGGGTCCTCGGCGGCCTCGTCCTGATGCCAATTTTCTTCGGCATGCCGGCGGTCGCCCCCCGGGCCGCTTCGGAGCGAGACGCCCTCCCGAGGACACGTTACTCCGCTTCAAGACGCACCTCTCGACTGGTCGCTAGGATGTTTTGTACGAGGCTGGACGCTCGCAGCGAGACGCTCGCGAGAGTTGCGGGTATTGCGAGCGACACGACCACTGAGGACACAGGGATGAACACCATCCCACGATGCGTGGAGAGGAGACGATCGCTATGACCCAACGGAACATGCCGGCGGTGGACCGGCTATGGGAGGCGGTGGCGCCCAACCTGCCGACCTTGACGGCCGAGGAGCAACGAGCTGGTATCGTGCTGCTCCGGGAGTTGGCCCGGGGCGAACCGGTCACGGCCGAGCGCCTGGCGCGGGCCATCGGGGTCACCACCGCCCACGCGAAGGCCCTGCTCGAGCGGCCCGGGCTGAAGGCATTCCTCTATCCGGATGAGGAGGGCCGGGTCGTCGGTTACCTCGGTCTCGCGGCGACACCGATGCACCATCGCTTCGCGCTCAACGGCCGCGCGCTATGGACCTGGTGCGCCGGAGACAGTTTGTTCCTTCCGGGAGTCCTCAATGAGACCGCGGAGGTCGAGTCGCGGGATCCCGAAGGCGGTGAGCTTATCCACCTCACGATCTCCCCCGCGCGCGTCGAGGCGGTTGAGCCCGAGGGCGTCGTGGTGTCCATGGTGAACCCGGACGCGCCCGATTTCAGGTCGGCTGCCCTGATCATGGAGACCGCCTGCCATTACATCTTTTTCTTCGCGTCTTGTGCGGCGGGGGAACGCTGGGTGGCGAAGCATCCCGGAACCTGGCTGCTCTCGATGGACGAGGCTTTCGAATTTGGGAAGCGGTTCAGGGAGCGCCTGTTTGCGACGGAGCTGGCGCGGCAGCCGGCCGGCGCGGTCTGATGCATTGACCGCCCGCGAGCCTCTGGTGGGACGAACGAGACCCCTTGACCCTACACTGCGGTACAGGGTTTATCTCTCGCCATGACCGAGGTTGCGCGCCCGCGAACCGGGGAGATCGCCGACGACCATCCGACCGAGGAGGCACGATGAACCAGTCCACCCGCCCGCCCGCCCCGGCGCCCATGGTCGATCTCGTTTTCGACGCGGATTGCCCAAACGTCGATGATGCGCGGGCGCTGCTGCGCACCGCGCTGATTGCGGCCGGCCTTCCGCCAGAGTGGCGAGAGTGGGAGCGCGATGACGCCGATACGCCGACTCCGCTCCAGGGGCTTGGTTCGCCCACCATCCTGGTAAACGCGACGGACGTGAGTGGCGTCGACGAGAAAGACGACGGCGCCGAGCGCGCCAACTGCTGCCGCGTGTAC
>JBJMOX010000031.1:0-13618 GCA_045803515.1 Gemmatimonadales bacterium
GTCGGTGTACTCCTGGATGTCGAGATCCTTCTGAACAGTTCGGCCGGGGTCGGAGAGAAAGGGCCACTGGGCCCCGAGCGAGTTCCGGAAATTCAGGAGCGTGTGATGGTCGTCGGTCGTGATGGTGACGATCCGGGTGTACGCCACGGCGATCTTCGGGTAGAACGCGGCGAGCTCCAGGTGTTGCTGGTGCTCCTTGGGGCAGTAGTGGCCGCGGGCGAGCGTGAGGATCAGCGGGTCGTCGCCCTGCAGCTCGCTGAGCCTGCGTGGCGTGCTCGTGTGATCGGGCAGCTCGTAATCGGGAAAGCTTCCGCCGGCCGCGATGTCGGGACGCATGGCTGGTCTCCCATCCCTCACGTCGGCAGTTCTGTGCCAGCCTGCTCCGCGACCATGTACGCGGCGTACCACGTGGGCCAGTCCGCGTCACGCTGACCGGTGCGCATCTCGTGCTGGCCGTGGGCGGCCTCCGCACGCCGAAGTGCGCCCGCCAGGTCCGCCGTGGATGCGAATGCCGTCTCCGCGGCGTCGATCCGGCCGGGCAGCCGCGTCGTGATCTCCTGCAGTAACCAGCCGTTGCCGTCGGGATCACTGAACGACACGAACGACGCGTAGCTTTGCCGGTCGGGAGCGGGACCGCTCAACCGTGCGCCGGGGTCGACGCGGTTCCAGCCGGCGTAGTGGAACACCTCGCTCACCTCGATGCCGCGCCGCACCAGCTCGTCGCGCGCCACCTCGATGTCGGAGACGATCAGCAGGCTCTGGGCGGACCCGGGCGCGGCAGTCGTGAGGTTCGTGCCGAAGTGAACCGAGCACTCGGAGCCCGGCGGCGTGAACTGGACCACGTGGTCGCTGTCCGTGCTGAAGTCGGCGTCGAGCCGCCACCCGAGACCCTCATAGAACGCCTTCGCGCGGTCGACATCAGCGACGGGGATGACGACCACCTCGAGCTTCATGGCGACCTTCCCGACGCTCGCGCCGGTGGTCGCGTCCTTGCTGCGGATTGCGGTGGTGCTCATGACTGTCTCCTGAATTGTGCAAGAGAAGATTTGTTCACTGGTTGGAGGTCATCGATTCGCGTAGTCGGTGAAGACGTAGTCTCTCGCCTTCACGATCGTGTGGCACGCGAATCCACACTTGGCGTCGTTCCCCTGCGGCGGCGTGTCGGCTGTGGTCGCGGGCTTGAAGGTCTTGGACCGGGCGTCATACTCGAACGCGCCCCATCCCCACCCGCCGCTGTCCTTGAACCTCTTGCTGTCCTTCACCATGAAGTCGACGTCATGCTGCGTGCCCGGCACCGTCGCGGCAGGGAACGCCTCCATCTTCTTCGGGGTCCAATGGATCTTCGCCATCTTGGCCCCGTCGGGGAAAGGCTTACCGTTCCCCGGAAAACCGGTCTCGTAGGCCCTGATCATCACGGGATTACCGAGGATCGCGGCCACCAGGGGTCCGTCCTGACTGATGGAGACAACCTGCCAGGCCTCGTATCCCCTGAACTCGGAGAACGCGAGCCCACCCGGCACCTTCAAGGTGTACTTGTCCTGGGCGGACATGGCGCTGGCGCCCAAGGCACTGACGAGTGCCGTCACGATGGCAATCGTCCGCATGCGTCTGCTCGTCACCGGTTCCTCCTTTGTCCAGGTTGGCAGCCTTGACTTCTTTCGCGATGGAGCGTGGCCAAGACGAATGTGGGAATCGTGTTGATGATGATGCTCAGGCTGCGCTCGTTTGAGTGCAGTGCCTCTTCAGCCCCGTTGAGCTCACTCCTCTGGTCGAGCATGAGCAGCCCTGTCCTTACCGCTTTCGAGTCACCATCCAGTGCGGGTAGCCGGGCTCCGGGTCAAGAGGACCCTGCTCACGACCAAGACCCACGCGAGGCAGATCATGGGCGAGACGAGCCGCGAATAGACGCCGTCCGGTGCCCAGAAGCCACCTGTCATCCACGTCGTACCACCCAGGAGCACAAACACGAGCGCCGCCACTCCCGCCGTGAAGAGCGCATTCGAGATCTGTCCGTCCCGCCAGAGCCCGAACGTCCAGGCCATGATCAGCATCGCCCGCGGGAACGACGTCAGCACCACGAGGGCCCACGTGAGATCGTTCAGCCCGGAAACGAGGATGGTATTGCCAGAGCCGGCGAGCGAGTACGCGAGGGCAGCGACGACTGTGAGGAACAGGAGGAACAGCGCCCCGAACGCGGCACTGGCGGCGATCGCCGCGGCGCCCCAACCGTCTTGTCCCGCATCGGCCAGCGTAGTCCTGACCGCCATCGTGAACCACAGCAGGTTGAGGAGGTTGAGGCCGAAGCAAAACACGGCGATCAGGATGCGCGTGCGATCGCCCTGGTAGAACGCGACGAGTGCGTCAGCCGACGCGCCCACGTGCGGCTGAGCGCCGTAGATGACGGACGCAACAATGAACAATCCGACGAACTGGATGCCGCTCGTGCGCCACAGTCGCTCCCAGAACGCCGGCGTGCTGTAGGTACCTGCTGGAGTGGCCAGAGTCGGGGTGGATGCGCTCATGAAGGCCTCCGCTCGGCCGCCGCATAGCCTCCGGCCCACCAGCTCGTGACCAGGGCCGCGTACTGATCGGCCGCATCTTCCCAGATGAAGTGTCCCGCGTCGATGAAGTCGAGCTTGCTCTTGGGCAGCCGCTCGTGCAGGAACTCGGCATTCACCGGCGGCACCACCGGATCCCGCTTGCCGCTGATGATGTTCACCGGGGTCTCGATCGTCGCCAGCAGGTCGCGCAATACCGGAAGCTCCTGCGGGTAGGCTTGCACGTAGCGCATCGACTCGGCGAAGCGCTCGCCAGCGAAGGAGGAGAGGTAATCCTCGCGGGCGGTATCGCTGGGCGCGTAGTGCTCGAGGGTTCCGATCGCGGCGGTGACAATCTGGCGTCCGTCGATCTTGCGATAGGGCTCGAGGCTCGGCGCTTCCACCCATTCCTTCAGCGGGTCACCGAGCTGGAGCGGAACCGCCGTGCCGCCGGTACCGACGACGAGGCTCCGGAACCGGTTCGGATATAACGCCGCGGCGAAGAGCGACGCCGCAGTTCCGACGTCGGGCCCCACGAGGTGTGGCTGCTCCAGGCCGAACGCGTCGGCGGCGCGAACGATAAACTCGCCCATCGCCTTTGGCGACATCAACGAATCTCGGCGCTCGGACTGTCCGAACCCAGGCAGATCCATCGCCACCAGATGCGTGCGCTCGGACAACCGGGCCCAGGTGGGCTCGTAGCAGTACATGCTCTCCGGCCACGGGCTCAGCAACAGCGCGTGGTCCTTCCGCGGCTCGCTCTCGGCGTAGCGAATGGCCAGGCCGTCGATGGTGCGGACCTGCGGGCGGATCGATTGGCTCAAGGTTGCGGGCATGAGGTCCTACCTCACTGTTGGCGAGCAGGCCTGGTACTCCGACTCCGGCAGCGTGGAGCACCAGGAGGGAATATCGTCTGAGCGTTACACCAACGCGGGCTCTCGTTTCGGACTGGACGACGGCTGTCTAATAAAGGCGAGAATATCGGCGGCGATGGTGTCGGCCTCGGTCGTCGGCATGCCGTGCGGGAAGCCCTTGTACGTCTTCAACGTGCCGTTCTTGAGCAGCTTGGCCGAGAGCGGCGCCGAGTCGGCATAGGGCACGATCTGGTCGTCATCGCCGTGCATCACGAGGACGGGCACGGTGATCTTCTTCAGGTCCTCGGTGAAGTCCGTCTGGGAGAAGGCGACGATGCCGTCATAGTGCGCCTTGGCGCCGCCCATCATGCCCTGGCGCCACCAATTCCTGACGACCGCCTCGGAGGGCTTCGCTCCGGGCCGGTTGTACCCGTAGAACGGGCCGGACGCGAGATCTAAGTAGAACTGGGATCGGTTGGCCGCGAGCTGCGCCTGCAGTCCGTCGAATACATCCTTGGGAAGCCCGCCTGGATTGGCCTTTGTCTTGACCATCAGCGGAGGCACCGCGCTGATAATTACCGCCTTGGCCACCCGGCTCTCGTGGCGCGCGACGTAGTGCACCACCTCGCCGCCGCCGGTCGAGTGGCCGATATGCACTGCCTGCTTGAGATCGAGATGGGCGATCAGCGCCGCCAGGTCGTCGGCGTAGTGATCCATGTCGTGGCCGTCGCCGGTCTGGCTGGAGCGGCCGTGGCCCCGCCGGTCGTGGGCGATGACGCGGTAGCCTTGGTTGAGAAAGAACAGCATGTGCGTGTCCCAGTCATCGGCCGAGAGCGGCCAGCCGTGGCTGAACACGATCGGCTGTCCTGTGCCCCAATCCTTATAATAGATCTCGGTTCCATCGGTGGTGGTAATCGTGGGCATTGTCCTGCCTCCTTATGAGTTGATCCTCCGACGAGGTACGTCTCGTAGCTCACGCCCCCGGGCCGGCGGCCTGCGACGCCGATGAAGATGCCCTTGTTCAGCCAGTCCAGCGCGGGAGCGGCTGTCTCGATCTGAGTCGACGTGCGGAACGTGTCTCCTTGATCTACTTCTTCCGGTCTCCTCACGAGTCCAGGAACAGCGTCGCCTGCTGCACGAAGGAGTCGTGGAACTGGAAGAGCGACCCGTGGCCCGCGTCGGGATAGGCCACCAGCATCGCGTTGGGCAGATGCTCGGCCAGGAAGTACGAGTTTCTGACCGGAATCATCGTGTCGAACACTCCGTTCACCACGAGGCAGGGCTGGGGAATCCGGCGGAGCTTCGCGAAGCGCTCGCCATCCACGCGCTCCCATGCCCGGAACGCGGCCACCTGTGCCTGCGCGACCTTGGGGCCCGAGAGAGGCTCACGGTCATCGGTGCGCGCCGAGAGGCGCTTCGCGAAGGCCTGGCCGGCCGCCTGGCTCGCGTCGCTGGGCGTGAAGAAGAGCTTGACCAGAACCTGGTACCCCTTGAGGGTCGGGTCCCCGAGGATCTTCGCGAGCTCCGGCTTTTCGATGTGCATGATGTCCTCGCCGCCCTCCGGCGCGGTGCCGACCAGGAGCATCTTGCGAACGAGGGAGGGACGCTCGAGCGCGACCTCCTGAGCGACCATTCCGCCCAGGGAGAAGCCGAGCAGATCGATCCGGGTGAGGCCCAGCGTATCGGCAAAGGCGAGGAAGTGCTCAGCCATCCCCATGATCGTGGTCGGCACCTCGCCGGTCGAGCGTCCCAGGCCGGCGCTCTCGAACAGGATGACTTCGCGCCCGAGGGCCAGCGCGTCGGCGACGGCGGGGTCCCAGTTGTCCAGTGTCCCGGTGAAGTGCTGCAGGCAGACGAGCGGCGCGGCCGATCCTCCGCCGAAGCGGCGGTAGGCATACGTCTCCAGCTTCGTCTCGATGAATTGGGTCCGTGCAGCGATCGCGCTTGCGGTGGTCTTGGACGGCTGGGTCTCGACTTTCGGCATACCCTTCTCCTTCAAGTCTCGAACTGCCTGAAAAGGTGTGTGAGCTCACCGCTCCACGAGCTGCTGGCCGCCGTCGATGTCGAAGGTCGCGCCGGTGAGCGCCGTGTTCGTCATCAGATGGACGGCCAAGGCAGCGACGTCGGCCGGGCCGACGACCCGCCGAATCGGCAGCGCTGCTCGGAGCTGCTCGCGGCGCGCGTCGAGCTCGTCGCCCAGAATCGCCGCCGAGAGCGGGGTATCCACGAACCCGGCCGCAATCAGGTTGACGCGGATGGGCGCCAGCTCGAGCGCGAGATTCCGGATCAGCGCGGGCAACGCGGCCGTCAGAGCGCCGATGAGTGCCCCTGAGCTGGGGCGGCGGCCCCCAGTGCCACCCATGAACAGCAGCGTGCCGCCCGGACGGACGCGGCCAACGGACTCCCGCGCGACCGCGAGCGCCAGCAACAGATGCCCGTCGATGCCACGCCGAGCCTTGTCGAAGTCGATCTCCGCGAGCGGCGCATAGTAAGGACCGGGCCCCGTCACCAGCACGTGGTCGACCGGCCCGGGCAACTCGGCGAAGAACCTGCCGAGCCGGACGAAGTCGGTGGCGTCGAACGCCACAGTGCGGACTCCGAGCTCGTGGCCGGCGCGCTCCAGGCGATCCGGGTCGCGAGCGGTGAGTATCACGGCGGCACTCTCCTGACGAGCGAGCCGGGCCGTCGCGAGCCCGATGCCCGCGCTGCCGCCGATCACCACCACCGTCTGGCCGTCGAGCGCCGGCTTGTCGCTCACGTCGGCAGGACCGACTTCATCATGACCGCCGCGATTGTTGCCATCGCCATTGGTCCTCCAGGTTCAAGCATTGTCTCGATCCATCGCATCCCCTGTTACCTGTGCGGGCCGGCGGCTTCGCTGACGTCACGACAACGTCACTGTGGCGTAACGAGCCGCCGGCCGCACGCGGCCGAGCATCGAGATCAACGCAACGATCTGAACCCCGTGCGCACCTCTCCCACGAACAGCTCCGGCTGTTCCCAGGCCGCGAAGTGTCCGCCTTTGTCGAGCTTATTGTAATGGATGAGCTTGGGGTACGCCCGTTCGGTCCAACTCCGCGGCGCTGGATAGAGCTCGTCAGGAAAGACGCTCACGGCAACCGGGATGGAGACGCCTTTGGCATTGAAATACCCTTTGCCGAAATACTCCCAATAGAGACGGGCGCCGGACAGCGCCGTGTTCGTCAACCAGGTGATCGTGATGTTGTCGAGGATGTCGTCGCGCGTGAGACCCTCGGCTTGTCCTTGAAAGACGCGTGCGATCAGCTCGAGGCTGCGGGCGTCGTGATCAAGGAAATACGCCGCCAAGCCGACGGGTGAGTCCGCGATCCCGTATAGTGTTTGCGGCCGCAGACCCATCTGGAACCCGTAGGCGATTCCCTTTTGATAAACGAACTGCAGGCGGTCGTACGCGAGTTTCTCATCGGCTGAGAGACCCGATGGCGCCGGAGCGCCGGAAAAGGCCGCCCCATCGATCTCGGCTGGAAAGATGCCGGGCATGTTGAGGTGGATGCCTAGCAACTCCGGAGCCGCCTGCAGACCCATTTGGTCGGTGATGACCGCCCCCCAATCGCCGCCTTGCGCCACAAATCTCGTGTAGCCGAGGCGCTTCATCAGCACGACCCAGCCACGCGCGATGTGAGGGGGATCCCAGCCGGTGGTGGTCGGCTTGCCGGAATACCCGTAGCCCGGTATTGAGGGGATCACCAGGTGGAACGCATCTGATGCATTTCCACCGTGTGCGGTGGGATTGGTCAGCGGATCGATGATCTTCATCTGCTCGACGATCGATCCGGGCCATCCGTGCGTGACGATGAGGGGCAACGCATTCTCATGCTTCGAACGAACGTGAATGAAGTGAATGTCCAAGCCATCGATCGTCGTAACGAAGTGGGGGAGGGCCTTGAGTCTCGCCTCGCACTTGCGCCAATCGTACTCGTTCGCCCAGTAGCGCGCGAGCGCCTGAATCGTCTCGAGCTGGACGCCTTGCGACTGATCGGCGACGGTCTCCTTTTCTGGCCAGCGGGTGGCCGAGACACGCTTTCGCAGTTCTTCGAGCTCCGCCTCGGGGGTGGTCTCGATCGTGAACGGCCGGATTGCTGTAGCGCTCGGTGGCTTTGCGGTCATGACAGCCATGCGGGTCTCCCTTGTTCCTGGTTTGGTGACGGCATTGAGCCTAGGCGACGGACGACGGTAGGAGCTCGTGCACGGCGAATCCATTGGACGATGGTATCGGCGATACGTTGGTATCAGTGAGTCAGCGCGCGGACGAACAACGCGATAGGACCGCGGGCCGCGGGGCGCGCGCTGACGCTGCAGGTCGTAGTTGACGGAACGGGACTTCCGCCGGGAGCAACAGAGGCGGGGAGCATGCAGGCCGCGGCGCGTCCGGCACTGATACCAAAGTATGATGGCCCGCAGGTCCCGACATGCCAGATTGTCTTGACACGGGTCGTGCCGCGATTGAGACGCTCTGGCCGTTTGTAAGAAGAGAACGAAAGACACAAGGAGAGAAAGAAGCCCACGGAGAAACCATGGCCTATTGGAGGAACGTACCGAGGAGTACCTTCGTATCCTCGGAGCGGGTCGTCACATACACGCGTTCTACTGCCATGCCTGGTCCTATGCCGATGGGCAGGAAACCCGTTCCTCAAACGGAGACAATGACAATGCACCGTGAGCTTGACCATGAAGCGGACGGGGTGAGGGAACGATCGCGGCCGCGTGAGCCCTGGGATCGAGTGGTGGCGGGCGCTGCCCCACGCGATCACATCGTGCAGCTCTATCAGGACCAGGATTTTCTCAACCGCGCCGTCTGCCGGTTCGCCGGCGCTGCTCTCGCGAACGGAGAGGGCCTCATCCTGGTGCCAACGCTCACCCACTGGAACGCCTTTCGCCCACGCCTCGAGGCCGAGGGCGTGGACGTGGAAGCGGCACGGGAACGGGGACAACTGACGGTGGTTGACGCCGACGAATTACTGCCCCGCTTCCTGCGGGACGGCATGCCGGATTCGCCTGTATTCCTCGGCCTCGCCGGGGACGTCATCGGACAGGCTCGGGCTGGAGGGCGCTACCAAAAAGTCCGTTGGTGGGGAGAAATGGTCAACGTCCTGTGGGAGCGCGGGGACGTCGCCGCCAGCATGAGTCTCGAAGACCTGTTCGATCAGCTCGGCCGAGAGCATGACGTCGCGCTCTTCTGCTCGTTCCTGATGGACAACTTCAACGGCGAAGTTCATGCGCACATGCTGCCCAGGCTCGGGACGAATCACTCTCACCTTATTCCAGTGGAGGACTACGCTCGGCTGGAGCGCGCCGTAGCCGATGCGCTCCGGGAGACGGTCGGCGCGGAAGAAGCCCGTGTGCTTGAAGGTCGGCTACTCGCCAATTATCGACAACCATTCGAGATGCCGCGCGGTCAAGCGTTGCTGCTGGCATTGCGTCAGGTTCTCCCGACAATTGCCGATCCCGTCCTGCAACGGAGCCGCAAGCTGTACGCTGCTTCAGGGGCCGCTTGATGACGACGCAAGACGTTACGCTTGAGGGCGGTTGGACCGGTTTCCAAGGGGTCAATAGTGCCGACGCGGCCGCAAACACGGCGACGACCGATCTGATCCACATTCTTGATACCGTTGAAGTTCCCATCGTCGTCGTGCGACGCGACTCTCTGATCGGTTGCTTCAATAAGGCGGCGGCGGAAGTGCTCGGCTTCTCGCCCTCGGACATTGGTCGAGCGACCCGCGATGTCTCGGTGCTCGCTGGTTTGCCCCGCCTGCAAGAGCGATGCAGCCAGGTCACCGCCAGCGGAGTAGATTCCCGGGCCGATTTTCGCGAGGGAGACAAGTCGTTTGTCGTTCGAATATCCCCCTATACAAACGGCGATCGCCAGGTCACCGGCACTGTGCTGACGTTCACCAATGTGACGGCTTTCCGCGCAAGCATCGATCAGGCCATCTACGAACGTGAATGCACCAAGGCCATCCTCAACACGGTCGGTGATCCTCTCGTCGTGCTGAGCGCTGACCAGCGGATCCAGTCGGGCAATCGCGCCTTCTACACCATGTTCGGGGTCTCTCGCGATGAGACGCAAGGGGTCCCACTCTATGAGCTTGGGAACGGCGCCTTTGAACTTGTGCGCCCGCGGCTCAAAGAGATGCTTGCCGGCAGTCATGCGTTCCAGCCCATTGAAGTGGATCACGTCTTTGCGGAAAGGGGTCAACGGACGCTGATTCTTGACGCCCGTCCGTTGTTCTTGCCGGGCCATTCCGAGCGCAGGGTTCTGGTGACTTTCCAGGACATCACGGCGCGAAAACAGGCTGAAGCGGCCAAGGATCTGCGTTCGGAGGAAGAGCTGCGGCGCAGCGAGGCGTTTCTCGCGGAAGCGCAGCGCCTGAGCCTCACCGGCAGCTTCTCCTGGCGGATGGGGACGGACGAGATCACCTGGTCGGACCAGGTCTATCGCATCTTCGACCTGGACCCGGCCGTGCCGGTGACATTGGAGCAGCTCGAGGCTCGCATCCACCCGGATGATCTCGCGCTGTTCCGGGACGTCGCCGACCGGGCGCGAAGCGACGGTAGCGGTTTCGAGTACGAGCTGCGGCTGCTTATGCCCGACCACTCGGTCAAGTACCTGCACGTCGTCGCGAACGCCGCCCGGGATCGGGATGGCGACCTGGAGTACATCGGCGCCGTCCAGGACGTGACGGAGCGTCGGCGCTCGCAGGAGGCACTCGACAAGACCAGGGCGGAGCTCACCCGCGTTGCGAGGGTCACGAGCCTCGGGACGCTGACGGCATCGATCGCGCACGAGGTGAACCAACCGCTCTCAGGGATCGTCACAAACGCCAGCACCTGCCTCCGCATGCTGGCCGCCGATCCTCCCAACCTCGACGGCGCTCGGGAGACCGCGCGGCGCACGATTCGTGATGGCCACCGGGCGTCGGAGGTGATCACCCGGTTGCGCGGACTGTTCGCCAAGAAGGAGGTCGCCACCGAGCCGGTGGACCTGAACGAGGCCACCCGGGAAGTGATCGCCCTGTCGACCAGTGAGCTCCAGCGACGCCGGGTGATTCTGCGATTGGAGCTGGCGGACGACCTTCCCGCGGCACCCGGCGATCGGGTCCAGCTCCAGCAGGTCATCCTGAACCTGCTCCGAAACGCGGTGGACGCGATGAGCGGCGTCACCGACCGGCCGAGGCAGTTGGTGGTCAGGACCGAACGAGACGACGGCGAGTGCGTGCGCCTGACCGTGCAGGATTCCGGGGTGGGGTTCGGCCCCGAGAGCGCGGACCGGCTCTTCGAGGCGTTCTACACCAGCAAGACCGGCGGCATGGGGATCGGCCTGTCCGTCAGTCGCTCCATTATCGAAAGTCATCATGGGCGTCTCTGGGCGGCACCGAATGATGGTCGGGGAGCCACGTTTGCATTCTCAATTCCTCGTGGGCCCGACGGGTGAGGCCGTGATCCTCATACCTTCACTCGTGACGGTCGTCGACGACGACGAGTCGGTGCGGGAGTCGCTCCCCGATCTGCTGCGGGAGTTCGGCTACGCGGTCCGGGCGTTTTCGTCGGCGGAAGAGTTCCTCGGGTCCGATTGCGTCGGCCAGACCAGATGCCTGATCCTCGACATCGCCATGCCGGGCATGTCGGGGCCCGATCTCCAACGGGAGCTGAGGCGTCGCCACCAGGAGATTCCGATCGTCTTCATCACCGCGCACGAAGATGAGACCGTCCGGCCACGGCTGCTCCAACAGGGAGCCGTGGAGTGCCTATTCAAGCCCTTCAGCGAGACGGCTCTGCTTGCGGCGCTCAATACGGCACTTCGAGTGGCCTGAGGGATTCACCACGGTGCACCACAGGGGTATATATGGGTTCAGTGAGCGTTGCTGTCCCCGAAGCGAGATCGTCGCCGATGTCGCACCCCACACCTATCGTGTTCGTCGTCGATGACGACGTCTCGGTGCGCGAATCGCTGGAATTGTTGATCCAGAGCGCAGGCTGGCAGCCGGAGACATTCGCGTCCGCCCAGGAATTCCTCGCCCGCCCGCGCCCCCTCGCCCCAAGCTGTCTGGTCCTGGACGTCTCGCTTCCAGACCTCAATGGACTCGATCTTCAGAAGCGCATCGGCGCTGACCGGAGTGACATGCCGATCATCTTCATCACCGGCTACGGTGATGTGCCCATGACGGTCCGGGCTATGAAGGCGGGAGCGGTCGAGTTCCTGACCAAGCCGTTCAGCGACGACGTGCTGTTGAGCGCCATCGGAAACGCCATCGAACGCAGCCAGACTGCGCTTGGTCTTGAAGTCGAGATGCGGACACTCCGGGACTGTTACGCGTCACTCAGCCGTCGGGAACGGGAAGTCATGGCACTGGTGGTCTCGGGTCGGCTGAACAAGCAGATCGGTGGCGAGCTCCGCATCAGCGAGATCACGGTGAAGGCACACCGCGGCAAAGTGATGCGAAAGATGAAGGCCCCCTCCCTCGCCGACCTGGTGAACATGGCCGCGAGACTCCGCCCGGGAGCTGTGCCGAGCACCTGATTCAGTCTCGCTTGCGATTCAGCTCCATGCTCCAGAGCGGCTTCCACGCCGCGCCCACACGCTGGCTGTGCTCCACGCGGTAGCTGTCCGGCCCGGTCCGCGCCCAGATCGCCCGCAGCTCGATGGTGCCTTTGTCCGTCTCGTACCGCGTCGGAAACACGATCGAATCCCCCCAGTACTCGACCGTCCCGACCATGACCTCGCCGTCGCTGTTCCAGTACCAGAACGCCATCCACTTCGCCTTGGCGTCCCACCCGTACAGCGTCTCCCCGGCGTAGGGAGCCTTGCCGTTCCGCACCACATGCCGGTCGCGGACGAACTTGCGGCCGTAGACCCATTCGAAGCAGTGCTCGTCCGTCTGCTTGCCGTCGGGAAAGGTGCCGAGCCAGCAATCGCCGACCAGGAACTCGAGCGGCCGGAAATCGGGGGTTCGGGGTTCGGGGTTGGGGACAAACGAGAGTGCCGCGCACGCCGCGAAAGCGGTCAGTCTGGTTGGGAGTCGCATGCCACAATATGAGGCTCCCGGGCTCCCGGGTCTTGAAGAATTGTTACCCCACTTCGTCCAGCAGCGCCGTGCTGTCGGGCGTTCGCGTCCGAAGGAACTCGGTCGGGCTGGCGGAGGCGACGCGGCGGAAGTCTCGCACCAGGTGAGACTGATCCGAGTACCCGGCGGCGGCGGCCAGGCGGGACCACTCGACGCTGGTGCTCTCCCGCAATCGCGCCAGCGTCCACACGAACCGCTGCAACTGAGCATAGGCCTTGGGTGACATGCCCAGCTCGCGGCCAAAGCGGAGCCACAGCTGCTTTCGGCTGACACCCAGGTCGGCATGGAGGGAGGCGATGCGCAGGTTCCCGTGGGCCTCCTCGATGAGGAGCGCGGCGTCGCACACGATCTTCGAAGGGGGGACGCCGAGCGACAGACGCGGGAGGAGGAATCGCTCCAGGTGCCCGAAGCGCTCCTCCGTGGCCTCGGCGCCGAGCAGCAGCGACCGAAGCTCCCGCGCCGGAGGACCGAGCAGGATCTCCAGGTCGGTGACCGCGTTGACACTCTTGGCGACCCCTGAACCGAACAGACGCAGGGCGCCGAGCGGGTGCAGCCGCGCGGACACCAGATGCGTGCCCTGGAGCGACTCGATGGCGATCGAGCGATCGTGCAACCCGGAGAACCAGGCGCGCTCCCACACGCTCGCCCCGGCATGCGTGAGCAGCGTATGCGAGGGGCCGAGGTTGACCATGAGCTCGGTGCAGCCATTCGGAAGCACGCGCTCCCGAAACGGGCTCAGGTGCCCCTCGACCTCCCAGTATTCCTGGACGATGCCGTCCAGCGCTCGATCCGGCGTCGCGCTGGAGAACCGCCACCGCCCGGGCGAGGACTCATAGTCGAGCGTCTGGACGGGCCCGGGCATGCCGTCCCGATCCTACACCTTGGCCGTCTGCATCCTCTCCCGCATCGCGGCCATCTCATCCCGGTTCGGCCCGTAGATACTGGGGGGCGTGCCGCCCGCCAGCCGGCACATGAGCGAGAGCTGCCCGCGATGATGGATCAGGTGCATCAGGATCGCGCCCCACAGCATGTCGCGGACTGGCAGACGCCGGTCGGCGAACGGCAGCTCTCGCTCGAGCTGCGCATCGGTGAGGTCCGCGAGCCGTGCGACCGCCTCCTCGTGCAC
>JBJMOX010000281.1:0-14812 GCA_045803515.1 Gemmatimonadales bacterium
CGCGCTTTCACCACCGACTTCCCGGGCCGCCTACGCGCCCTTTACGCCCAATGATTCCGGACAACGCTCGCACCCTCCGTATTACCGCGGCTGCTGGCACGGAGTTAGCCGGTGCTTCCTTTGGAGGTACCGTCACTCGCCTTGCGGCGCATTCGTCCCTCCCGACAGTGGTTTACAACCCGAAGGCCGTCATCCCACACGCGGCGTCGCTGCGTCAGGCTTTCGCCCATTGCGCAATATTCCCCACTGCTGCCTCCCGTAGGAGTCTGGGCCGTGTCTCAGTCCCAATGTGGCTGGCCATCCTCTCAGACCAGCTACCCGTCGTCGCCTTGGTGAGCCATTACCCCACCAACTAGCTGATAGGCCGCGAGGCACTCTTTCGGCGCATTGCTGCTTTCACCAACCGGGGATGTCCCCGAAAGGTCGTACGCGGTATTACCCGGCCGTTGGGCCGGCTATCCCCCGCCGAAAGTCATGTTCCTCACGTGTTACGCACCCGTCCGCCACTGAACCAGAGTTGCCCCTGGTCCCGTTCGACTTGCATGTGTTAGGCACGCCGCCAGCGTTCGTCCTGAGCCAGGATCAAACTCTCCAATGATTTGAAGATTTGAACAGCTCTAGCCGAACGACCTGGTTCTTTCTTGTCGTCCGAATCACATAGATCAGAGTTAAACCCTATCCGATCGGCCTCTGTGTCCGCTCGGATCGTAGGGTCCGCACTCCACACTACTCACTCACATCACTTGTCAAAGAGCGGTTGCGAATCGGCGTCAACTTTCGCCGGTAGCCCTCAACTATACACGCCACAGGGGGTCGGGTCAAGGGCTTAAACCCCGGAGGGCGAACGGATTCGCGCTCCTCCCACCAGCTGCCCCGGCTGGAGCCGAGCCCGATAACTTACCGAAACCTGGCGGAGTGTCAACGGTGGGGTCGAACTCCCATGGCTTCGGTCCGGCCAGTCGTACATCCCGCATCAACTCGGGAAGGATCCGCGCTGCGCCCCTATCGTTTTTCGGGGCAGCAGGATCCCGCTGGTCGGTCGGCTTGGGGGACCGCAATTCTAACAGGCCTCCCAGGCCCACGCAATAGCTTGCGGCGTGCAGCGAATACCTCCGTTGCCGACCACCTGTCGCGCTCATTCCGTGCTGCACGACAACACAGTTTCACCGGACGCTCGCCGGCTCACCCGCCGTCAGATTTGGCCTGACCCGAGTAGTGACCTGGAACACGGTTGCTCCGTGTTCGGCGCGGATAGGTTGTCCGCGTCGCCCTTGTTATATCAGTGCCGATCGCGATCCGACCCCTGTCGAGAGCGGGATCGCTCGGAGAAGTCGCATCCCCCGCAGCACACGCAGGTACCACGCAAGGAGATCACGATGCCGAAACTCTCATCTCTGGACGATCTGCTCGTCCATGAACTGCAGGATATCTACAATGCGGAAAGTCAGATCCTGAAGGCGCTGCCCAAAATGACCAAGGCAGCCACCTACCCCGAGCTGAAGGACGCCTTCGAGCAGCATCGGCAGCAGACCGAGGGTCAGGTCAGGCGCCTGGAGCAGGTCTTCAAGCTGCTCGGCGTCCCGGCCAAGGGACGCAAGTGCGACGGAATGGCGGGCCTGCTCGAGGAAGGAAAGAAGATGATGGAGGAGGACGCGGAGCCGGCGGTGATGGACGCGGGCCTGATCGCGGCAGCGCAGAAGGTGGAGCACTACGAGATCGCGAGCTACGGCTGTGTCTGTACCTACGCCGAGATGCTCGGGTACGACCAGGTGCACGAGCTGCTGGGGCAGAATCTGGACGAGGAAGAGACCACGGACCAGAAGCTCACCGCGCTGGCCGAAGGGGTGATCAACCAGGAGGCCGAGTCGTCGGAGGAGGGCGAGGAGGTTGAGCGCGAAACCTCCCGCTGACCAGGAGCGAATGCCGCGTGGTTACCGGGAAGAGGGCTCGAGCGCGGTCGGCGGCGTCGCGGGGTCGATCAGGATCCGGCGCTGCTGTCGGCCGAGCCCGAGCCGGACACGGGTGAGGAGGAACCCGGCGACGAGCCCCAGACCCAACACCAGTCCCCACCAGAGACCGACCGGCCCCCAGCCGGCGACGAAGCACAGGTAATAACTCACCGGCAGACCCACGGCCCAGTACCCCAGCAGATTGCCGGTCATCGCGACCCGGGTCTGGCCCAGCCCGCGCAGGATGCCGCCGGCGACCGCCTGCAGCCCATCGAAGACCTGGAACACGCCCGCCACCCGAATCAGGAGGACGGCGACGGCGATCACGTCTGGATCATGGCTGTACAGTCTGGCGAGCGGTCCGGGAATCGTAAGAAACAGGAAACCCGTCATGGCCATGAAGCTCGCGCCACAGGTGAGCGCGGCGCGGGCGGCCCCGCGGGCGCCCGCCGGGTCGGCGCGGCCGACGGCGTGGCCCACCAGGACCGAGGCGGCGTCCGCCACACCAAGCGGCACCATGAAGGTCAGCGACGCCAGGTTGATGGCCACCTGGTGGCCCGCCATCTGGCGGGTCCCCAACCACCCCATCATGAGCGCGACGAAGGCGAAGGCGCCGAATTCGAGGACGTACTGGGCGCCGATCGGCAGCCCGAGACGGAGCATCCGGCCGAGCGGCGCCAGCGACCAGCTCTCGGCCAGCACGGGGCGGAGGTAGGGCCGAAGGTGCACCCACGACAGCGTCATCAGAGTGGCGAGCAGGAGCCAGCGGCTCATCGTCGTGGCCCAGGCCGACCCCACGACTCCCATTGCCGGGAGGCCGAGGTGTCCGAAGATGAGGATCCAGTTGAGCAGCCCGTTCACCAGGTTGGCCAGCACGATCGCCAGCAGGATCGGCGCCGTGTGCCGCATGGCCTGAAGGCTCTGCCTGAAGACCACGAAGAGATAGAAGGGGAGCACACCCGGGGCCATGCGCACGCTGTAGGCGGACGCCATGGGGAGGATCTCCGGCGGCTGGTGCGCCAACCCCAGCAGCCGGCCGGCAAGCATGAGGAGCACGGCGGCGGGAAGGGTGAGAATGCATGCCAGGAGGACGCCGCGCTGGATTCCGCGGGCGATGGCCGGCTCGTCCCGGGCTCCCACCGCCTGGGCCACGATGGGGTCGAGCACCATCAGCGTGCCCATGCCGAACACGGCGAAGCAGAAGAAGTAGAGATTGCCGAGCGCGACCGCGGCGAGTGCCTGGGTGGAGAGGTGGCCGACCATGATGGTGTCGACCACACCCATGCTCATCATCCCGAGCTGAATGACCACCACGGGCGATGCCAGCCGAAGCATGGCGCGCAGCTCGGTCCGCCGGGGCGGGAGCCGACCGGCGAGGCGAGTCGGAATGCCCATGTCAGGAGGGGATGGCGGAGTGGTTGGCGCCTTCGTGTGGCCGGGGCTTGGCCAGCAGCCGCTCGGCGAAGTCGAGCCGCTCGGTGAGCTCGGCCATCTCGCTGCGCAGGGCATCGAGCTCGAGGAAGACTTCCCGTCTCAGCTCGGGATCACCGGAGGCCTGCTCCGGGTCCCAGCGGTTGACCAGTCGCCCTTCCGCGTCGCGGAACGAGCCCCCGGCAATGAGGATCAGGTCGTACAGATACCAGATGCCGAGCCCGCCCAGGGTGAGCAGCATGGCGACGCCGCTCCCGGTCTTGCCGACGTAGAAGCGGTGCGCGCCGAAGGGGCCCAACAGGGTAGCTAAGGCGAGCGCCACCCCGCGCGAGCAATCCGAGGCCTCGGGAGAATGGCTGGTGGTGACGTCCATAGGCAGAATATCTCGGGTCCGGCGGCCGGTGTCCACGGTTACTTCCGCCGCGGATCAGAGATGCTGGAACGGGGCATCGGTCGGCTCGGCCTGGCGCTCGGCCTGGCGCTCCCAGGTGCGGCTCACTACGTCCTTGGAGCCCAGCCCGACGGCCAGGGCCATGGCGAGCACGATCCCGCCGAACAGGATGCCGAAGGCGAGCTTGAGGATTTCCCCCCCGATGCTCAGGTGTTCCAGGGCCATGGCCACCGAGAGCACCAGGACCAGCCATTTCACGCCGACACTGATGAGGTGGGGCGACTGCAGCTTCATGTTCACCGCACCGATCAACACCCCCCGCGCCAGGAAGCGCGCCAGCACCGCGCCCACGACAACCAGCAGGATGGCGACGAAGACGTTCGGCAGATAGGTAATCAGCCGACTCAGCATGGTGGTCATCAGGGAGGACTCGAGGGCGGCGAGGCCCACAAGCACACCGATGAGCAACGAGCTCCAGATCACCACCAGTCCCAGGAGCCGCGTCGGGCTTCGGCCGGGCGACCATTCGGCAATGGCGGAGAGCCCCCAGTCGTCCAGCCGCTGGTCGAATCGCAGCCCGGTGAGGACCCGGCGGAGCATCCACCGAATCAGCACACCGGCGCCGGCCGCGACCACCACGGCAATCAGCATTGCGACGACGGCCGGCAGGAAACTGGCAAGACTCGCGAGCACTCGACTGAGCGATTCCTGCAGGGCGAAGGTCACCTGGTCCCACATGATGCGCTCCTTCCCGATCGGGAGGTCGGCTACGGGTTGAACCGGTCCGGCCATCGCCATCGCGAAATCAAATAAGGCTTCTCCGCTTCGAACCGCAAGCACAGATCCTCGACCCGACGTTCCCTCCGCGCGAAGTCGGCGTCGGCCATCTCCGAGACGTGCGACGCGAACCAGCCGAGATAGAGCGGCGTGAACGCGGACAGGAGATGCTCCCGGCTCATGACTCGGGTGTGGAAGCCGATGGCGAAGTCGTACACGATCCGGGCCCACAGCGAGTCGGGCAGCCGGAACTCGTCCTCGCCTCGGCGGGCGAGCTTCCTCAGCTCGTGGCGTGAGCTGGGCGGCAGCACCGCTTCCCATACCGGCATCAAGTGCTCCAGCCCCAGGCGGAATGCGTCGACCGTCTGCGTGAGGTCCACGGCCGGACCGCCCTGCTCGACGCCGATCGGAGTGCCCACCAGCGCGACCGCCTCCGACGTCCGCACCCGCTGCCAGAACGGTACGTTGCGCTCGGCCTCGCCGAACAGCACTCCGAGGACCCGGGCCAGCACCGTGGCCAGGTCGGCGTCCTCGTCCGCGGCCGATCCCCACCGGATACCGATCACCGCCTGGCTCAGCTTGAAGCCCCCGGTCAGAGCACGGTGGGCCAGCCAGAGGTCGGTGACGATCCGCCCACCGTCCCCACCCCAGGTGCCCTGCGCCGAGCAGACCTGCGCAAATCGGGTGGAACAGGCGAAGTCGCCGCCGGTCGGGAAGCGGAGCCGCCGACCGTACAGTGCCCGGGTAAACGGGTACACGATGCTGCTGGTGATCGCGCCCGTGAACCTGGGACGGGCGTAGTAGGGCGCCACGAAGTCCGCTCCGTGCTCGACCACCGGCCGGAACAGCCGGTCGATCCCCTGCCGCTCGGGGCTCGTCAGGTCCGCGTCGACCACGGCTACTGCTTCGGCGCTGCGAGCGGCGGCCGCCTCGAAGATCAGCTTGAGAACCTGGGCTCGCGCCGCCAGCGGTCCGGCCCGGTGGGCGTCGTTCGGCACTGGGAGCAGGATCAAGCGGGTCGGGTCCGTCAGCGCCTCGCGGGCGGCGGCGGCCGTGGCGTCGGACGCGTCCTGATCAGCCAGGAGCACGACCCCGCTGCGGTCGGGGAAACCGTGGGTCAGCCCCTGCTCCGCAGTCCGGAGCATCGGACCGATCGTCTCGACGCCAGCGTGGCCCACAATGGCCAGCAGCAGATCCGCTCGCGCCGGCGGGGCGGGCGGCACCTCGGTCTCGGTGGTTGTTCTCTGGGCCTCGACCAAATCGTGTGACCTCTCGATGTTCGCCAGTGCGCTGTCGCGGACGGGTCCGAGGCAGACTAGCTTGGGACATTCTAGCTCCCCGCCAGACGACAATCCACCGCTGGGTGGATTCCGGGGCAGAGCCAACGATGACCCAGAGTCTGCTGACCGAGTTCAACCTCCATCTCCTCAGTGAAGGCACGCTGTACCGTGCCTACCGGGCGCTGGGCGCGCACCTCCACCGGGAGGGCGACCGCGACGGCGTCCGTTTCGCGGTCTGGGCCCCCAACGCAGCCCGGGTGTCGGTCATCGGCTCCTTCAATGACTGGAACGCCGACCGCCATCCGATGACACTGACCACCGCGGCCGGAGTCTGGGAGGGGTTCGTCCCAGGCCTGGGCGAGGGCACCGTCTACAAGTACCGGATCGAATCGCGCGACGGCCGGTACCGTGCCGACAAGGCCGACCCGTACGGGTTCGCGGCGGAGACCCGGCCGGCCACTGCCTCGCGGGTGGTCTCGCTCGACGGATACGAGTGGGCCGACGGCGGGTGGCAGTCCGCCCGTGCGGCGGGCGAGCTCCTGTCGCGTCCGATGTCCATCTACGAGGTCCACCTCGGCTCGTGGCGCCGCAAGCCTGAGGAGCGGAACCGCTGGCTGACGTATCTGGAGCTGGCGGAGCAGCTGCCGGACTACGTCCACGAGATGGGGTTCACCCACGTCGAGTTCCTGCCGCTCTCGGAGCATCCGTTCGACGGCTCCTGGGGATACCAGACCATCGGGTACTATGCTGCCACCAGCCGGTTCGGGCGGCCCCAGGACTTGATGCACCTGATCGACGTCCTCCACCAGCGCGGAATCGGGGTCATCCTCGACTGGGTGCCGGCGCATTTCCCACGAGACGAGCACGGGCTGGCCTACTTCGATGGGACGCACCTGTATGAGCATGCCGACCCTCGCCAGGGACTGCATCCCGACTGGAACACCTTCATCTTCAACTACGGGCGGAACGAAGTCCGGTCGTTCCTGATCAGCAACGCCCTGTTCTGGCTGGACCGGTTCCACCTGGACGCCCTCCGGGTGGATGCCGTCGCGTCCATGCTCTACCTCGACTACGGTCGACAGCCGGGGGAGTGGGTGCCCAACCGGTTCGGGGGCCGGGAGAACCTGGAGGCGATCGATTTCCTCCGCCGGCTCAATGAAGTGGTCCACGCCGAGTACCCAGGAGCGGCGGTCATCGCCGAGGAATCCACGTCCTGGCCCATGGTCTCACAGCCAACCTATCTCGGCGGGCTGGGGTTCACCTTCAAATGGAACCTGGGCTGGATGCATGACATGCTCGACTACATGAAGCAGGACCCGATCTACCGCAGCTACCATCACCGGCTGATCACCTTCAGCCTGATGTACGCCTACTCGGAACACTTCGTCCTGCCGCTCTCGCACGACGAAGTCGTCCATCTGAAGGCCAGCATCCTGGGGCGGATGCCGGGAGACCACTGGCAGAAGCTTGCCAACCTGCGTCTGCTCTACGGCTACATGTTCGGCCACCCGGGCAAGAAGCTGCTCTTCATGGGTGACGAGTTCGGCCAGTGGAGGGAGTGGAATCACGACGCGAGCCTCGACTGGCACCTGCTGGAGTCCGAGGACCACCGCGGCCAGCAGCGGTGGGTTCGCGACCTCAACACGCTCTACCGGGGTGAGCCCGCCCTCCACCGGATGGACTGCGACCCGGCCGGCTTCGAATGGATCGATTGCAACGACACGGAGCGCAGCGTGATCAGCTTCCTCAGGCGGGGCGGTCCGGGCACGGCGCCGGTGATGTTCGCCTGTAACTTCACGCCGGTGCCCCGGCCCCACTACCGGGTGGGGGTGCCGCTAGCCGGGTACTGGCAGGAGATTCTCAACAGCGATGCGCGGCTGTACGGCGGCAGCGGACTGGGCAATTTCGGCGGGGTCGACTCGGCGTCCCTGTCGCTGCACGGCCGGCCCCAGTCGCTCACCATCACGCTGCCGCCGCTCGGCATCGTCGGATTTCGCGCGCCGGGGCCGGAACACGCGTGAGCAGGTTCCGCCCACTCTCGCTTTGACGCCGGCTCCGGCCGGCGGGGGTCGCACGATGGTCAAACCGGGAAGCGCGCCGGACCCCTTGTGGTACAAGGATGCCGTCATCTACGAGGTGCACGTCAAGGCCTTCTACGATGCCGATCACGATGGCATCGGGGATTTTCGCGGCCTGATCCAGAAGCTCGACTACCTGCAGGACCTGGGCGTCACCTGTATCTGGCTGCTGCCGTTCTTCCCCTCCCCGCTCCGGGACGACGGGTACGACATCTCCGACTACACCAACGTCCACCCCTCCTACGGCACCCTCGAGGACTTCAAGGAGTTCCTGGACCAGGCCCATGCCCGCGGCCTCCAGGTGCTGATCGAGCTGGTTATCAACCACACCTCCGATCAGCACCCCTGGTTCCGCGCCGCGAGGCGGGCACCAGCCGGCTCGCCCGAGCGGGAGTTCTACGTCTGGAGTGACCATGACGAGAGGTATCCCGGGGCCCGGATCATCTTCACCGACACGGAGAAGTCGAACTGGACCTGGGACCCGGAAGCCAAGGCGTATTACTGGCACCGGTTCTTCTCTCACCAGCCCGACCTGAACTTCGACAACCCGGCGGTGATCGAAGAGCTGCTGCGAGTGATGCGGTTCTGGCTGGACCTCGGCGTGGATGCCCTGCGACTGGACGCGATCCCCTACCTGGTGGAGCGCGAAGGAACCAACTGCGAGAACCTGCCCGAGACTCACGCGGTCATCAAGCGCTTCCGCGCCGCGCTGGATCGGGACTACGGCGGCCGGATGATCCTGGCGGAGGCGAACCAATGGCCTCAGGACGTGCGGGCCTATTTCGGGGAGGCGGACGAATGCCACATGGCGTTCCACTTTCCGCTCATGCCGCGCCTGTTCATGGCGCTCCGCCTGGAGGACCGGCATCCCGTCACCGACGTGATGGAGCAGACGCCGACGATCCCCGACTCCTGCCAGTGGGGGCTGTTCCTTCGCAATCACGACGAGCTGACGCTCGAGATGGTCTCGGACGATGAGCGGGACTACATGTACCTGGCCTACAGCGCCGATCCCCGGATGCGGATCAACGTAGGCATTCGACGCCGCCTGGCGCCGCTGATGGAGAACAATCGCCGACGGCTGGAGCTGCTCAACAGCATCCTGCTGTCGTTCCCGGGCACCCCGATTCTCTACTACGGCGACGAGATCGGCATGGGGGACAACATCTATCTCGGCGATCGTCACGGCGTCCGGACTCCGATGCAGTGGAGCGGGGACCGCAACGCCGGATTCTCCCGGGCCAACCCGTCCCGGCTCTACAGTCCCGTCATCATGGACCCGACCTTCGGGTACGAGGCCATCAACGTCGAGGCCCAGCAGGGCGACTCGTCCAGCATGCTCCATTGGACGAAGCACATGATCGCGCTGCGCAAGCTGTTCCGGGTGTTCGGGCGGGGGACCATCGAATTTCTCTCGCCGGCGAATCACAAGGTCCTCCCGTACATCCGGAGCTATGAGGGCGAGCAGGTGCTGTGCGTCGCCAATCTGTCCCGGTTCGCCCAGCCGTTCCAGCTGGATCTCTCGAGCCTGGCGGGCAAGACGCCGATCGAGATGTTGGGCTACGTCGAGTTTCCCCGGATCACCCGGGCGGCGTATCCGCTGACGCTGGGTCCCTATGGCGTGCTCTGGTTCGAGCTGCATGGGGAGCTGGAGCCGATCGAGGCGCCGCCCGAGGTGGAGTCGGAGGTGGCGCTGGCGCTGGCAGCGGGGGATAGCTGGGAGGCTCTCACCGCCGCCGGGCCCCGTTCGGTGCTGGAGGGCTGGGTGCTGCCAGAATATCTGCCGAGGCAGCCCTGGTTCGGAGGGAAGTCGAGGACGATCCAGACCTGCCGGGTGGACGACTGGATCGCCCTGTCGCCCAGCGCTGGGCTGTTCCTGCTCGAGGTGACCTACGTGGGCGGCCAGCGCGAGAGTTACCTCGCGGCCCCGGCGCTCGCCACCGGCGACGAAGCCGACAAGGTACGGGCCGAGCATCCGGATGCGATCCTCTCTCCGGTGCTGGTGGGCAAGGAGTCCGGGGTGCTCTTCGATGGGTTGGTGCGAGACGAGTTCTGCCTCGAGCTGGAGCACCTGATCGCCGGTGAAGGGAGCCGGCCCGGGGGGCGCGGCCGACTCGTCGGTCTCGCGGGGCGGGCACTCCAGAGCGCCGCGCCGGTCGACGAGACGGGACTAGCCAAGCGCCCGGCCGGCGAGCCGGGCAACTCTTCCGTGGTTTTCGCCGACCAGTTGTTCCTCAAGCTGTTCCGCCGGGTCGTGGACGGTCCGAACCCCGACTGCGAGGTCACGCGCTACCTCTCCGAGGGGGTCGGCTTCGGCGGCGTCCCCGCCTTCGCCGGCTCGCTGGAGTACCGGGTCGACGGCGATCGAGCGAGCACGCTGGCGCTGCTCCAGCGCCTGGTGCCCAACCAGGGTGACGGCTGGCGCTGGTTTCAGGAGGAGTTGGGCCGCTACAACGAACGCGCGCTGACCCTCGCCTTTCCCGAGACGATGCCGCCCGATCCCTTCGAGGACAGCGATGAGCCGCTCTCCGCCGACCTCGACGAGTTGCTCGGCATCTCCGATGATGCCGCGGCGACGCTCGGCCGCCGGACCGCGGAGCTCCATCTGGCGCTCGCCAAGCCGACTGACGACCCGGCATTCACCCCCACACCGACCACCGCGGACGACTGGGCCCGGCTGGCCGAAGGGATTCGGCATCGAGCGCGCGAGGCGTTCAATCTCCTCAAGGGGGCGATCCCACGTCTGCCCGACGAACTGGTGGACCAGGCCGGCCGGGTGCTCAGCTACCGAGGCCGGGTATGGTCCAAGCTCGATCAGCTGGGCCGGTTGGCGCCGGGCCCGCTGAGGGTGCGGATCCACGGCGACTACCACCTGGGCCACGTGCTCCGGATGGGCACCGATTTCGTGATTGTGGGCTTCGAGGGCGATCCGTCTCGTCCGATGGAGGAGCGGCGCGGGAAGGTCTCACCGCTTCGCGATGTGGCGGGCATGCTGCGATCCTTCAGCTACGCCGCGCAGGTGGCGCTCATGAACCACGTGGCCAGACGACCCGGGGATCTGGATCGGCTGCTGCCATGGGCCGGGCTCTGGGAGCGCTCGGTGGCCTGGGTCTTTCTCCGTGCCTATCGCCGCACGGCTGGGGCCGCCGCGTTTCTCCCGTTGGCTCCCGGAGACTTTCGCCGGCTGCTGGAAGCGTTTCTGGTGGACCGGGCGCTCGACGAGCTGCGATACGAGCTCGATAACCGCCCCACCTGGGTCCGGATACCGCTGGTCGGCCTGCTCGGCCTCGAGCTGGAGGGCACGGGTGCGGTCGGCAGGGCGTCCACGCCTCCTCCGGGGCGCCAGGTCTCCGATCGGTGAGGCGGTGGCGGCGTTCCTGAAGCGGCTGAAGGAGGATGCGCCCGCCAGGACTCGAACCTGGGACCCACAGCTTAGAAGGCTGTTGCTCTATCCACCTGAGCTACGGGCGCGTTGTTGAAACTAAACGACTTACCGGCAGAGGTATGGCGCTGGTGGTGTCCGGTTGAGGCCCACGAGATTCATGCAGCCATGCTAGACGGCTCTCGTGGCTGTCCAGGCGCCCACTCTGGATCACTTTGCAAAGGCCGTGGAGGCGCACTACGCGTTCCTAATGGCCAAGCTCGAGGCTCGTGCTGCCGAACTCGGCGTGACCGCATGATCTAACCTGCGGCAAGTGATCTAAGACCCTCTCCACATTCGCGGGGCCGAGAGGCCTTCGGAGTCTGCCGCCGAGCCCGTGGTCCCGGCTATTAGTTATCCGCTATCCCTCGAAGAAGGGTAGGCCATGATCTTTCACGTGGACATCAAGGCACTCTTCGATCTTGGATTTCACGCGAGACCCGAGGCTACATCCAGCTACGACGATGCGCTGACCATCGAGTGGAACAAAAAGTTTCGCGTTAATACTCACGTACCAGCCATTGCGCTGCTCGTCCTCGGGGTTGCGGCCCTTCTCACAGTTGTGCTCAGGTATCACGACCGGTCGGTCTACCCGAGCCCTGGACCTGCTACGTGGCTAATCCTCGGCGCGGTATTGACCATTGCTGGGGTTGGTGTGTGTGCACTACTCACTGGTCTGCTCCGGAGTCAGAAGAATCCACTCCCCTGGCAACTTGCTTGTTGGACTCTGCTCACGATCGGAGTCTTGTCTCGTCATCTCTTACTAGAAGGAGGCTCCGGGACACCCTTTGACGTGAAATCCTTGCTGCTATCAGCCGCCATCGGCCTTGCGGTCTTCCCCTATGCGATGCGGCGCTTGAATCAGCTACGGCCCGACCCTGGACTCGAGCATGTAGCCGTCCCATTCGGCTTGGGGTTTTTCTTGGACATCGCACAGGTTACTGCGCTGCACTGGCTCCCGAAGCTGACGGGATAGATGATCCGTTCCGTTGCTGCTGAGTAGGAATTCGCTTTCCCGATGACGCCGGTAGCTCATGCCCGTGACCCTCGGATAGGCGTCAGATCTGCGACAGGGAGCGCGGGTGGGGGGAGCTCTGGAAACCTGCTTCGGATTGCCGGCGTAGTGAGACCGACCCCCTGATTCCCGCGTAGTCTCCCGCAGGCGCCGGCGTTCGGCGCGACCCTCTTCCCTTCGCTTGCCCATGCGGCCTGTCTCTCACGTGCGGTCGGGGTTGGTACGTTCGCCCGCCCCCCTCGGGAATCTCCTCCTCGCCGGTCTGTTGCTCCTGCGCAAACGCTTCCGCGAACGGTCAGACGGGTGCGCTGACCCTCGCGTACCAGCTCACCCACTCTGTGAAGTGGATCCGTCGCTGGCTCCTGACGGCCGCAGGATGGTCTTCATTATCGGAATCGTCGGGAGAGAACAGCTGTTCGTGATGAACGTGGACGGCACGGAGGCCGTCCAACTCACACACGACGACGCGGACCATGAAGACCCTGCCTGGTCACCGCGGGGAGACCGGATCGCGTTCGTGCGCATCAAGGACAGCCTGGAGACCATCTATCTGATGAACGCGGACGGGTCGGGCATGGAGCCGTTGACTCCAGACAGCGTCCGCGCCGTTCACCCGCAAATGGTCGCCCGACGCGGTCGCCATCGCCTACTGCGCAGATGACGACCTCAAGCCACCGAAGAAGAACCCGGCCGCGATCTACACCATCGACGTGCGCGATCGCCGGATCACCCGGCTGACCTCGGACGGGGTGAACACTTATCCGGCCTGGTCGCCGGACGGAAAGCGGATCGCGTTCCGCCGGATGCTGGGCGAGATGAACTCGGAGGTGTTCGTCGCCAATCGCGATGGCTCGGAGCAGCGGAATCTCAGCAACCACCCTGCGTTCGACGGCTGGCCGGCCTGGTCACCCGACGGAGGCCGCATTGCGTTCGGACGGGGGCGATGTGCGGCTGGTCGCGAATACCGAGGGCCGGGCAACCGCGCCGCAATGGGCGCGCGACGGGAAGACGATCTACTTCTCGGTCTGCCGGAAGGTCGATTTCGGAGGGGATTGCAACATCTTCGCGGCACCGCTCGAGCGATCCGGGCGCTGAGGAACAGCGCCTCGTTGTTAGTGGACAATCACCTCTACCGAATCCACCGCTGCCGCCCTCCGTACCAGAACCCAGGTCCGCCCCGCCGCCACCCCCTGGACCTGCGCCCGCCCACCGGCCTCGGCCAGGCTCGCCACCGATGGGTCCCGCATGACGAACGAGAGCCCAGCCGAGCTGAGCGCACCTTCATTTACGACCACCGCCCGGAAGCGGGCACGTTCGCGGGGGGCAAGCGTGACGCGGTCAAACGAGGTGAGGATCCTATCCCCAGCCGCTACTCGCGCGGTGTTCGGCGGCGCGACGGGTTCCGGGCCACATGCCGACAAGGAGAGCGACAACGCCGCGGCACCAATCAGGGTAAGCGATGGCGAGCGCATGCAGGCCTCTAAGCAATGAGGTGCGGGTGATGGGCGAGTGCCCAATCAGTCTCATTATACCGGTTCTCAAGCTCCCTGCCAGATCCAGGAGGGCCGCACTGGCCGCGTCCGGCTTCGAGAGCTAGCATAGCAGAGCCCCATACTCCTCGCCGCACCCAGCCGATCCTTCGGAGCTCCTCATATGGCCCACACCCCGCTGTTCGATCAGCTCATCCACACCTTCCGCGTCGCAGGAGAATCGGTGATCACCGGCAAGCCGGTTGACCAGATCCTCGAGCAGCAGGCCCGGAACCGGATGAGCCGACGCCAGTTTCTCGGCGCGAGCGCCGTCGCAGGCATGACCCTCACCGGCCTGCCCGACCTGGTGCGGAAGGTGCGGGTGATCACCGCCCCCCGCGTCGCCATCGTTGGCGCCGGCCTCGCCGGCCTCACCTGCGCCTATCGCCTCCGCCAGGCTGGGGTGATCGCCACCGTGTACGAGGGCAACACCCGGCTCGGCGGGCGCTGCTGGTCCATTCGGGGCGCTTTCAACGAGGGACAGGTCGCCGAGCACGGTGGCGAGCTGATCGACCAGTCCCACAAGGAGATCCGCCAGCTGGCGCAGGAGCTGGGCCTCAAGCTCGACAACCTGCTTGCGGCGGAACAGAACGGCACCGAGCCGTTCTACTTCTTCGACGGCGCACGCCAGACCTTTGCCGAGACCACCGACGCGGTGAAGCAGATCTGGCAGGTGATGCACAGAGACCTCTCGGCGGCGAGCTATCCCACCACTTTCGACAGCTTCACGGCGGCGGGGTTCGCCCTCGATCACATGTCCGTTCTGGACTGGATCAACAGCCGAGTCCCCGGTGGGCACGCCTCCCCCCTGGGCCAACTGCTCGATGTGGCCTACAACATCGAGTACGGGGCCGAGATCGACGTGCAGAGCTCACTCAATCTGTTATACCTGCTGGGATTCAGCGGCCAGGGGCAGTTCCGCATCTTCGGGACCTCCAACG
>JBJMOX010000032.1:0-4175 GCA_045803515.1 Gemmatimonadales bacterium
CACCCGGAAAAGCGGGTGGGACTCTACTGGGAGATGTTTGACCAACCCGACTCCACGACGACAGTGGAGATTGCCGTCACCCGGACGAGCTCGGGCTCGAAAGGCGATCCCCCCTACTCGGTCGGACGTCCCTGGTGCCCGTTGACCACCGCGTCGCCAGTGAGGCTCAGTTGGCGCGAGGAATCGGGGAGCCGACCGCGTGGCGTCGGGCGATCGGTGGTGCTGGACCTGCGGTCGCTGCCGCGGGGGCGTTACCTCATCACCGTTCAGATAAGCGTGGCTGGCCGCCCGCGCGGATGCTCGAGTCGAGAGGTGCGCGTGGCGGCGGGCGAGGAGCGCTGATGGCTGCGCGGGACGCGCAGCCACATTTCGCTCTGTAGGACGATGTGCGGGCGTTACGGGACGTACTGCAGGTTGTTGCCGGGACGGCTGCCGCCCACCAGTTCCAGCCGATGCTGACCATTCAGGAGAACCCGGCTCACGGTGGACGCTTCAGGACTTACCGGGGAAGCCGCCGCTTGGGACCACGACCCTAGGGCGGGGTCGAACACCAGTGCGTTCGAGGTGCCGGCCTCGTCGTAGCACCCGATGAGATAGAGCTTGGCCTGCATTGAAGTTGAGGGCTGCCCGCAGCTGCCGCCCGTGGGGAGAGCGGAGCCGGTAGACCAGCTCTTCGTCGTGATATCGTAGACGTCCGTCGCGCGTTCCCACCCGAAGAGATAGAGCTTCCCGCCGACGAGCCCGCCAGCCGCGGTCCATGTATCATGCGGTGTGGAGGTGAGCAGCACCCAGAGGTCTGTCGAGGGATTGTAGCGCCAGATGGCGTCTGGGTCGCCTGCGGCGACATAGAGCCTGCCACCATAGGCGGTGCTCACCCCACCGGCCGTGGCGGTTGGCATGTCGCGTCGGCGGGTCCACTGATCCGTCGCCGGATCATAGACGTAGAGCGACTTGAGGGTTTCCAAGTCCCATCCGCCACGCTGCTCATCCCACCGGCGGGTGAACCCGCCGGAGACATAGATCTTGCCGTCGATCACCACGGCGCCGTTCGTCGACCGAACCCTTACCGGATACGGTGCCCGTGAGACCCAGACGTTGGCGCTTACATCATAGGCCTTGACCGCGCTCGTGATGGCTCCGTTCCCTCCGCCGTAAGGGTGGGGATGGCCACCAATGACGTACACGATGGTGCGGAGGGTCGATGTATTGGTGATCGAGGCACTCGTGGCATAGTAGATGTCGGTCGGATAGTCCGCCCGCGTGATCCAGGTATTGGAGGTAACGGCAAGCTGCGGACTCGTCGGTTGATCCGCGGTCCTATTGGGCTGGGTGGTGTCGCTACCGCAAGCGGCGAACGTCAACGAGCCGAGCGCCAGCGCGGCTGACAACGACGAAAGCTGCCTCATAGATGCTCCAGGACTGTCGTCATGCGAGCGGCACGCCCAAGAACCCAGTGGTAGCACGTTGCGTGAATCGTGAGCGCCGATGGGTAATCAGGAACATGCATCCGGCACGCCGATTGAGCAAATGGAATGGAAGCTCCAGCGTCGCGAGATCCCCGGCGAGAAAGGCGATGCGGTTCTCCTCCTCCCGCGCCCGGATGTCCTGTTCCCAGGTTTTGCTCATCGAATCTCCTATGCAGGTTCTGGGGCCTCATGCGCCGGACGGGCGTCAACGTAATCACCCCCGCAAGGGCACCTGCCACGCCGCCGCCCGTTTACCTTTCCACCGAGAGGGATCGCCATTGACCCCGGGGTAACGCCGCCGGCAATCACCCGCGAGTAGATCCCCATGAAGATCGTCGTCTTCGGCGCCACCGGGAACATCGGCCAACGCGTCGCAAAGGAAGCCCTGAGCCGCGGGCATGAGGTCACCGGCGTGGTCCGCGACCCCGCCGCCGTCCAGCCACCCGATCCGCGCGTCCGCCTGGTGAAGGGCGATGCCACTAAGGCCGACGATGTCGCTAAGGTAGTGAAGGGCGCCGATGCGGTCGTGAGCGCCATCTCACCCAGGCGCAATCCGCGTGGGCTCCCCGCGCCCTCCCTCGCGGCGAACGCACGCGCCCTCATCGCGGGACTCCGCGCGGCGGGCGTCAAGCGCGTGCTCTACGTGGGCGGCGCCAGCAGCCTCGAAGTCGCCCCCGGGAAGGCGCTGTCCGATGAGCCCGACTTCCCTGAGATGTACAAGCCTGAAGCGCGCGAGGGACGCGAGGCGCTGGCGGTGTGGCGCAACGAGGCGGCCGGGCTCGACTGGACCTACCTGAGCCCCGCCGCGGAGATCGCTCCCGGCGAGCGGACCGGGAAGTACCGCACCACCGGCGACCAGCTCCTGGTCGACGCGGCGGGGAAGAGCTTCATCACGTTCGAGGACTACGCCGCCGCGGTGCTCGACGAGCTGGAGCGGCCGCAGCACATCGGCCGGCGCTTCGGGGTCGCGTACTGATGATCGAGCGCCTGCTTCTCGGCTTCATCACCAACTTCTTCGACACCCTCGGCATCGGCTCCTTCGCCCCGACTACGGCCGCCTTCCGCGCGCGCCGCCTGGTAGGCGACGAGCTGATCCCGGGCACGCTCAACGTGGGCCACACGCCGCCCACCATCGTGCAGGCCATCATCTACATCACGGTGATCGACGTCGACCGGCTGACCCTGGTGCTGCTCATCGCGGCGTCCGTCGTGGGCGCCTGGTTCGGCGCGGGCGTCGTGAGCGGCTGGGAGAAGCGCCGAGTCCAGCGGGGGATGGCCCTGGCACTCCTGGTCACGGCCGGCTTCATCCTGCTCCGGATCGCCGGGATCTTCCCCGGCGGCGGCGATGCGCTCGGCCTCCGGGGCGTGCCGCTCGTCGCGGCCGTGCTGGGGAACGCGGTGCTGGGCGCCCTGATGACGCTGGGCATCGGGCTCTACGCACCCTGCATGGCCATGATCAGCCACCTTGGCATGAACCCGACGACCGCGTTCCCCATCATGATGGGATCCTGTGCCTTCCTGATGCCGGTGGCCAGCATCCGCTTCCTCCGCGCCAGGCGATACGACCGGGCCGCCGCCCTGGGCCTGGCACTCGGCGGCATCCCGGGTGTGCTGCTCGCCGCATTCCTGGTGAAATCCCTGCCGCTGGATGCCGTCCGGGTGCTCGTGGTGCTCGTGATCGGCTACACCGCGGCCACGCTCTGGCGGGATGCTCGGCGGGAGACTGGCCCCACCCCCGCGCGCCCGCCGTCGCCTTCGGTAGCCGACGTGCGTTAGGCCTGGCTCGTCGCTGGCGCGCCGGCTGTATCCGGGTTTACTTAACCGCGTCCCCAGCCAGTACCAGCCAGCTCGTTCCTCGACCGCGGAAGCCCCATGGCCGTGCCGGATGGCCTGCGCGACGCCCTCGCCGACCGCTACGCCCTCCAGCGCGAGCTCGGCCGGGGCGGCATGGCCATCGTCTACTTGGCCCAGGACCTCCGCCACGACCGCCCCGTCGCCCTCAAGGTCCTCCTGCCCGAGCTCGCCGCCGCGCTCGGCCCCGAGCGCTTCCAGCGCGAGATCCGCCTCGCCGCCCGGCTCCAGCATCCCCACATCTTGACGGTCCATGACTCGGGCGAAGCGGCGGGCCGGCTTTGGTTTACGATGCCGTTCGTCGAGGGCGAGTCGCTCCGGGACCGGCTCCGGCGCGAGCGCCAGCTCCCGGTGGAGGACGCGCTCCGGATCGCCACCGAGGCTGCCCGCGCGCTCGACTACGCCCACCACCACGGCGTGGTCCACCGGGACATCAAGCCCGAGAACATCCTGCTGACCCAGGACGGCAGCACGCTGGTCGCCGACTTCGGCATCGCCCGGGCGCTCGGCGGCGACGACGGGTTGACCCAGACCGGGTTCGCGGTGGGGACACCGGCCTATATGAGTCCGGAGCAGGCGGCGGGCGACAAGGCGCTCGATGCCCGCACCGACGTCTACTCGCTGGCGTCGGTGCTCTACGAGATGCTGGCCGGCGAGGCGCCGTACACAGGCCCCACCGCCCAGGCGATCATGGCCAAGCGCCTCTCGGAGCCGGCGCCGAGCGTACGAGCCGTGCGGCCGACGGTCCCGCCCGCGGTGGACGAGGCCATCCGGAAGGCGCTGGCGCCGGTGGCGGCGGACCGGTTCGCGACCGCGGCGCAGTTCGCCCAGGCGCTGCACGCCACGGCGTCCGGCATG
>JBJMOX010000282.1:0-15547 GCA_045803515.1 Gemmatimonadales bacterium
ACTCCGGACCGTGGTGACCGTCGAGAGCCCCGGTTCGGACAGCATCGCGCTGGAGTCGGGCAACGGGATCGATCGATACTGGACCACCGGTCCTGTCCTCAGGGCACAGCTGAGCGCGGGCTTCGGTGACTCGGTCCCCCAGGTCGAGCCGGCCGTCCGTTGGCACGGCCGGCTGCTCGACCGTCTGGTCAAGCCGGCCCGCATCGTGGCCTGCCGGGCGCGGCAGTGCCGGGAGTTCTACCATGAGTTTCCGGTTCAGCTGTACGAGCGCAATCGCCGTAAGGTGGCGCTCTCGGCGGGATGGAGCACGGTGTTCGCCCGCCGCGCCGTCACCGGCGAGCGCGAGAGCGTGCTGTTCAAGGAGGCGCTCAACAACACGGTCTGGACCTTTCAGGCCGACATGGCCGCGCGAAACTGGAGCGCGCGGTTTCGGGGCTTCGTCGGTCCCGACGACCATGGCGGGGACCTCGATCTTTCGCGGGTACTCAAGCACGGCGGCGAGGGCCTGGGGTACGGCATCGCCTTGCATGCCGGCGTGAGCCGCGCCGGGTGGTTGCCGGAACGGAGCCAGCCGCTGCTCACCGACCGCACGGTCTACCAGGTCAGCGTGGGGCCGAGCATCATGATCAAGGGCGTCACGGCCAGCTCCCAGCTTGGCCTGTACACCGATGGGACCGAGACGCTGCAGGTGGTGAGCACCCGGGTGGCGGTGAACGGCAACCTGACGCCGGTGCGGAGCCCGATCACCGTCGCCGCGGAAAAGACCTTTTCCTTCGGGTCCGGGGCCGTGGTCTCCCGCCGGCGGGACTCGGTCGAGCGGCTCACGGCCGCTATCGCCGTGTTCGACAACTTCGCGCTCAACCTGGGACTCAGCGACCATCACAGTGCCTGGCCCAATGCCGAGCCCGCGTCCGACCTGCGGGCGTCCGAGGTGCTGATCACGCTCGGGGGCCAGTACTCGGTCAGCTGGTAGTCTCGGCGTGGCTTCTCCCGGACGCGAGAAGGGCCGGCGTGAGCCGGCCCTTGTTGTTGGATCGGTACGCGTCTTGGAGCCGGTCACGGACTCAGGGGGAAGTTCGTCGGAAGTCCATCCGCGACCGCCGTCGCCGCAGCACTGCATTCCGGATGACCCCAGCCGCTGGGGCTGGTCCCGTCGGGCTGGATGTCGTAGACGATGTTGTCGTCGCCGCTCACCGGGTTGACGCCGCCCGGTACGAAGTCGAGCGTCAGCGCGTCCCGGAGCTTCCAGGCGACGTTGTGGTCGGCACAGGAGGTATCGCCGCTCACGCCCACGGCGCCGATCAGCTCGCCGCTGGAGTCGTACAGCGCCAGCCCGCCGCCGAAGACATTGATCCCGCCGATGCGCTTGCCGACCATGAAGTCACTCGCGGTACCGTAGTCATCCGCGTTGCCGCCGTACGCCACCGAGGGGTCCACCGGGTTGCTCTCCTGCAGGCCGAACAGAGTGCCGCCGGGTTGGGTGGCGGTGTAGAGGTTGGCGGTGGAGAGCGCCAGGCCGGGCAGGCTGAAGGCGTTCGCGGTGTTCGCCTTCTGGGCGGAGATGACGCGGGAGCCGGGCCACTGGTCTCCTTCCTTGGCACCGGTGAAGGCCACCGCGCGGACGATCCCGCTCCGGTCCACCACCGTGGCCCACATGTTCAGGTTGAAGCCGCCATTGGGATTCGCGATGTTCTGCGCCGACTGGAGTGCCGTCAGCAGCTGCGCCTGGGTCGGCAGATTGGCGCTGCCGGACGGGCCCACCCCTCCGCTGTCATTGTTGTCGTCGTTGCAGGCCGCCAGCCCGAACGCGAGACTCGCCGCCATCACGGCAGTGATCGCGCTTCGGCGTATCGCAAACAGACCAGACATCGCAGTAGCCCCTTTCTGCGAGAAGGAATGTGGTGCGGGGAAAAGCAACTGTTGACGTAGGGCAGGTACCGCGGTCAGGCGCTCGCCGGTCTACGTTAGCACCCTCGGCGCATCCAAGCGCCGGAAGACCGGCAAGCCACCAACGTAGGAACTACTGCATGCGGGGTCAAGCGTGTGGTTCGGCTGGACGTGGCTCAGTGACTGCTGAACTCCTCCATCGCGCACAGGTTGAGGAAGGCGGCAAGCTCCTCGGCCTCACGGGGCGTATTGACCATGATCACGGTCCCGCCACGCTGCACCAGGGGAATGAAGCCCAAGCCCCCGCGGCCCGGTTTCTTGAGCGCCTTGGTGCTCACCTGCCAGGGACCCTCCTGCAGCTCGGCCACCGGACTCTCGGTTCCTAGCACCTCGGCAATGAACCGCCGGAGCAGGGTGGAGTCGCGCCGGAGCCGGCCCCGAGGCCGGCGCTGGTGCTTGATGAGCGCCGCGAGCTCGAGCGAGGCGCGCTGGCAATAGGTTTGCGGTGCGAGTTCCTCCATCGCTCGGCTCCTCAGCGGGCGGGTTCGCTATAACTTAAGTAGTCGAAGGGCTTTGTGTAACATTTCATGGCGGTCACGATCCACCGGGGCCGGCCGCATTCCAGGCTAAAGCCGGTTTCTGTTCGCGCGCGGCGATGCAGTGCGCGAGACCTGGTACGTCTCCAGAGCCGCGTTCAGACTCTCTCCGTTCGGATGGCCCATGACTAGCCGGTTCCTCCCGATCCGCTCCCTTTTCCTCCCGCTCGCGCTGCTCCTGGGGTGCGGAGGAGACCCGGCAGGCCCATCGACGGGCAGCCTGGCCGTGCAGATCACCGGCCTTCCCGCGGGCACCTCGGCGAATCTGGTGGTCACCGGGCCCGAGGGGTTCGACAGCAGTCTCACCGGCTCGGAGACATTGGCCGGCCTCACGCCCGGGAGCTATACCCTCGCCGCTTCGAACGTCACCAGCGGCAATTCGTCCTTCGTGGCCACTCCGGCGTCGCAGTCCGTCACGGTGAGCCAAAGCGACACCCCGTCCGCCGCGACAGTCAACTATGGGGCGGTGGACGGCGCTCTGACCGTAGCGGTCACCGGACTGCCGCCCGGCATGTCGGCCGCCATTACGGTCTCGGGCCCCAACGGCTTCACTCAGTCGGTGGCAGGCACTCAAACGCTCACCGGCCTTGCTCCTGGCAGCTATGTCGTCGATGCCGCAGCCGTTTCCTCCTGCGGCACGCACTACGACGGCAGTCCCGCGACCCAGACAGTCTCGGTTGCCACCGGTGCCACCGCGTCGGCCAGCGTGGTCTACAGCACTGGAGTGGCGAGCGGCTTCAATCTGTGTATCGACGGGCTCTACCTCACCCAGAGCGTCCAAACCTATTCAGGCAGCGTGCCCCTGGTGAAAGGTCGAGACGGCTTCCTTCGGGTGTTCGTCACCGCCAGCCAGGTCAACGCCGCGTCGCCCAGCGTCCGGGTGCGGTTCTATAGCGGTGGCGTGTTGGCGTCCACTGTAATCATCAATGCGCCCGGCGCGTCGGTGCCCCAGGGGCCCAACGAGGGCACGCTCAACAGCTCCTGGAACATCCCGGTCTCCAAGACACTGATCCAGCCGAACCTCTCGATTCTGGCCGACGTCGACCCTACGAATGCGGTCCCGGAGTCGGATGAGGCCGACAACACGTTTCCGGCCTCGGGCACTCCGCTCGCCTTGGACGTGCGAACCACCTCGACCTTCAGCGTGCGCCTGGTGCCCATCCGGCAGGGCGCCAACGGACCCGTTGGCAACGTGAACGACGCCAACGAGGACCAGTTCCTCACCACCACAATGAAAATCCATCCGCTGGCCGCGTACGATGCCGACGTCCGGCAGCAGATCTACACAACCTCCGCACCGGTCGTGGACGCCAGCAACAGCAACGGAGGGTGGACCACAATTCTCAGTGAGCTGCAGGCATTGCGGACCACCGATGGCAGCAGCCGTCATTACTACGGCGTGCTCCATCCCAACTACACCAGCGGCATCGCTGGCATCGGTTACGTTGGTGGACGGGCGGCACTGGGGTGGGACTACCTGCCGAGCGCGGCGGACGTGGCAGCGCACGAGTGGGGGCACAATTGGGGGAGGCAGCACTCACCCTGTGGCGGGGCGAGCTCGCCCGATCCCCAATACCCCTACGCCAACGCCACCATCGGCGTGTACGGCTTCGACCTGACTACGTCAACGCTCAAGCCGCCCACCTCCACGGACGTCATGGCCTATTGCAGCAAGCAGTGGATCAGCGACTACACCTATCGCGGCGTGCTCGACTATCGGGCGGCCAGTCCGGCATTGGCTTCCGCGTTCAGCCAGGCGATGCAGCCCTGCCTCCTGGTCTGGGGCAGAATAGTGGACGGCCAGCCGGTGCTGGAGCCCGCCTTCGAGGTGGTCACCCGTCCGAGCCTGCCGGAGCACGGGGGCCCCTATACGGTGGAGGGCAGGGACGAGAGCGGATCGCGCGTCTTCAGCCTGGGTTTCACTCCGGAGCAGGTAGCCGATGATCCTCATGGCGGCCAGCACTTCTCCTTCGCGGTGCCGCTCGCGTCGGCCCGCGCCGCAGAGGTCGCGGTCCTGCGAATGGCGGGTGGCGGACGCGAGGTCACCGCGCGGCGCAGCTATCGCATGACACCACAGATGCGGGCGGCGCCGGTGACCATGGAGGCGCGCCGAAGCGCCCCCGGACGGATAGCGCTCCGGTGGGATGCGAGCAGCCATCCGATGGTCATGGTTCGCGACGCGGCAACCGGGCAGGTTCTGTCGCTGGCGCGCGGGGGCGTCGCGGAGCTCCTCACGGACGGCACCGACCTGGACCTGGTGGTCTCGAATCGAGTGCAGAGCCGCCAGGTCAAGGTGGTGGTCCCCCGCTGATGCTCCGCGCCACAACGCTGGTCCTCGCATGGGGCATCGCGGGATGCGCCTCTCGCCCGCCCGCGCCGGCGCCCACCGTGCAATCGGTGGCCGCACCGGCGGACTCGGCGGCGGTTACGCTGGAGCGCACTCCCTGTTTCGGAAGCTGCCCGGTGTACCTGGTCACCGCATCGAGCAGCGGAGCTGTCCGGTTCGAGGGAAAGTCCCACGTCTCGCATCCTGGATCCGCCGCCGGACGGATCCCGAAGGCCCGCCTGGACAGCCTGCTGGCCGAGCTCGAGGCGGCTGGATACTTCGATTTCGAGGAGCAGTACGCACCCGGGTCCCCGGCCTGCGGAAACGTCGCCACGGATCTTCCCACCGTGATCACTTCGGTCTCGCTCCACGGCCGCACCAAGCGGATCGAGCATTACCGGGGCTGCGCGGACGCGCCCCAGGCATTGAGCCGGCTCGAGGAGAGGATTGACGAGGTGTTGAACACTGCCCCGTGGATCGGCCGGTGATGCTACCAGCCAGCTTCCGCTCCGCCGGAGCGGGGCAACGCCAGACGCATCACCACCGCGCTGCTGGGGCAGGTGCTGCTGAACTCGCGTGAGCCGCGAATCTCCGGTGGCACCGCCGACCGCTCCACCACCTTGAATCCGAGCCTGGGGAAGTATCCTGCCGCCGTTGTAGTCAGGAGGTACACCGACTCCAGCCCCGCTCGCTCGGCCCAGCCAAGACGGTCCCGCACCAGGGCCTCGCCGATGCCGCGGCCCCGGCGGTCCGCCGTTGCCACCACCGAGCGCAGCAGGCCACAGGCGGCGTATCGCTCCACTGCCGCCACCCCGACCAGCCGGCCCGACTCGATCGCCACCGCGTAACCGCTCCCGAACTGATCTTCCAGTCCGTCCTGAGGCAATCCTGCCTCCGCGACCAGGCTCCGCACTGTTTCCAGGTCTTCTCGCGTCGCCTCCCGGATCTCCATGCTCACATCCTTCCCACCGGCTGTGTCTGGGCCCGCCAGGCGGGATCCAGGCGGTCCCGTACCGCATCGCCCAGCAGCGTGGCCGCAACCACGACCAGTACCAGCGCCACTCCGGGCGCCGTGGCAACCCACGGCGCGTTCACCAGCGTATCCCGGCCGGAGGCGATCAGGTTTCCCCACGACGGCGTGGGCGGCTGCACGCCCAGGCCGAGAAAAGAGAGCCCGGCTTCGAGCAGAATGGCGTTGCCGAGCCCCAGGGCGGCGGCAACGATGACCGGCGTGAGCGCGTTGGGCAGGATGTGACGCCAGAGGATTCGCGGCCCGGAAACGCCGAGGCCGACGGCGCTCTCGACGAACGGCCGCACCGCGAGTGCCCGTACCTCCCCGTGGACCAGGCGGGCGATCGTCATCCAGCCGGTCACGCCCAGCACCACGATCACCAGCCACGCGCTCGGCTGCCAGAGAGAGGCGAGCAGCAGGAGGAGCACGACCCGGGGGAGCGCCAGGGCGAAATCGGTGAAGCCGAGCAGCGCCGCCGCCGGCCAACCGCGCCAGAAGCCCGCCGCCGCGCCGATCGCCACGCCGAGCAGCACCGAGATGAACACCGCGAGTGCGCCCACGCCGAGCGAGACCCGCGCGCCGAAGAGGAGCCGGGCCCACACGTCCCGCCCGAACCGGTCGGTGCCGAGGAGGTGAAACGAGCCGGCCAGGTCCGAGCTCAGCGGTGGCAGGAACCGCGTCGTCACGATGTCGCGGTGGAAGAGCGGATCGCCCCCGATGAAGGGCGCGGCAAGTGCCGCCAGCACCGCGAGGCTGAGCACGGCGAGGCCGAAGGCGGCCCGACGGTCACGGAGCAGCGACCCGCTCCGGCTCACCGGACCCGCGGATCGGCCCAGCTCACCAGCACCTCGGCGAGAAGGTTTCCGAGGACGACGAGGAGCGCGCTCACCGCGGTCGCGGCCATGACCACTGGATAGTCGCGGGCCTGCACGCCCTCGACCAGCACCCGGCCGACACCGGGCCAGGCGAAGATCGCCTCGATGAACACCGCGCCGGAAAAGAGCGTCGGCAGCGAGAGCCCCAGCAGCGTCAGCACCGGGACGAGCGCGTTCCGGAGCACGTGGCGCAGCGCGATCCGGGTCTCCGAGAGTCCCTTGGCCCGCGCGATGGCTACGTAAGGCATGCCCGCCACGTCGAGCATGGCGCCCCGGACGAAGCGCGCGGTGCCTCCGACGCCGATCAGCGTCAACGTGGCGAGCGGTAGGGCCAGGTGGCGGAGCCGGTCGGCCTGGCGCTCCCATCCGGTGAGGAAGTCGGCGTCGAAACCCGCCGAGCCGAAGGCCGGCAGCAATCGGAGGCGATAGGTGAACAGCATGACCAGCATGAGTCCCAGCCAGTACCCGGGCAGGGCGAAGAGCGCGACGCTCACCACCGAGAGGGCGGCGTCCAGGACGCCGCCCCGGGTCGCCTGGACGACGCCGACGGCAATGCCGAGCAGATAGCTGAGCAAGAGCGAGACGCCGACCAGCCGCACCGTGGCGGGCCAGGCCTCGCCCAGCATGGCGCGGACCGGGCGGCCGGTCGCGATGCTGGTGCCCCAATCGCCCCGGGCGAAACGGCCGAGCCAGGCGGCGTACTGCACCGGCAGCGGCCGGTCGAGCCCGAGCACGTGGCGCTGGCTCGCGACCTGTTCGGCCGTCGCCGCCGGCCCGACCAGGAGCAGGGCGGGGTCGCCCGGCGCGAGGCGAAGCAGGAAGAACATCAGGGTCACCACCCCGACGATCACGGCCAGGCCGCTGAGCGCGCGCTGTACCAGCAGGGACATGCCGGGCAATTTACCTTACGCCGTGCTCCATCGCCCCCGGTGGCCATTGCTCACCTGTCTCGCGCTGGCGGCCTGCCAGCCGTTGGCCTCGCGGCGCGGGGCCACGGTGCTCTTCGCCTCCGGTGCCGACCTCCAGAGCATCAACCCGCTGCTCACCCTGCATCCACTGGCGCGGCAGGTCCAGCGCTACGTCCTACTCACCACGTTGGCCCGATACGACAGTGCGCTGGTTCCGCGCCCCTATCTCGCGCGGAGCTGGGAGTGGTCGGCCGACCGGCGCCGGATCACCTTTCATCTCGAGCCGGCAGTGCACTGGGACGACGGTCCACCGACGATCGCTGGTGACGTGGCGTGGACGCTCGGCGCCGCGCGGGATCCGGTGACCGGGTACCCCCGAAGCACCGAGCTGGCCGGACTCGATTCCGTCGCCGCGCTGGACGATTCGACCGTCCTCCTCCGCTTCGCGACACCGCAGCCCCGCTTTCCCGACGTGCTCACCGATCTCGCGATCCTCCCGGCCCACCTGCTCGACACCGTGCCGCACGATCGGCTGCGTCAGGCGGCCTGGAATACCGCCCCGGTCGGCAATGGTCCCTTCCGCTTCGTCGCCCACGAGCCGAACCGCCGCTGGGTCTTCGCGGCCAATCCCCGCTTTCCCGCCGCGCTGGGCGGGCCGCCGAGGCTCGCTCGGTTCATCCTCGTCGTAGTCGACGAGCCGACGACCAAGCTGGCCGCCCTCACGGCCGGCGAGCTCGACTTCGCGGGAATCCAGCCGGCGCACGCCGACTTCGTCCGCCGCGATTCCGCGCTCGCGGTCCTGAGCTACCCAGTCCTGCTGACCTACGGGCTCGTGCTCAACACTCGCCGCCCTCCGTTCGACGCGCTCGCGGTGCGCCGCCGGGTGGATCGGGCGATCGACCGCCGGGAGATCGTCGATGGCTATCTGTACGGCTTCGGCACTCCCGCCGAGGGACCGGTCCCTCCGGGGGTGCCCGGCTATCTTCCGGTCGCTCCGGCGGCGGCTGCGGCGCCATCGGGCAAGGGCAGGGCGCTCCGGTTCGAGCTGCTGACGGTCGGTAGCGGGGAGGCGCCGCTGGAGCAGATGGTGCAGAGCCGACTCCGCTCGGCCGGATTCGACGTTACCATCCGGCAGCTCGAGCTCTCCGCCTTTCTCGGCCGGGTCTACGGACCGAGCCACGACTTCGAGGCCGCGGTGCTCGGCGTACCGGGTGATCTGGGACTGGCGTATCTGCAGCCACTGGCGGAGCTGGCCGGCATCGCGGCGCCGGCCGAGCCGGGCACGGCGCAGCGATGGTTCGCGGACTCGGTACCGGTGGCGTTTCTCTATCATGCGCGTGGACTCCAGGGGATGAACCGGCGGGTGCACGGGGTGATCATGGACATGCGGGGCGAGCTGGCGACCGTGCACGACTGGTGGGTGGCGCCGTGACCGAGCCGGTTCGGGCGGCGGCGCCGGTCCGTCTCGACTTCGCCGGCGGCTGGACCGACGTGCCGCCCTACTCGGCGCGGGAAGGCGGAGTCGTGGTGTCTGCCGCGATCCAGCTCTATGCCCACGCGGAGGTGCGGCCAGGGGGCTCCTGCTATCGGCTGGTGGCTCAGGATCTGGGAGAGGAGATCGAGGTCGCCGATGCCTCGATGATTCCGGTGCGCGGATCGCTGCCGCTGCTCGGCGCCGGTCTTCGAATGCTGCCCCCCGGACCCTGTACTCTCACCACGCGATCGGACGCACCGCCCGGCTCCGGCCTCGGCAGCTCCGGGGCGCTCGACGTGGCGCTGGTGGCGGCGCTCAGCCATACGCTGGGTCAGCTACCGGACCGGCGGCGCATCGCCGACCTGGCGTGTCATCTCGAGGCCGTCGAGGCCGGCATTCCCGGCGGCCGCCAGGATCAGTTCGTCGCGGCGTTCGGCGGCTTCCTCCGGCTCGAGTTCCGCGATCCGGCGGTTTCCGTCGAGCAGCTCGCGCTGAACGCCGATGTGGCCGCCGAGCTGGAGCGCCGCATGCTCCTCTGCTACACGGGCGCGTCCCGCTTCTCCGGCACGACGATCGACCGGGTGATGCAGGCCTACGAGCGCGGTGATCCCGCCATCGCGGGCGCGCTGCACGGTCTCCGGGCCGTGGGGGAACGGATGCCGGAGGCCCTGCTGGCGGGCGATCTCTCCCGAATCGGCGCGCTTCTCTCGGAAAACTGGCGCCATCAGCAGGCGCTCGATCCTGCGATGTGCACCCCGCTCATGTCCCGTCTCGAGCAGGCCATGAGCGAGGCGGGCGCGCTCGGCGGCAAGGCGGCGGGCTCGGGTGCCGGAGGATCGATGTTCTTCCTTCTCGGAAGGGAGGACACTCGACCCGCACTCGAAGCGGCGCGCGCCCTGGGAATGACGCTGCTGCCGCTGCGTTGGGCTCAAGAGGGTGTCCACCCGTGCTGACGGTCGCGGAGCTGGCGGCCCGGCGCGAAGCGCTGGCCACCTCGCCCGACCTCGCCGCCCTGGTCAACCGGCTCGCCGAGCGGGCGGCTCCGCTGCTGGGCCGGCGGCCGCCGGTGCCCCGCGCCAAGGCCCTGCTCTCCACCGACGGTGGATTCTGTCCCGAGGACCGGAGCCCGCTGACCTTCGACCCCTGGAGTCACACCGCTCACCGCTGTCCGCACTGCGGGCGGAGCTTCACGGGGGAGCGGCACGACCTCGCGTGGGCCCGCTACCAGCATCTCTGGCTCGCCGAGCGCGCGGCGACGCTGGCGACGCTGGCGTCGCTCGCCGGGCACGAGGGCGCGGCCAGTGCCGCGGAAGCCATTCTGACCGAATACGCCGGCGCCTACCTCGAATTTCCCAATCAGGACAACGTGCTCGGGCCCAGCCGGCTCTTCTTCTCGACCTACCTCGAGTCGATCTGGGTCACCAACTATCTCGCCGCTGCCGTGCTGCTGCGGGAGAGCGATCGGCTGTCGCCCGAGGCGGCCGACGGCGTGAACCTCGTCGCCGACGAGGCCGCCAACCTGATCGGCGAGTTCGACGAAGGTTTCTCCAACCGCCAGACCTGGCACAATGCGGCGCTGACGGCCATCGCGGTCTGGTTCGAGGACGAGGAGCTGGCGACCCGCACGGTCGAGGGGCCCACCGGGATCCTTGCCCATCTGCTGCAGGGGTTTCGGGACGACGGCATGTGGTTCGAGGGCGAGAATTACCATCTGTTCGCCCTCCGGGGCCAACTGCTCGCGCTCGGCTGGTCCCGGTGGACCGGCGTCGATCTGCTCGCCGACGGGCGCCTGGCCGGCCGGCTGGATGCGGCACTCCGGGCGCCCGCCATCACCGCTCTTCCCGACCACACCTTTCCGGCACGCAAGGACTCCCGTTTCGGTGTCTCCCTGGCCCACCCGATGTACCTGGAGCTCTGGGAGGTGGGGCTTGCCCGCCTGGGCGATTCCGGCTCCGACCTCTGGTCCTGGCTGCGGGAGCTCTACTCGGTGCCGGCGCCTCCAGCCCAGCCGTTCGATTCGTACCTGCACGACGCCGGAGTGCCGGCACTCGAGCGGCCCCGGAGCCGCGCCGATCTCTCCTGGTGGTCCCTGCTGGAGATGACACCCGCGATGCCCGAGGTCAGCGGGAGGTGGGCGCCCGGATCGGTGCTGCTGGAGCAGCAGGGGCTCGCCATTCTGCGCGACGAGACCCGCTACGCCAGCCTCGAGTGCGGTGCCTACGGCGGAGGTCATGGTCATCCCGACCGCCTGCACCTTACCCTGCACGCAGGCGGCCACCATTGGCTGGCGGACCCCGGTACCGGTTCGTATGTCGGACGCGATCTCTTCTGGTACCGCTCGACCCTGGCGCACAACGCGCCCCGGCTCGACGGCGTCTCCCAGCCTCCGGGCGATGCGCGCTGCACCAACTTCGAGGTCCAGGGAGCGTGGTCCTGGGCACGGGGAGTCTATGGCCCACTCTCCCGCACGCTGGTGAGCGGGCCGCGGTACCTGGTCGACCTGGTAGACCTGGGGGCGGAGGACGAGCACCTGCTCGAGCTTCCCTGGCACCTCGATGGGATGGTGGAGCTCTCCTCAGCCGGCGGCTGGACGGCGGATGAGCTTGGGGACGAGTTCGTGAGCTCGGTCGAGCGCTTCACCGGCAGCCCCGGGAACATGGTCGTCCTCCACGCGCGTGCGAGCGGCTCCGCCAGCCTCACGCTCCACCTGCACCTGGGCGGCGGCGAGTTCCTGCGCGCGCTCGGTCCCGGGCGCCCGGAGCAGGTGGAGCGATCGACCTTCTACCTGGTGCGCACCAGCGGACGGAATACCCGATTGGTCAGCGTGCTCGAGCCCGGTGACGGCGCGCCATTCGTCCGATCGATCAGCATCGAAGGTGATCTGATGCGGGTCGAGCACGCCGGGGGCACGGACCAGCATGCGGTCACGGCGGACGGCTGGGAGGTGGCACTTGCCGCCGGCGTCGTCCGGCTGGGCGGCGCCCGTCGCGCGCCGGTGATCGCCAAGCCGCTGATCGACCCCGACCGGCCGCTGGTCGTGCAGGGGGTCGCGGCCCACACGCTGGAGCCGCCATCGCTCGACGGAACACCCGATGGCTTCACTCCGAGCGAACCAATGGTGCTCGACTACGAGGATCAGTACCGCCGGAGCGAGGAGCCGTATCCCGGGCCCGAGGAGCTCTCGGCCACCGTGCTCGCCAACTGGGACGAGGCGGCGCTCTACCTCGCCATCGACGTGGTCAAGCCCGAGGTGATCGTACGGCCCCTGGATGCGCCACCGCTCCGACTGGACAACGAGCCCGAAGACATCCACGCCGACGGAGTGCAGGTCTACCTCCGGCCCGAGCCCGAGGGACCGGTCTACGGATTCCTGGTGGTGCCCGGCAGCGAGGACGGCGCGCTCCGAGTGCACCCAGCGAGCGGATGCGCGGGCGATCCGGAGATGGTGGGCGGCGCCTGGCAGCGCACTGAGACCGGCTATTCGATGGCGCTCAAGATCGGTGTTCCCGGCTGGCAGGGCCGTGGCGGAGTCCGGATCCCGTTCGACCTGCTGGTGAACGAGATGCGCTCCGGCCGGCTCCGGCGCGCCGGGCAGCTGGTCTGGAGCGGTGGCGGTGGCTGGGTGTACCTGCGCGGCGATCGCCAGGCTGCCGCCGCTTTCGGCATGCTGGAGCTCGAGTGATCGATCCGGTCGCGGGGTTCACGTCCACCTGCAGCAAGCGCCCCGAGGCGATCTTCGGGAGTCTGGGCCCCGGCCTGCCATCGCGCATGGCGCGGTCCTCCGGTTGCCGGGTCTGGGACGCCGATGGCAGAGAGTACGTGGACTACATCATGGGTCTCGGCGCCGTCGCGCTTGGCTACGGCCACCCGGTGGTTACTAGGGCGGCCATCGAAGCCGTGCAGGCGGGGGTGGTCGGTCCACTCCCGCCGGTGCTCGAGGAAGAGCTGGCCGCGCAGTTGCGCCGCCAGCTGCCATGGATGGAACAGTCTCGCTTCCTCAAGACCGGCGCGGAGGCGATGGCGGCCGCCGTGCGGCTGGCCCGCACGGCGACCGGCCGGGAGTACGTTCTCGGCTGCGGCTATCACGGATGGTTGGACTGGTGTCAGGGAGTCGAATCGGCTGGGGTGCCCGCGGGCACGCGCGTCCTGTACGGCGCCATCCCGTTCAATGACGCGGGCCGCGCCCGGGAGTTGATCCGGGCGGCCGGCGACCAGCTGGCGGCGGTAGTGTTCGAGCCGGTCATCGTGCGGGAGCCGGACCCTGAATGGCTCACGGTGCTGCGGGAGGAGACCGACCGGGTGGGCGCGCTGCTCATCGTCGATGAGATCAAGACGGTTTGTCGCCTAGCACTGGGCGGCGGTACCGAGCGATATGGAATCGCGCCCGATCTCGCCGTGCTGGGCAAGGCGATCGCGAACGGGTTTCCCCTCGCGGTGGTCGGCGGACGGGCCGCAGTCATGGCCGGCGTCGCCCACACCTGGATCTCGTCCACCCTGGCCACCGAGTGGGTCGCGCTCGCGGCGGCCCGCGCCACCCTCACGGAAATGGTGGCGCGGGACGTACCCCGGCACTTGACCCGCATCGGCACCCGCCTCCTGACGGGCCTTCGGCATCTGGCGGGGCGTTACCCGTCCGTCATCACCGGCGTCGGCGGCCTTCCCGAGATGTGCTTCCTCCAGTTCCGCGATGACGGGGCCTCGCGGGGACTCGCCGCGGCGGCCGCCCGTCGCGGGCTCCTCTTCAAGCGCTCCGCGTACAATTTCGTGTCGCTGGCGCACGATGAGACCGTCATCGACCGCACGCTCGGCATTCTGGAGGAGGCCCTCTCGACCCTGCAGGGATCCGCCTAGATTCAGAAGGGCCGGGGTCCCGTGAATGGCACGCGGACGCACCGGTGGCACCGCAACGAATCGGAGGGCGAGATGTCACCCCGAAAGCCGACCATCGATGACCTGGACGATATCGACGACGAGGACGGAGCGCTGGAGGAGGAAATCGAGGAAGAGACCGACCTGACGCTGCACGAGGAGGACGAAGACGCCGTGGCCTTGGGCGGCAATGGCGATGCCGAACGCGAGCCGGCCGAGGAGGAGCAAGAACTGGAGGAGGACTAGCGGGGGATGCTGATCGACGTTCACGCGCACTTCCTGCACGACCGCACGCCGCGAGCCGACTGGCGAGAGCGCAACGCCAGCCGGCTCCGCGCGGGCGAGCGCGTGGGCATCACCGTGCATGTGGCCTCGATCCTGGGGAGCTGGGGGCTCACCTCACCCACCTACTTTCCTTCTCTCGCCGACCTGCGCTACGCCAACGATTTTCTGCTCGCCCTGCAGCGCGACCATCCCGGCCGCGTCCGCGGCTACGTAACTGTGAACCCCAATTACACCGCCGAGTCGCTGGGCGAGATCCGGCGCTGCCTCGACGCGGGGATGATCGGGATCAAGCTCGCCGCGAGTCGCCGCGCCGACGACCCGCTGCTCGATCCCATCTGCCGGAGCGCCGCCGAGCGCCGGGTGCCGGTGCTGCAGCACATCTGGCAGCACCGCCGGCGCGACTACCCAGGGCAGGAGGCCTCCGATGCCCAGGAGCTGGCCGAGCTCGCCCGGCGGCATCCGGCGGTCCCCTTTCTCCTGGCGCACATCGGCGGGGGTGGCGACTGGCTGCATTCGCTCCCGATCATCCGTGACCTCCCCAACGTGCTGGTGGATCTCTCCGGCAGCGGGGTGGATGGCGGAATGCTCGAGGCTTGCCTCGCGGCGGTAGGGGTGGAGCGTCTCCTCTGGGGCTGCGATCTCACCATCGAGACCGGGTGGGCCAAGCTCCGCTATCTGCGTCATCTCCTGTCTCCCGACGAGCTCGAGCTGATCGGGTGGCGGAATGCCGCGCGCATCTTTCCTCCGGGTGCGTTCCCCAGCGATTGATGCGAATCGACGTCAACGCCTTCCTCGGCGCTTATCCGTTCCGGCGCGTGCCCGGCACGTCGCCCGACGCGGTCCTGGCCGCGATGGACCGGGTCGGACTCGACGAGGCCTGGGTCAGCCATCTGCCCGGCATCTTCTGGCGCGATCCCACTGAAGGCAACGCCTGGCTGCTGGAGACCACTCGACTCCACCAGCGCCTTCAGCCCGTTCCAGCCGTGCATCCCGGACTGGCCCATTGGAACGACACGCTCGCCCGCGGGTGCGAGGCGGGTGCTCCCGCGGTGCGCGCCGATCCGACGTTCTACGGGATCGATCCCGCCGGACCCGACATGCGGGCCCTGGCAGCAGCGTGCGGCGCTCTGAACATGCCGCTCGCGCTGGCCGTCCGGCTGGAGGACGGCCGGCAGCGCCATCCGAACGACCGTGCCCCGGAGCTGCCTGCCTCCGCCGTGCGGGCACTCATCCGCTGCGATTCATCCGTGCGCCTGCTGGTCACCCATGCGGATCGGCCGTTCATCGAGGAGGTGCACTTCGGCTCGACGCCGGC
>JBJMOX010000283.1:0-5571 GCA_045803515.1 Gemmatimonadales bacterium
GATCCGGCCGTCCGGGCGAACCTGCTGGGCGTCGAGCTCCTGTCTGACCCGGGCCGGGTCCGCCACGCGGAGCCCGGGATGCGCGCCTAGCTCGCTCGCAAGCATCGCGGGGATGCCCAGCTGGAGCGCGTCCGACACCTCCCTGTCCTGGCCGTATGAGCCGGTGTTCTCGAACGGCAGCACTGCCACGCTGCGGCCGGTGTCCTGCGCCTGGAGTGGACCGGCGAGCGCCGCGGCCGCGAAGCCCAAGGCCCAGGGCATGCGCCCCATGGGGTCCTCCTCTCAGAGTGCGATCGTCATCCCTTCGGCGGCGGCATCGATGACCAGCGACGGTGCGAGCCCACGGGCGTAGGAGCGGGTGTCCGCCAGCAGCCGGTCGATGGCGTCATCATCGTGTTCCGGCTCGTGATGAAACAGGACCAGCCTGGCGCAGCCAGCCTCCACCGCCAGGTCCACGGCCTGCCGCGGCGTCGAGTGCCCCCAGCCGGCGCGGGCCTGGATGAACTGATCGGCATACATCGCATCGTGGATCAGCGTGTCGGTGCCGGTCAGAAAGTCGACCAGGCGCGGCCGCCAATCCGCCGAGACGTAGTAGTTGCCGCCCGTCCCAAGCTCGTTGTCGGTGAGGTAGGCAATCTCTCGTCCTCCGGTCTGGGGCGACAGGCGGTAGCCGAAGGTGGTGCCTGGATGCCGCAGCCGGAAGGCGCGCACCCGAAATCCGTCCAGCGCCAGCTCGCCTTCCTCGATGTCACTGACATGGATCGTGGCGGCCAGCGCTTCCAGCGGGACCGGAAACACCATCGGGTCCATCTGCCGGCGGAGGATCTCCTGCAAGGGTACCCCCTCCTGCCGGGCACCATACACGCAAAAGGCGTTGCCGCGTGCGCTGAGCGGTTTGAAGAATGGCAGACCTTGAATGTGATCCCAGTGGGTGTGCGAGAGCAGGATGTCGGCACTGAGCGGCGGCGCGCGCCGGCTCATGAGCTCGTGACCCAGGGGCCTGAGGCCGCTCCCCGCATCCAGGATCAGCAGCCGGCCTTCGCCCCGGATGCTGACACAGGCCGTGTTGCCTCCGTATCTCGCGGTCTGGGGACCGGGGGTAGGGATCGAACCGCGAGTCCCCCAGAACGTCAGTTTGTAGGACACGGCTTGGGACCGCGCGCGTGAGGCCACATGCCCGAACCTCTTCGCGTCACGGGCACGGAGCAGCGTTGGCAGTCACGGAGCCGTCGTGACCGCCCTCACGCACCGCGCCGCGCCGCCAGCATGAGGGAACGGCGGTCCTTGAGCGTGATGTCCTTGCGGGTCACCTGAATGATGCCGCGCTCGACCAGGTTGCGCATGGTGCGGGAGACCGTCTCCCGGCTCGAGCCGATCATCTGCGCGATGGTGTGGTGGGTGAGCTTCCGGGTGATCCGGTCGCCGCCCTCATCGTCCGCCATCCGAAGCAGCAGGTGGGCCACGCGTCCGTTCACGTCGAGCAGCACCAGGCTGCCGATTTTCTCGTCGGCCCGGCGGAGCCGACGGGAGATCTCCTTCAGAAGCGAGATCGCGACCTCTGGCGAGCTGCGGAGCCGGGCGTGGAAGTCCTCCCGCCGAAGCACCAGCAGACTCGAGTCCTCCATCGCGATGACGTGAGCCGAGCGGGGCTCCTCGTCGATCACCGCCATCTCGCCGAAGAAGCTTCCCTCGCCCAGCACGGACAGGATGACCTCCCGGCCGTCCTCCGCGATCAGCACGACCTTAACCTGGCCGGCCGCGACCAGATAGAGCGCATCCCCCGGATCATCTTCGAATACGATCACGCTGCCCTTCGGGTAGCTGCGCTCCCGTGTGAGCTCGGCGAAGGCCGACAGGTCGGCATCGCTGAGCCCGGCAAATAGGGGAACCTTTCGCAGGACTTCTTGGGAGGATAGGGGCACAAGGGCCTCTCAAAGGCGGAAGTAGTTGGGAGTACGATACTTGCAGCTTGTTGCCGTGTCAATCAGCCGGGGAATCCTCTCCTTGCATGAGAAGGTGCAAGCCGGTTATGATTCATGGCTTAGCGCCAAACTCGGAGTTTCATCGTGAAAGCCGATCTGCATCCCAATTACCGCAAGCTCACGGCCGTCTGCGCCTGCGGAAACTCGTTCGAGACCCGCTCGACCGCCACGTCGATCCACGTGGAGGTCTGCGCGCAGTGCCATCCCTACTTCACCGGCAAGCAGCGGCTGGTCGACACCGCGGGCCGGGTGGATCGGTTCCGCCGGAAGTACCAGACCGAAGCGGCCGCCGCCCCCAAGGCGTAAGAATGGAGGCTCGACTCCGCCAGGCACTGCAGCGGGCGGAGGAGGTCGAGCGGCTCCTCGCCGAACCAGCCGTCGCGCGGGATCCCGCGCAGCTGCAGTCGCTTGGCCGGGAGCACTCGCGGCTCGCGCCGGTGGTGCGCCTGGCGGAGCGGCTCGCACGGCTGGAACGTGAACTGGAACAGGCTCGGGAGCTCGCCAACGAGGCGGATCCCGAGCTTGTCGCGTTGGCCCGGGCCGATCTCGCCCGGCTGCCAGAGGAGATCGCCGCGATCTCCGACGAGCTCCACACCCTGCTGGTCCCCCGCGATCCCCACGACGATCGCGACGCCATCGTGGAGATCCGCGCCGGCACCGGCGGCGACGAAGCCGCGCTCTTCGCGGCCGATCTGTATCGCATGTACCAGCGATTCAGTGAGCGCCACGGCCTCACCTGGGAGCCGATCTCGCTGAGCGAAGGTACGCTAGGTGGGCTGAAGGAGGCCATCGTCGCGGTGCGGGGCCCCGAAGCGTACGGCCTGCTGCGACGCGAATCGGGCGTCCACCGGGTCCAGCGGGTGCCCGCGACCGAGACCCAGGGGCGGATCCACACCTCGGCCGCCACGGTGGCGGTGCTCCCGGAAGCCGAAGAGGTGGACATCACGATCGAGCCACACGATCTCAAGATCGACGTGTTCCGCTCGTCCGGCCCCGGCGGCCAGAGCGTGAACACCACCGACAGCGCTGTGCGCATCACCCATCTTCCCAGCGGCCTGGTGGTCAGCCAGCAGGATCAGAAGTCGCAGCTTCAGAACAAGATCAAGGCGATGGAAGTGCTCCGTGCCCGACTGCTGGACCGGATGATCGCGGCGCAGGAATCGGCCCGCGCGCGCGACCGGCGCGCCATGGTCGGCACCGGTGACCGGTCCGCCAAGATCCGCACCTACAACTACCCGCAGAGCCGGGTGACCGACCACCGCATCAACATCTCGGTGCACAACCTGGCCGACGTCCTGAACGGGCATCTGGACCAGGTGGTGGAGGCCCTGCGAGTGGCCAGCCGCGAGGAGCAGGACGGTGCCTGACCTCGAGCAGTCCCGGCGCACGCTGCTGGCCGACGCCACCGCCTCGCTGCACGCCGCCGGGGTCGTGTCTCCCCGTCGTGATGCGCTTCGGATCTGGGCCGACCTCGCGGGAGAGACTCCGGGTGAGGGCCTCCTCCGCCCCGAGGGCTCCGTCGACCGGGGCGCCGCGCGGGCGTTCCTTGCCGCCGTGGAGCGCAGGGCGCGTGGTGAGCCCCTCGCCCACGCCACCGGCTGGGTCGGATTTCGCGGATTGACGCTGCGGAGCGACCCGCGCGCGCTCATTCCTCGGCCCGAGACCGAAGGGCTCGTGGATCTGCTGCTGAGCCGTGTGCGGAGCGGACGGGTGGCGGACGTTGGAACCGGAACCGGATGCCTCGCCTTGAGCCTGGCGGCGGAAGGCGGGTTCGCCGAGGTGATCGGGGTGGAGCTGTCGGACGACGCGCTGGCATTGGCAGAGGAGAACCGGGCGCTCACCGGGGTGCGCGTGGACCTGGTCAGGGGCGATCTGTGCGCCCCACTCCGGAGCGGCGCGTGGGACGCACTGGTCTCCAATCCGCCGTATCTTACAGCCGGGGAGTACGCGGTTCTCGACCCGTCGGTGAAAGACTGGGAGCCTCGATCGGCCCTCGAGAGCGGGGCCGACGGGCTCCACGCCACCGCCCGGCTGCTGGAGGACGCGCTGAGGGTGCTTCGCCCGGGCGGCTGGCTGGGCCTGGAAGTCGATTGTACCCGCGCGGCGGAAACCGCCCGTCGGGCAGGGGCGCTCGGGTGGACCGACGTCGCCATCCATGCTGACCTTTTCGGCCGCGAGCGGTACCTGCTCGCGCGAAGGAGCGAGATACCGTGATCTGGGACAAGGCGCAGGAGCTCGGCAGGCAGATCGGCCAATCGGCCGAATACCAGGCGCTCCGGCGGGCCGAGGCGTCGCTCCGGGACGACAAGGAGACGGTGGCCAAGCTGGACCAGATCCAGACGCTCGCGCGCCAAGTCGATCAGCTGGTGACCGCGGGCCAGATGCCCGACCAGGCGACCGCCGAGGCGTACGAGACCGCGGTGCGAGAGCTGGAGATGAGTCCGGTCGGCCAGGCCTACGTGGTGGCCCGCGCCAATTTCGAGAAGCTCATGACCCGGGTGAACCAGCAGATCAGCGAGGGCATGGAGAAGGGCGCGACCAGCAGCATCATCACCCTGGGATGAGCGGTCCGGGCTTCTTCGTCGTCATCGAAGGGCCGGAGGGATCGGGCAAGAGTACGCTGGCGGCACCGCTCGCGGAACGGATGCGGCAACACGGGGTGGATCCGGTGCTGACCCGGGAGCCGGGCGGCACTCGGGTCGCCGAGCTGGCGCGCAAGGCGGTGCTCGACCCCGAGCATCCGGTCGGGCCGCTCTCAGAGCTCTTCTTCTATCTCGCGGCTCGCTCCGATCTGGTGCAGGAGGTGATCCGCCCCGCGCTCGCCGCCGATCGGGTGGTGCTGTCGGATCGATTCACCCTCTCGACCGAAGCGTACCAGATGGCGGGGCGGGGACTCCCGGCGGACGTCGTGCTCCCCGCGAACCACGCGGCCGCCGATGGACTGCGGCCGGACCTGACCCTGATTCTCGACCTGCCCCCGACGGTGGGGCGCGCCCGGCAGGAAGCCGCCGGCAAGCGGCTGGACCGCCTGGACGGGGAAAGCGCCGAGTTTCATCGCCGGGTAATCGACTATTATTTGGGAGTGAACGGCGAGACCATTCGCCATCTGGATGGACGACTTCCCCCGGACCGGCTCTTGGAGACCGCCTGGGCGGAGCTGGTGGCGGCAGCGCCGCAACGGTTTGGCGGCGCAACCGGGTAGACCGGAACGCGAGGGAACCAGGGGCGCCTGTCACCTCGCGGCTATTCTGCGGCAGTGGAGGAAGGTATGAAGCAGCGCTGGGGCGTGATGGCGTTAGTGGCGGTGATCTCCTTTCTGAGCGGCGGCTGGTTGCTGCAGCGTGGCGTGGCCACGGGCGGCAACGTCTATCAGCAGGCCAGGCTGTTCGACGACGTGCTGGGACATGTCAATGCCTACTACGTCGACTCGATCGGCGAGACGGAGCTCTACGACCGCGCTACCCGCGGCATGCTGGAGCAGCTCAAGGATCCCTATTCGGTGCTGCTGACCGGTGACGACTACAAGGCGCTCACCGAGCAGACCTCCGGGAACTACGCCGGACTCGGCATCCAGATCGACGTGCGCGAC
>JBJMOX010000284.1:0-3424 GCA_045803515.1 Gemmatimonadales bacterium
CGCTGGTAGCCTGGCACGAAACGCTCCCCGAAGTCCCCCGCGAAGTTGTCGTAGGTGGTCTCCGGCTTGGTCTTGACGATGCGGCACACCGAATCCGTGAAGCACCGCTTCATCTCGAGCCGGGGAAATGCGGCGAGGATGCTCTTCATCTCGTTCGGCGGGATCCGGTCGTACTGGAATCCGAATTCGACGCCGATCCCAGCCGTGCAGAGCGCGACTTCGGCCTCCTTGTAGAGGCCGATCGAAGGTGTGGAATTCAGCGCGACGCTGTCCCAGATCAACTGCACCTGGCGATCCTCGAGACCTTGCTCGTGCGCGAACGCCCGTGCTGCGTCCGCGCCTTCTATCTCGAACCGCTTGGGACCGGTGAAGCTGTCGGTGAGCCCGAGATCGTGGAGCAGCGAGCCGAGGGCGACGACTTCCGCGTCGTGTGGCACGCCCTGGAGCTGTCCGAGGCGAACCGCGAACAGCCAGGATCGGACGGCGTGATTGAACAGAAACGGCTCGGAATGGATGCGGGCGTAGTCCAGCGCCCGAGTGACGAGCGGCGTGTCGACAACCGTAATGCCACCCAGGACACGGGTCTTTCCGCTCTTGATAGTCGCTTCGGTCGTTGGCGACATGGTCAGCTCCAGGAGGGTCCTTCGTGACGGTACCTGTGCCGTTTGTGGGTCGCACTATCGCACCCGGGCGGCACTGCTCGCGTCCGTGGAATACCCTAGTCGGGGTCCTGGCTTGGATTGGGGCTGGTTAGACCAACGAGGCTGCCGGTGTGGAGTCCCGGAGGGCGTCGCGGAGCCTCCGGCGCGAGCTGATACCGAGCTTGGTGAACACCTTGTGGAGGTGGTACTCGGCGGTGCGGGGGCTGATGAAGAGCTGGGTCCCGATCTCCGGGTTGGTGTGTCCCTGGGCGGCGAGCCGGGCGACCATCGCCTCCTGGGCGGTGAGCACCTCGCGACTTTTGACCGTGCGCTTGCGTACCGTCTCGCCGGTGGCCAGCAGCTCGCCTCGGGCCCGCTCGGCGAACGCTTCGGCCCCGATGCGGCTCAGCATCTCGTAGGCGATCCGCAGCTGCTCGCGCGCGTCCGTGCGCCGGTTCTCGCGACGCAGCCACTCGCCGTACACCAGGTGGGCGCGGGCGAGGTGCACGACGATCCGGCTGCGCCCGAGCCGCTCGATGGCCTCGCGGTACAGGGCGTCGGCGGTCTGGCCGTCGCTCAGCAGCGCGCTCGACCGGGCCAGGATGCCGAGGGCCCAGTTCGAGCCGGCGGCACGGGTTCGTTCCTCCAGTTGCCGAAGAGCGCCCGCTGCCGCATCGTGGGCACCGCTTCGGGCGCCTGCCTCGACCAGCTCCACGAGGGACCAGCCGAAGAACCCCAGGTCTTCGTGGTCGCATGCCCGTTGGGCACCGGCCAGGGCGGCTTCGTAACGGCCGAGACCGTTATAGAGCACCGCGGTCACGTACCCCGCCAAACCGATCGCCCGTCCCTCTCCCCTGGCGGTCGCGTCCTTGACGGCGGAGTCGATCAGCCTCACCGCCGGGGCCTCCTCGCCCCGCCAGGCGACGAGCATCATCGACGTGTAGCGCAGGGGCGCATGGCCGGTCGCCTCCGTGATCGCATCCGCCTCGTCGATCAGCGCCGAGGCAGCGGGGAACTCTCCAGCGTGCACGTGCATGCCCGCGCGGTAGCTCAGCGCGATGGGAAGCGTGACCAGGGCGCCTGCCTCACGAGCGAGCCGGACCGCGCTGGTTGCCAGCTCATGCCACGTCTCATCGTCCCACAAGTCGATCGCCACCGGTTCGGGCGCCACGGGGCATGCGGTCCAGAGCCAGCGCATGGCGGCCTCCCCGCTGCCTCCTGCCTGTCCCCGAAACGCGAGCACTGCACGCCTGAGGGGCTCCACGCTCGACACGTAGCTCCCGGTGAATCGGGCCGCCACTCCGTCGAGGAGCAGGTCGGTCGGCCGTGGCGGCCGCGGCCCCGGCGGCGCAGCCCGAGCGGCATCGGCCGCCTCCCGCACGCCAGGACGGCCGCCGAGGCGGCCGGCAAAGATCGCCGCTCCGAGCGCCTCGAGGTACGTCTCACGCGCCAATCGGACATCGAGCGTCTCGAGTCGCTTGGCGGCATCGAGCAGCAGTGGCGGAGCGTCACTCCCGCGGCTCTGGGCAAAGACGATCTGCGCGCGCAGCCGTCCCAGCCGCGCACGCTGAAGCTCGTCCAGCGGGCCGATCTCCGCGGCCGCGAGGAGCTCGTACGCGACTCCGGGTGCGCCGGCCGCGAACTTGGCTTGCGCCGCGGCGAGCGCGCGACCCGCGCGCCGCGCCGGATCGGGAGTCAGCTCGCTCGCTCGCTCGAGAAAGGCGGCCGCCGCCGCGATGCCACCGCGGCCTTGGGCCCGATCGGCCGACCGTTCCAGCTCGCCGGCCACGGTTTCGTCGGGCCCGGCCGATGCCTGGGCGCGATGCCAGGCTCGGCGATCGGGATCAGTCAGTGCATCGGTCACCTCGGCCAGCGCCCGGTGGATCTCCTGGCGCTGCGAGGAGGTGGCCGCGCGGTATGTCGCCGAGCGCACCAGCGGGTGACGGAAGCGCACCCGGACGCCGAGCTCGATCAGACCGGCTGCCTCGGCTGGCGCCGCCGCGCCGCCCCTGATGCCGAGCCGCACGGCCGCGCGCCACAGCAGCGGCACGTCGCCCACTGGCTCCGCCGCGGCTGCCAGCAGGAGTCGCTGCGTGTCGAGTGGGAGCGATTGAACCCGCCGGAGAAAGCTCTGCTCTATGACGCTCGCCAGCGGGTGGGCATCGGGACGGCCGAACCCACCCGCCAGCTCCGCCGCGGTCAGCCCCTGAGGCAACTCCAGCAGCGCGAGCGGGTTCCCCCGCGCCTCAGCGACGATCCGGTCGCGCACCCGCTCGTCCAGTCGGCCGGGGATCACCGAGTCGAGCAGCGCGCGAGCATCGCTGTCGTTCAGGCCTTCGACCACCATCACCGGAAGGTTCCCCAGTTCCGACTCTTCGCCGGGCTCCCGTACCGCGAACACCAATGCCATCGATTCCGCCAGGAGGCGGCGAGCCACGAAGGCAAGGACCTGTGCCGAGGCCGCATCGAGCCACTGCGCGTCATCCACCAGGCAGACGAGCGGCCGCTCCTCGGCGACCCTGGATAGAAGGCTCAGCACCGCCAGACCTACCAGGAAGCGATCCGCCGCCGGTCCCGCCGTGAGGCCGAACGCCGCGCCCAGCGCATCGCGCTGCGGACCGGGCAGATGCGCCACGTGGGGCAGCATCGGTGCGCAGAGCTGATGCAGGCCGGCGAATGCGAGCTCCATCTCGGACTCGACGCCGGCCGATCGCGCGATGCGGCACCCTGACGCGCTCACCGCCAGGTAGTCCAGCAACGCGGTCTTCCCAACTCCCGCGTCA
>JBJMOX010000285.1:0-25405 GCA_045803515.1 Gemmatimonadales bacterium
GCTCGTCGTCCTCGCCGGATATCTGAAGCTGGTTCCGGCCCCCGTCATCGTCCGCTTCCGCAATCGCATCCTGAACATTCACCCGGCCCTGCTTCCCGCCTTCGGCGGGAAGGGCATGTACGGGCACAGGGTGCACGAGGCCGTCCTGGCGAGCGGGGCGCGGGAGAGCGGAGCCACGGTGCACCTGGTGGATGAGGCGTACGACCGGGGGCCGGTGCTGGGCCAGGCGCGGGTCCCGGTCCTGCCCGACGACACGCCGGACCGCCTCGCCGCGCGGGTACTCGAGGTCGAGCATCGTCTGCTTCCGGCCGTCGTGCTCGCCGCCGCCGCCGCGGGCCGCCCGGTGCCCATTCCCCAACCGATGGAGTCCGTTCCGTGATCCGGTCGACATGCCGCGCGCACTGATCTCGGTCAGCGACAAACGGGGGATCGTCGTCTTCGCGCAGGGCCTCTCGCAGCTCGGCTGGGAGCTCATCTCGACCGGGGGCACGGCGGCGGCGCTCCGCGCGGCCGGCGTGCGGGTGACTTCGGTGGACGAGGTCACCGGCTTCCCCGAGCTGCTCGACGGCCGGGTGAAGACGCTGCATCCCGCCATTCATGGAGCGCTGCTCGCCCGGCGGGATCTTCCCGAGCACATGAGCGCCGTCGCGGAACGGGGGATCGTGCCGATCGACCTGGTGGCGGTCAACCTCTATCCCTTCCAGATGACGATCGCCCGGCCGGGCACGCTGTTCGAGGACGCGGTGGAGAACATCGACGTCGGCGGGCCGTCGATGCTCCGGAGCGCCGCCAAGAACCATCAGTTCGTGCTGCCCATCGTGGATCCGACCGACTACCCCAAGGTGCTGGAGCTGCTCCGGCTGGGGCCGATCGGGGAGGAAGTCCGGCGCGAGTTCGCGGCCAAGGTGTTCGCTCACACGGCGGACTACGACGCCGCCATCGCCGCGTACCTCACGGCGAAGGAAGATGCGCTCCCCCGCCGCCTCGGCATCGCGATGGAACGGGTGCAGACGCTCCGCTATGGCGAGAACCCCTCGCAACGCGCGGCGCTCTACGTGACGGAAGAGCCGCGGGGGATGCGGGACCTCACCCAGCGGCACGGCAAGGAGCTCTCCTTCAACAACCTGCTGGACGTCGACTCGGCCATGTCGGCGGTGGCCTGCTGGTCCAACCGCCCGGCATGCTGCGTGATCAAGCATACCACTCCCTGCGGCATCGCGGCCGCGGCTTCGGCACTGGATGCGTTCCGCAAGGCGCGGGCGACCGATCCGGTCTCCGCCTTCGGCTCCGTGATCGGATTCAATACCGTGGTGGACCGCGCCACAGCCGCGGAGATGAGCGACCTGTTCGTAGAGGTGGTGGTGGCACCCTCGTTCCATGAAGAGGCCCTCGCCGTCTTTACCGGCAAGAAGGCCTTGCGGGTGGTGGAGCTCCCGGTGAGCCGGGGCGCCGGCGCGCTGGATTTCAAGCGGGTGCGTGGCGGGTTCCTGGTGCAGGACCAGTTCCGCTTCGACCCGTCGGACCAGGACTGGCGCGTGCCGACCGAGCGGCAGCCCTCCGGGCGGGAGTGGAGTGATCTGCGCTTCGCCTGGGCCGCGGTGGGGTCGGTCAAGTCCAACGCCATCCTGCTGGCCCGCGACGAGGCGGCCATCGGCATCGGGGCCGGGCAGATGAGCCGGGTGGACAGCGTCTTTCTCGCGATCCACAAGGCGCGCCAGCAGGGCCACGACCCGGCTGAGAGCGTGCTCGCCTCCGATGCATTCTTCCCCTTCGCCGACAACATCGAGCTGGCCGCGGCGGCGGGCGTCACCGCGCTCATCCAGCCCGGTGGCTCGGTGCGCGACCCCGAGGTGATCGAGGCGGCGAACCGCCACGGCATGGCCATGGTAATGACCGGCCGCCGCCAGTTCCGACACTAGCCCCCGAGCCTATGACCCCCGACCCGCAGGACCGCCCGCCGTACCTCTGGGCGATCGGCACCTTCGTCCTGGTCTTCCTCATCTACGTCCTGACGCTCGCGCCGACCACGGCGTTCTGGGACACGTCGGAATACATCGCGGCCGCGAAGGTGCTCGGGATTCCGCACCCGCCCGGCAATCCGCTGTTCACCATTTCGGCCCACACCTTCGGCCTGCTCCCGCTGGCCAAGTCATACGCCGAGCGAATCAACCTGTTCGCGGCCTTCACCAGCGCCGGCGCGGCCGGGTTCTGGTTCCTGGTGGCCGAGCGGTGGCTTCGGGGGATCGTGACCAATCGCTGGGCCCGCTACGCCGCCGCGTTCGGCGGGGTGCTGGTCGGCGCCACGTCGTGGTCGGTGTGGAACCAGTCGACCGTGAACGAGAAGGTGTACACCCTCTCACTGTTTTCGATCGCCCTGGTCATGTGGCTGGTGGTCCGCTGGGGCGACGACGCGCCCGGACCGCACCGCGACCGCTGGCTGGTGCTCATCGCCTACGTGCTCGCGCTCACCTCCACCAACCACCTGATGGGCCTGCTGGCGGTTCCCGCGCTGGTGGTCTACGTCCTGTGGACCGACTGGCGGGTACTGACCCGGCCGCCGGTCCTGATCGGGGTCGTGGTGGTGGCAGTGGTCGGGGTCTCGCTCAACTATCTCTGGCTGCCGCTTCGGGCCGCCCAGTACCCGCCGATCAACGAAGGAGAGCCGGTCTGCAGCGGCCTCCTCCAGGTCCTCGCGATGAAGTGCCAGTCGCTGAGCGACGTGCTCAACCGGGTGCAGTACGGGAAGCCGGCGCTGGATCAGCGGCAGGCGAGCTTCGCCGCCCAGTTGGGCAACTTCTGGCAGTACTTCTCCTGGCAATTCGCCCGGGACTGGGGCCCCCTCGCGGCGGTGGCGACGGCGCTGTTCACGGTGCTCGGGTTGAGCGGGCTCTGGGCGCTCTGGAAGTCGGATCGGCGGGCGGGCATCGCCGGGGTGGCATTGCTCGGGACCCTGGCGCTCGGCCTGGTGTTCTACATGAACTTCAAATACGGGTTCTCCCAGTACCCCGACCAGCCGTCCCTGCCTCGCGAGGTGCGCGAGCGGGATTACTTCTTCATCGGCTTCTTCGCCATCTACGGGGCGTTCGTGGCCTGTGGGCTGGGCGCGCTCATGCAGGGTATCGTGGAGGCGCTTCGCGACCGGGGCACCGAGCTCAACCGCTGGCTGGCCGCGACTCCGGTGCTGGCGCTCGCCTTCATCCCGCTCGCCGGCAATCGCATCACGGCCAGCCGCGCGCACGAGACCATGGCGCGCGACTTCGCGTACGACATTCTCCAGTCGGTCGAGCCGTACGGCATCCTGATCACCGCGGGCGACAACGATACCTTCCCGCTCTGGTACGCCCAGGAGGTGGAGGGGATCCGGCCCGACGTGACGCTGGCCAATCTCTCGCTGATGAACACCGACTGGCACCTGCGCCAGTTGCGCCGGCGGGAGACTCCCGCATTCGATCCCACCAAGGCGGCGCCCTTGTGGAAGACCTTCCGGGCGCCGCCCCGTCCCACCAGTCCCGTGTTCAAGCTGACTCAGGCCGAGGTCGATAGCCTGCCCGAGGCGATGCAGGTGCCGGCCAATGGGGGCATCACCTTCGACAGCCTGCAGGTCAGGTTCGGGCAGGACGTGCTGCTGCGCCAGGACCTGGCGACGATCTTCCTGATTCGGGACAACATGGGCAAGCGGCCGGTGTTCTTCAGCTGGAGCGACGGAGGCTACCCCGACCAGACGCTCGGCCTGAGCGCCTATCTCGTCACCCATGGCTTCGTGCGCAAGCTGATGCCGACCCCGGCGGTGGCGAGCGATTCGGTGGTCCTCAGCACCGGGCTCGGGTACCTCAACCTCCCCCGGACCAAGGCGCTGCTCTGGGACGTGTATCACTGGCAGACCGCCACGCGGAACCGGCCCCGCGGCTGGGTCGACCAGCCGTCGGGCTCGATCCTTCAGCTCTACTCGGTGGTGTACGGTGGAGCGGCGCGGGCATTCGAGACGGCTGGTGACACGGCGCTCGCGGCGCGCGCGGATTCCGTGTCCCGGCGGGTGGCGGCGGAGCTCAATCGGGGGTTGGCGCCGTGACGTGGTTCAGGCATTGACCAGCCTCGGCGTGGCGGCACTGCTCGGGATCCTTGGCACCTTCGCGGCGGTGCTCTGGACCGTGGTGTTGCGGATCGGCGGCGCGCCCGGGTCAGCCCTCGCCGTGCTGGGCACGCTCCGAGAGCGGCGCGGCCTCATCAGGACGGGCGTCGTGCTCTCGTTTCTGATCGAGTCCTATCTCCTCCTCGCCTTTGCCGGCATCGTCATCCGGTTCGTCCAGGCGTTCCTTCAGTCGCACCCGCATGCACCGGCGTGGCCGCTCTGGCTGGTCGGCTGGTATCTGGCCACCGCGCCGGTTCTCTTCGGCGGGCGGGAGACCCGAGGCGCGGTCGCGCGGGACGCGACCGACACGGCCTTCGCGTTCGCCCTGCCGCTGGCCGCGGTCGGCTTCTGGGTCTTCGTGTTCTGGCCGGGAGTGCTGGAGTGGGGCTGGGGCTGGCTGCCGCGCCTGCGCGTCTAGGGACCGGCGCGCGAGGACAGCGGTAGCCACTCGTCGGTGAGCTCGGCCACCCGCCGGATCAACATGTCGGGGGTGAAGGGCTTCTGGATGAACGGCTGGTCCGGTTCCAGCAGGCCACGTCGCACGATCTCATCGTCCGCGTAGCCGCTCATGAAGATCACTCGCACGTCGGGTCTCGCCTGGCGCAGCCGATCCGCCAGCTCCCGCCCGCTCATCCCCGGCATTGCGACGTCGGTGAGCACGAGATCGATCCCCTGCCCCGCGCGTGCGAGCATGCTGATGGCCTCCCGGCCATCCCCCGCCTCGAGCACCCGGTGCCCCGCTTCGGCGAGCGCCCGGGCGGCCATTCGCCGCACCTGGGGCTCGTCCTCCACCACCAGCACGGTCCGCCGGGGCACCTTGCCCGGTACAGAGGGGCGGGATGGTGCCAGCGGCTCGGCCGGGAGGTCCACCAGGGGAAGGTAGACCTTCACCACCGTGCCCTGCCCTGACTCGCTGTAGGCCCAAACGTAGCCGCCCGACTGCTTCACGAAGCCGTAGACAGTCGAGAGCCCGAGGCCGGTTCCCTTTCCCAGGCCCTTGGTGGTGAAGAACGGCTCGAACGCGTGGGCCAGAGTCTCCCGATCCATGCCATGACCCGTGTCGGTCACCGCGAGCACCGCGTACGGACCGGGCTTGATCTCCACGCCAGGCTTGAGCCGGGCGTACGCTTCGGTCAGAACCGTCGTGCCGGTCTCCACGCTCATGCGGCCACCACCGGGCATGGCATCGCGCGCGTTCAACGCCAGGTTGAGCAGCACCTGTTCCAGGTGGCTCGGGTCGGCCACGATGCTTCCGGGCACGGGCTTGAGCCGGAGCAGCACGCTCACCTCTTCACCCATGGTCCGGCGAAGCGTCGATTCCATCCCCCCGGCTATCGTGTTGAGGTCGAGCCACTGGAGCTGCAGCACCTGCCGCCGGCTGAAGGCCAGGAGCTGAGTGGTGACTCCGGCGGTCCGTTCGGCCGCCCGCTGAATCTGCAGGACGTCGTCCCGCACCTCCTCCGGCAGGTCGGTGCGGCTCAGGATGAAGGCGACGCTTCCAAGGACCACCGACATCTGGTTGTTCGCCTCGTGGGCCACGCCGCCCGCCAGCCGCCCTACCGCCTCCATGCGCTGCGCCTGGCGCAGCCGCTCTTCGGCCACCTTCCGGTCGGTGATGTCGAGCACCACGGCGACCGCCCCAGTCGCCGCGCCATCGGTGCCGGTGAGGGCCGACGTGCTGACGCTCACGTCGAGATAGGTGCCGTCCTTGCGCTCTGCGTGGGCCTCGAACTCGGTCACGCCGGGGCTCGCCCGAACCGGCTCGGAGCCGCCGTCCGTAGTGCCGTCGGATCCGGTCGGCAGCAGACGAAACGGCTTGCCGACGGCCTCGGCAGCCGTCCACCCGAACATCCGCTCGGCCGCCTCGCTCCAGAACGTCACGTTGCCCGTAACGTCCCGGCCGATGATCGCCGCGGGCGAGGCGGCGACGACCGAGGCCAGGGCCTGGGCGGTTGCCCGGCGGTCCTCCTCCGCCAGCTTCCGGTCGGTGACGTCGCGCTGGGTGCCCCAGGCGCGCACCAGATACTCGCCTTCCAGAATGCCGACCAGATTGTTGAGGAAGTAGCGCGGCTTTCCGTGGCGGTCGATCTCGTGCGACTCCGCGTCGTACAGGCGATACCCGGACTCGATGAAGGCGCGCAGGTATTCGATGTTGGCCGGATCGGATCGGGGGAGCAGATCGGGCAGGGTCGCACCCACCAGCTCGGTGGCGTGCTCGAAGCCGTACATCCGGGCCATGGCGTCGTTGCACTCGGCCAGGCGGGTATGGCCGTAGAAGTGATCGATCTGGTCGTCTGCCGAGAGGGTCACCGGCACCGGCTGATCGACCTCGATGCGCCAGACGCCTTCGGATGATTGTTCGATGAACGCGCGGTACCGCTCCTCGCTGACTCTGACCGCCGCCTCGCCCCGCTCACGAAGCCGCGCCAGCGCGATGATGGATTCCACTCGCGCCACCAGCTCCCGGGCGGAGAAGGGCCGGACCAGGTAATCGTCGGCTCCGGCCTCGAGCGCCTCGCTGCGGGACTCCTCTCCAGCGCGGGACGACAGCAGGACGACCGGGATCCTGGCCCGGAGCGGATCAGCGCGCAGGGTGCGCAGCAGCTCCATTCCATCCAGCCCCGGCGTGGTCACATCGCTGATGATCAGGTCCGGCGTTTCTTCGTGCGCCGCCTGGAGGGCTGCCCGGCCGTCGGCCACCCCCATGACCGACCAACGATCGCCGAGCAGCTGGGTGAGGTACTCGCGGACGTCGGGATTGGCCTCCGCGACGAGAATCCGCCCGCCCGGCTTCTCGCCACCGTGCTTGTCGTCTACCTGTGCCATCAGAAGCATTCCAACCGGAGAGGGTCTACCGCGACCACGGCGTCCCCTAAAACATATCGGGCTGGGCCGTTCTCCGCCGGAGGTCAGGCAGCTCCGCCGCGTGCGGCGGATGCGGTTCCAGGCCGGCGAGCAGTCCCCCGATCTCCGGCAACGGCAGTTCCCAGGTCACGCCGCCGCGGCGGACTGCGGCCCGCGGCATCCCGTACACCACGCAGCTGGCCTCGCTCTCGGCGATGGTGAGCCCACCAGCGCTCCGGATGGCGCACATGCCATCCGCCCCGTCCTCCCCCATTCCGGTCAGCAGAATGCCGAGCACCCGGCCGGGCCGGGCCCGCGCCGCGGAGCGCATCGTCACGTCCACGCTGGGGGTGTGCTTCGCGTCGTGGGGCTCGGGGGAGAGCGTCAGCGCCAGGTTGGTGCCGACTCGCAGGTGCCGCCCGGCCTTCGCGATCACCACCCGGCCGAGGCGCAGCTGATCCCCCTCGACCGCCTCCTCGACCTGGAGACGGCAGAGGGAATCGAGCCGCTGGGCGAATGGCGCCGTAAACCCCTCGGGCATGTGCTGCACCACCACCACCGGCATGGGGAACCGCGCCGGAAGCACCTGGAGGAGGTGTTGCACCGCGGCGGGCCCGCCGGTGGACGCGCCGATCACGCACAGCTCGCAGCGGCGGATCTCCTCGGCAGCCGCGGCCAGCGCGTCGGTCGTTTTCCGGCTCACCACACCGGCGTCGGGCCGCGTGCTGGTGGTCGAGGCCAGCGCGTTGAGGCGGTCCACCACCTCCCGGCGCAGGACGTCCAGATCCATCACGCTGAAGCGGGTCTTGTCGATGACGTCCACCGCTCCGCCGGCGAGTGCCGCGACCGTGGCGGCGGCCCCGGCCTGGGTATGGGCGGAGAGCATCACGATCTTGAGCGACGGCTTCCACCGCAGCAGCGCCTGGAGCACCGCGAGCCCGTCCATCCCGGGAAGCCCCACGTCCAGCGTCACGAAATCCGGATCGGCCCTCGGGATCTTCGCGATCGCCTCCTCCCCCGAGGCCGCCTCGCCCACGACCCGAAAACCGGGCTCGGTGGCCAACACACGGGTGAGCGCGCGACGCACGAAGGCCGAGTCATCGACCAGGAAGATCCGGGTCATGATCCGGGTGCCGCCTTCCGGTAGATCACGCTTCCGTCCACCACGGGCTCGAACTCACTTGTCCTGTCGATCAGCGACTCGGAATGCCCCAGGAACAGATAGCCGTCCGGCACCAGGCTGCGGGCGAACAGCTTGATCACGCTGTCGAACGCCGTCTCCCCGAAATAGATGAGCAGGTTCCGGCAGAGAATCGCGTCGTAGACCGCCCAGCCCAGCTGACCGTTCGGGACGAGGAGGTTGGCCTGGAAGAAGCGCAGCCCGGTCTTGTACCGCTCCTTCACGTGAAAGCGCCGGCCCTCCTCGGTGAAGTAGCGGCGCCGCGCGTCCGCATCGCAGGCCCGGAGCGAGGTCTCCTCGTAGATCCCCTCCCGGGCCCGCGCGATCCGGTCGGGGTTGAGGTCGCAGGCATCGATCTCCCAGCTCACGCCGCTGAGCGGCAGCCCGGCCTCGTGCAAGGCGATCGCCAGTGAATACGCCTCCTCGCCCGAGGAGCAGCCGGCCGAGAGGATCCGCAGCGGGCGAGTGCGAAGCGTGGCCCTCCGCCCGGGGAGCACGTGCTTGACCAGCAGCTCGAACTGATGCGGCTCGCGGAAGAAGTAGGTCTCGTTGTTGGTCACCATCGCGGGCAGGCGGGCGAATTCGGCATCCCGCTCGGGATGAAATCGGAGGTACTCGTAGTAATCGCGGGGGGAGTCCAGGTGAAGCTCGCGAAGCCGGGGCAGGAGCCGGCTGGCGAAGATCTCCTGTCGCACGCCCTGGAGGGTCAGGCCGAATCGCTCCTGGATCAGGTCGGTCAGCAGCTTGAAATCGCCCGGATCGACCCGGTTCATGCGGAGATGCGAGAAACCTGCCGGGGCAAGAGCTCCAGGGAGGCCCGCGCCGTCGCCGCCACGACGGACTCGACGTCCCGAACCAGGGTGAGCAGCACCGCGCGCGTTTCCGGCGTGCCCAGCCGGCCCAGGGCGCGGGCCGCCTCATTCCGGATGTTCCAGTCGGCGTCGGCCGCCAGCGGGATGAGCACCGGCAGCTGATCGACGCCGGCCACCTCGGAGAGTCCCTGGGCGGCCGCGCGCCGCATCTCCAGGCTCGACTCGCCCAGGCGCTCCCGGAGGAACATGGTGATCCACGGCGGGGCGATCCGGATGAGCGACCAGACGATCTGCAGCTGCTCGTGGGGCCCGCACCTCGGGTACAGGCTCCGGAGCGGCTCCGCGGCGCTCGGCGCCCGGCAATGGCCCAGCGCGCGAATCACGTGGAAGCGGAGGGAGTCGGCGGTACCCAGCAGTGCCACCATGGTGGCCACCGAGCGTTCTCCGCCCCGGCGGACCAGCAGCTCCAAGGCCTGCCGCTGAATCGGTGCGTGCCGATCGGCCAGCGCGCGGAGGAGGATGACGTCAACCGCGGATCCCGGAATCGGCGCGGCGGCACGCAGTGCCGCGCTCCGCACGGTGGGACTCCGCGACTCCGTGAGGCGCACCACCCGGGCCTCCAGGGCCGGCACCGGACAGCGCGCCAGCACGTCGAGCGCGTGGGCAGTCACCGATTCATCGGTCTCCGCCTCGAGGCAGCCTTCCAGCTCGCCCAGGGCCGCGATGCTCAACTGGGTCAAGGCTTGCGCCGCCGCGGCCTGCTCCAGAGGCTCTCCGCACCGGAGCCGCTCGATCAGGAGCGGGGCCACGGCATCCAGCCCGATGTAGCCCAGGGCGTGACATGCCGCGGCGCGCACATGCACGTGGGTGTCGCCGAGCTGGATGATGACCCTCGAGAGATCGGCGTCGCCGAAGGCGCCCACTCGCAGGGCGCCACAGCGCACATCCGGATCGTCCTGTTCCAGCAGGTGATCGAGCCGGACGGTGATCCCATCGGGAAACCGGCGGAAGAGTCCCTCGATCCAGGCGGCCGCGTCGTCGGTGGCGAGCCGCGCGAGCAGGAGCGGCTCCAGCTCCTCGATTCCAGCCGCCGCCACCACCGTCGTCGCGGCTCGAAACAGACTCTCGGCCTCACCGCCGTCGTCGACTCCGGCGGGCGCGGCGATCAGCTGACCCAGATAGGCCACCATCTCCCCTGCCGCGTCTCCCAGGTCCGCCCGAGCGCGCATTGCGGCCGGTGCCGGATCCGGGTGCAGCTCGATCACCACCCCGAGCGCCAGCAGCAACGGATCCCGGAGGGCGCGCTCGCGCACCTTTGGAAGCAACCTGAGGAGCGGCTCCAGCGATTCGGGTGCCGCGATTCGCCGGACGGCCTGCACAGCCGGCTCGGCAACCACCGAATCGGGCACCAGCGCCATCAGCGGGGCAACGGCCCGAGTGTCTCCGATCTCTCCCAGGGCGGCAATGGCAGCGAGCTGGAGCCAGAGATCTCCCCCGAGCAGTTTGATGAGATCAGGGACCGCGGTCTGGATCCGGAGCTGGCCGGCCGCCTCGATCGCCGCCTGGGCGACGTTGGGATCGCGGCGATGCAGCAGCGGCAGGATCGCCGGGCCCGCGGCGGCATCGCCAATGCGGGAGAGGCTCTGCAGCGCGAACATGACCAGCTCGTTGTCGGGACTGCCGAGCGTGGTGGTGAGGTGCGGGACCGCGTACGGGCCCTGGCGCTCGAGTGCCGCAAGGCCGGCGTTCCGCCGGACGGCATTGTCGCCGTCCGCCACCAGCTCCGCCAGCACGGCGGGCTCGACATACCGCGCCGCCAGCCGGATGGCGCGCTCCCGCACCACCGAGGCACCGTCCTCCAGCGCCGCGAGGATCGCGTGCTCGGCGTCGGGCCCCTTGGCGGCGGCCTCGAGCAGCTCCAGTCGTTCCGCCGGGATGGACATCCGGTGTGCCTCAGACCTGAAAGAGGGCGACGCGCTGGCGCAGCGCATCGGATTCGCCGGCCAGGCTCTTGGCCGCGCCGTTCATCTGCTCGACCGCGACCAGATTCTGCCGCGACACCACGGCGATCGCCTCGACCGCCTTGACCACCATCTCGCCGCCACGCCGCTGCTCCGCAACGGCCTCGGACATCTGATGGGTCAGCTGGTTCATCTTCTGGGACGCCGCGCTGATCTCCTGGGCGCCCGCGGCATTCTCGGTGATCGAGCCCGCGATCTGGCGGGCCAGCGTCGACATCTCCCCCACCGTGCCGAGCACCGTCCGGGCATCGGCCGCCTGCGCGTCCGCGCTGCGGGCCACTTCCGCCACCAGCCCGGAAGTCTTGCCGATCGACTCCACGATGCCGGCGAGCACGTGCTCCATCAGGCTCACCGCGCGCTTGGTGTCCTTCTGAACGGTCTCGATGACGCCGCCGATCTCCTGGGTGGCGAGCACCGACCGCTCCGCCAGGCGGCGCACCTCGTCCGCCACCACGGCGAACCCCTTGCCCGCGTCGCCCGCTCGTGCCGCCTCGATCGCGGCGTTGAGCGCCAGCAGGTTGGTCTGGTCCGCGATCCCCTCGATCACCTTCACGATCTTGCCGATCTCATCCGACCGCTCGCCGATCGAGGCGATCGACTCCTGCAACCGCACGCCGTTCTGCCGGCTGTCGGCCACCGACTGCTGGCTCACCTGGTCCACCTGGTGCACCCGCGCCGCGATGGCGCCCACGTTGTCGATCATGGTGCCGAGCGTGGCCGTGGCTTCCTCGACGGCGCCCAGCAGCACCTCCCCGTTCTGCGCGGTCTGGGCCAGCGTGGCGCTCATCTGCTGAATGGAGGCGGAGGTCTGGTCCACGTTGGCGGCGAGCGCCTCGGCGCTCCGGGCCAGGTGCTGCATCTGGGAGGCGATCTCGACCATGGTCGACGAAGTCTCCTCGGTGGAGCTCGACTGCATCTCCGCGCCCTTCGCCATCTGGCTCGAGGAAGCCGAGATCTCCTCGGCCGAGGTGGCGACGGTGCGGGAGGAGACGGCGATCTGGGTCGCGATGTCCCGCAGATTCTTCACCATCTGCCGCATGGAGTGCTCCAGCCAGCCGATCTCATCGCGCGACCGGCTCTTGACGTCGGTCGTCAGGTCGCCCTTGGACACCTGCTCCGCCAGAATCCCGAGATTGGTGAGCGGGTCGGCAATCAGCCGCGCGAGCGCCAGGGCCAGTCCGATGCCGAGCGCGATGGTGAGCGCCAGGACCAGAAGAATCGCCGAGCGCGAGTCACGGAAGATCTGCTGCGCCGCGGCCGGGTCGGCGCCCAGGCCGCTCATCCGCTCGAGCGCGCGGATCGCTTGCCAGCCGAGAACGGCGGCGAGCCCCAGCACCACGGCGAACGCGGTGAGGATCTTTCGTCGGATGGTCCAGTCTCTGATCGTCTGTTCCAGGCTCGGCATCGTTGCACCAGTCGTTGGGTAGTCCCGGAGGGCCGGGTCGTGAGATCTAGGCGTTGAGCAGCAGCACCTTGTCGAGGTCCAGCAAAATGATCAGCCGGGAGTTCCACCGGGCCACGCCGCTCAAGTAGTCCGTGTCAGCGGAGATGACTTCCTCCGGTGCGGGGACCACGCACTCGGCGGGCACCTTGGTCACCTGGGACACGCGGTCCACCAGCAACCCGAGCACCCGCCCCAGCACGTCGACCACCACGATGCGGGAGGAAGGAGTGACGACGGCGGGCGCGAGGCCCAGCCGACTCCGGATCTCCACCACCGCGAGGACCCGGCCCCTGAGGTTGGTCACGCCCCGCACGTGCGCCGGTGCCTGGGGGACGCGGGTGATCTCGCTGACCCGGGTCACCTCGCGGACCTGTCCCACCGGTATGCCGAATTCCTCGCGCTCCAGGGCGAAGGTCACCAGATGGAGCTCCGGGGCCGCGACCGGGGCCGCGACAGCGGCGGTCGCCTCGAGGGTATCGGCGAAGCCCAGGAGGCGCTCCCGGACCGAACGATCGTCAACTGGCACGGCGAGCTCCGTCGAGAATGCGAACCACGTCCAGGATGCAGGCCACCCGCCCGTCCCCGAGGATGGTCGTGCCGGACACCACGTCCGGCCGGCCCAGCGCGGGGTCGAGCCCCTTCACCACGATGTCCTGGTGGCCGACCAGGCGGTCCACCAGCAGGCCTCGCCGCTTTGCCCCGGCAGTCATCACCACGAAGAATCGGCGCGGCTTCCGGGTGGGCTCGTCGGTGCCCAGGACGGCACCGCCGTCCGTCACGTGGATCAGGTCGCCCCGCCACTGGGTGACGCCCCGCTGGTTGATCTCCCGGATCGATTCCGGCTCGACCCGCACCGTTTCCGCCACGTGGGTGAGCGGCACGGCGTAGCGCTCGCGGTCGACCTCGACGATGAGCGAGCGCACGATGGCGAGGGTCACGGGAAGGCTGAGGCGAAAGGTGGTGCCCCGGCCCGCATGGCTCTCCACCTCGATCGTGCCGCCCAGCGTGTGAATCGATCCGGCGACGACATCCAGCCCGACCCCTCGGCCCGCCCGGGTGGAGACCTGCTCAGCCGTCGAGAGGCCCGGCACGAAGATCAGGCTGTGCAGGTCGGCCGGGTCGCCGCTCCGCCCGTCGAGCCCGAGCTCGTCGGCCCGGGCGCGGATGGCGGTTTCGTCGAGCCCGCGGCCATCGTCCGAGAGAGTGATCACCACGCGGCCCGAGACCGAGGCGGCCTCCAGACGGAGCAGGCCCTCAGCCGGCTTCCCGGCGCGAGTCCGCTGGTCCGGCTGCTCGATGCCGTGCACCACGGCATTGCTCACCAGATGGAGCAGCGGCTCGCTCAGCCGGTCCAGCACGGCCTTGTCGAGCGTGGTCTCACCTCCACTCAACACCAGCCTGGCTCGCTTTCCCTCGGCATGGGCGACGTCGCGCGCCATCCGAGGAAACCGATTGAGCACGGTGGAGACCGGCAGCAGACGAGTCTCCATCAGGGTGGACTCCAGCCGCTTGAACGTCTTCTCCAGCGACACCACCGCCTGATCCAGCTCGGCCAGCTCACCGCAAGGTCCCACGCGCCGCACCAGCCGCCGGTACAGCTCGGACAGGGTGGAATGCTGGATCAGCCCCTCGCCGAGGACCTCGAGCAGGGCGTCGAGCCGGCGGAAGTCCACCCGGACCACGTTACCCGCGGGGTCCGCACCGGCCGCAGTGCGCGATGCACTCCGCCGCTCACCCCGCCGGCGCTCGCCTGGTTGCTCCGTCTGAGCCGATCCCGCCGCCAGGAATCCGCGCACCCGGGCGACGTACTCCGCCGGCGCCGCCGCATCGGTCTCGGCCGAGGCGCCGCGGATCAGGTCGACCAGCAGGCCGCTTCCGGCCAGGAGCAGCGCCGCGGCCTCGTCGTCCTGTCGCCCGGGGGTCCGCGCGAGGAACGTGCAGGCGTCCTCCAGCGCGTGGGAGAGGTCCTGCATCGGCGTCAGGCCCATCAGGCCCGAGTTGCCCTTCACGGTGTGGAGGGCGCCTTTCACCGACCCGAGCAGGTCGTCGGCTGGCTCCCCGGCACACCAGCGCCGCTCCAGCTCCACGAAGGCGTCCCCCACCTGCTCGGCCAGCGGCAGGCACTCGACGATGTAGTCGCTGAGCAGCTCCCCGAAGGGAGTCTCGTCCAGCGTCACGGCTGCGCGGGCGGGCGGACTCTGGCGCGCTCCACCAGGCGCTCGACGTCGGCCGGCTGGAACGGTTTCCTGAGGTAATCCCAGGCCCCGGCCTCGCGCCCGCGGGTTTCGTCGTGCTCGCTGTCCTCGGTGGTGACCAGCGCGATCGGGATGTGAGGGTGAAGACGATCTGCCTGGCGCCGCGCGAGGAGCTCCAGCCCGTTCATTTCCGGCATGTTGAGGTCGAGCAGCACCAGGGTGAGATCGGGATGCGCCGCGAGCATCGCATATCCCTCCCGGCCGTTGTTGGCATAGTGGACGGTGCTGCCCGCCAGCGTGCCGCGCGAAAAGATCAGGCGGTACATCTGGTGGACCAGCTTCGAGTCGTCGATGACAAGAATGGAATCCGGCATACGCCACCTGGTGAATCGAGGAGCTCACGCGCCGGAGCACGCGACGTGCTCGGGCCACTCTGGCTGCTGGACGATGCCGCGACATTCTTACGGAATGGCTGCCCACGAGGGCGACTGGGGTAGTGCAAGAGGCAGACCCCCGACGGGGTGTGCAGTAAGTGGCGTTGCGTCAAAGCTTTGGATGTAACGGGCGATTCAGCGGAACCGGGTGGTTGCGGTCATCTCCAAGGTTTGGCGGGATTTGCAAGCGAAACGGGGGAATTCTGCAAGATGCGCCCTCTTGCGCTGTATCGGACGCAGGCACTACGATAGGCTCCCACCGGCGCGAGCCTCCTGGCCGGTCGAGGTCCAAGGCCGCACGAGTATGATGATCGGGAGATTCTGCCCCCATTGTGGTGGCGTCCACGACCCGGAGCGGGGCCACGCCCATCACGAGGGGCGCACGCTCCCTGACGGCCTCCGCGTGCTCCAGGCCTTAGGCCCGGTCAGTCTCGGCGAGCTCTATCGCGCCGAGGACCCCATCTCCCATGTCGAGCTCGACCTCGTGTTCCTGCATCCCAGCGTGGCCGCACGGCTGCGTCCCCAGTTCGCCCGCGCCGCCGCGATCACGCACCCGAACGTTGCCGGTGTCCGCGCGGTGGGCCAGACCTCCGATGGGACCCGCTACGTCGCGTTCGAGGTGGTGCGGGGTGAGCTTCTCTCCGAGCTGATCCGCACGAGGCCGATTCTTCCGCTGACCGAGGCCGTGGATCTGGTGCGGCAGGCGGCGTCCGGGCTGCAGGCAGTGCACCGGTCCGGCCTCCTGCACAGCAACCTCTCGCCCGAGACCATGCTGGTTGCCCGCGGCGAGGACGGCCATCCGCTGGTGAAGCTCATTCGCTTCGGGCCGGTGCGCTACGAGCCGGAGCCTTCCTCCGGCGGCGATCCCGGCATCAGGTACGCCGCGCCGGAGCGGGTGGCCGGCCTGCCGCTGGACGAGCGCAGCGATGTATTCAGCCTGGGTGCCGTGCTGCTCCATCTCCTGACCGGCGCCCCACCGAACACCGGCCTCGCCACGTCGGAGCCGGTCTCCGATGCCGCCTGGTCCGTGATCTCCAAAGCCCTGGATCCGATACCTGAGCGTCGCTTTCCAAGCGCCGCGGCATTCGCCGAGGCACTGGGGCGGGTCACCTCGCGACCGCGAGCGTGGGCATGGGCCCGAGCCGCGGGCCGGGGTTCCCGTGCGGCAGCAGCGGTCGGAGCGGCCCTGATGGTCGCCCTGGCTGGCCTCTGGGTGGCGCGGAACGAAGAGCGCTCCCGGAGCGCGGTGGCTCCCGTCGAAGCGGGAGCCGCCGGGGACACGGAGCCGGCTCCGGAGTCTCGGGACAGCGCGAGGCCTCCACCTGCGCGAGTCGAGTCCGCTGCCCTGCCGCCGCGGAGTGGGTCGCCGCGCCGGCCGTCGAAGGCCGAGCCGCCGGCGCTGGCAGTGCTGAAGCCCACGCCGCCCGAGTCGCTGGAGATGGATTCGATGCTTCAGGAGGCGCTCCGGGTGCAGGTGCCTCCAATCGTGGTGCCGCCTCCGCTGGACACCACTCCCACGACACCGACGGACGTGACGCCGACGGCCGCCGCCTGGAACAGCAGCGATGCTGAGAACCGTGCGGTGCTCGGACGCGTCATCGCGACCTACGCCCACGCACTCGAGTCCACCGACCTGCGCAGCGTGGAGTGGGCGTATCCGGAGCTGACCGAGCGGGAGCGTGAGGCTTGGAAGAAGTTCTTCAGCGTGGCCCGCGATCTGGTCGTGACGCTCGACGTCCAGCGATACGCGATCGCGGAATCGGAGGCGAACCTGGACGTCCGCGGCATCTACCGGTACTGGAACCGCAGCCTGCACCGGTCCGAGCGGGCACCGGTGAGATTCCTGGCGACGCTCAAGCGCAGCGCCGATGGATGGCGGCTCACCGCCATCCACTGACGCCGGCGCTCAGAAATCGTACTCGACGCCGACGGTCCAGGCGAAATCCGGCCGCGGACTGCTGCCGGTGACCGGAATCAGGGTGTTGGCCACCCCCATGAAGTTGGAGAGCGTCGCCAGCCTGAAGCCGAGGGACACGGTGACCAGGTTGTCCCGCGCATCGGAGATCTCCATCGGCCGCACGCTTCGGACGAACGGCGCCGTGAACGTCACCGGTGCCGGAACCTCGAAGACGCTCCTCCCCAGCTGCAGCTCCGAGATCACGTCCGCCGAGAAGGTCGCCCACGGCGCGAAGACCTGATCGAATCCGAGGGTCGCGAGGATCGCGTCGTTGGCGACGCGGTTGGCGGCGTTCCTGCCGCGCCAGACGTAGCCGGCATTGACGTGCGGCGAGAAGTCGCCGAACTGGAGCGACAAGATCCCGAGTCCGCGGAACGCCCACTCGCCGGTGCCGAGGAAATCCTTCTCGTCGCCAGTGGGCGCGCGCACGTCCGCGAGCAGGGCGACCGCGGCCCGGTTCCGATCCAGCAGGTTCACCTTCAATCGGCCCGCGATGTCACCGATGCCGGTTGCCGAGCCGGCCACGACCTGAGTCGTCGACAGCACCGGATCCTCGGCGGTGCCGGCGAGAAAGTGCGTCGCCCCGGTCGGCAGCCCGCCGAACGGGATGATCTGCGCAATGCTGTGCGCGGCCAGGCTGGTGTGCACCACCGGGACGATCAATCCGAGATCGATCCGATCGAGCAGCCCGTAGGTCGCGAAGAGGGACGCGACGTCCACGTCGAGGTCGAGCGTCAGCAGCACCTCGAGGAGATCGTTCTCCGACGCGGGGACTCCGAGCGGGGCGCAGTCGCGCCCCTCCTCCGCGTCGCACTGATCGCTGTCGATGTTGCTGTGGGTGAATTCGAGACGCAGGTCGTCGATGGGCTTGCCTCTCGAGGTGTTGAACCGGGTGCTGGTGTAGTTCGCTCCCACCACGGCCCGCCCCCGGCCGAGCGTATGCCCCCGCTCTCCGTAGATCGGCCCGGCGGACACCGCCGCCGCGACGGGTAGGCCCCCTTCGAAGTGAAAGGTCAGTCCCCCGCTGGTGCTTCCGACCGGGAAGTAGCCCGGCGAGACCCCGACCCAGCGCGTCAGGAAGTCGAGGACGGCGCCGTTGGCGCTGCTGGCCGAGGGAAGGAAGCCGTCATCCTCGACGCCGGGTGCGGTGGTCGGCTGGGACAGGTCCTGCGCGTTGACCCATAGCGGCGCGGTCTCCTGCCCCACGACGAAGAGTTGACCGACGAGGTCCTGGAGGGACTGGGCGCGGACCGGCGCTCCCAGCAGGAGGACGACGGAGGCGGCGGCGAAAGGACCCATGGGAATCGGCATGCTCCTCCTTCCCGGTGCGCACACGGCGTTGTCGAATTGGGATCGAAGGACCGGTGGACCGGCAGTCGGGGAGGGTGCGAGCGGATGTGTCTTCGAGGGGCCTCGACCATCATCGAGCGGAAGAGCTCGGCCTGGATCCCAGGTCGATTGGAGGCGGCGTTTCGGGTGCTTAGAGGCGGCTTCATTCAGGAGAAGAGGCACTGCGCTCGTGTCCGCCCGGTCTGCGCCGGGTCTGCCAGCACTCGGAGGGTAGACCTACAGTATCGAGGGCTCGGGCGGTCGTCAATCGCACTCGCGGGGTATTGCACCCGCGACCTAAGATCCGGTGTAGTCGGCTTGGACCGCACGTGCGGCGCCCAACGAGTGCGTTACGTCCGCTGCAAAGTAGGGTAGCTGTTTGGGGGGCACGCCTAGCCGTGCCAGAGAAGGTCCCGCCCAGTCAGGCCCCCACGGTCCGCTTTACCTCGCACGCGCTGCTCACTGTATTCCCCGCTCCCGCGGGGGGAAAGGAAGCGCATGAGCTGCTCTGCTACTTGACGGTCCAGAGCGTGGCGTGCTCTCCGCTCAACCACCTGCTCTCGCCCACCACCAGCCCCCCATTGTTGATGTCGAGGGCGAGGCTGAAGTCGCCGTCAGGAAGCGGCGTCCCGAGGTCCGTCATCTTGCCCTGCTGCCAGAGGAAAGCGTGAAGCCCGCCAACCTCGGCGCGGCTCAGGCCTACCACCTGGCCCCGCTCGTTGATGCCAAAGGGCTCGCTGAGGGGCCCGGCGCCGGCGGTGCCGCCAAGGGTGCCGAGGTCGATCATCGTGCCATTCTCCCAGAGGAAGCCACGAACCTCGCCAAACTCGCCAGCCTCGGTGCCGCTCTGGCCTACCACCTGGCCGCGGTTGTTGATGGCTGAGGCCTCGCTGCAGCACCCGCCCAGGGTGCCGAGATCGATCATGGTACCTTTCTCCCAGAGGAAGGCATGCGTCTCGCCGGCTCCCGTTTCGCTCCGGCCCACCACCTGGCCGCGGTTGTTGATGGCCGAGGCCTCGCTGCAGCACCCGCCCAGGGTGCCGAGGTCCGTCATCGTACCATTCTCCCAGAGGAAGGCATGAAAGAAGAATTCCTCGAAGACGCTGTTGCCTACTACCTGGCCCCGGTCGTTGATGTCTGAGGCCGTGCCCGCAATGCCGAGGTCCGTCATCGTGCCATTCTCCCAAAGGAAGGCATGCGGTTCGAACGCGTGGCCGGAGCTCTCGCCCACCACCTGCCCACGGTTGTTGATCGCACCGGCCCCACTGAAGGTCCTGCCGGGCAGCGTACCGAGATCGACCATCGCGCCATTCTGCCAGAGAAAGGCATGATTATCCTCATCCCCGGCCGTGAGGCTCACGCCTACTACCTGGCCGCGCTCGTTGATCGCATTGGCACGGCTAAAGCTTCCGCCCAGCGTGCCCAGGTCGGTGACGCTCACTAGTCCCGGAGCGTGGGCTAGCTGGGGTTTGATGGCACTTGGCTCGGTGGACCGTACGGGTTCCGTGGGGCTCTCGCAGGCGACGAGCCCCGCCGCGGCTACGGTGAGGAGAGTGGTGCGCATCATAGGGGACCCTTTCCCTTCGGGTCGAGGCGGTGCATCGTGGCCGTGGTGGGCGAGCTGCTCAAGCGGACGGTGCTCTCCACCTCATCACGAGGCTGGGAGAGGGGCAAGAGCGCGAACTGGCCAGCGCACCCTTCGGCGGCTCGGCGGTCGTGGGTCCTTCGTAGCGTCAGGCGTGCGGCGTTGCGGAGGAGGCGAGGACCCGTGGCTTTGCGACCCGGGCTTTCGCCACGGGCGCCCTTGTCGATGGGTGGTAGGACCTGAGATAGGGCACTGTACAGGGGTCGTCAAGAGCGGCGCGGCCTCACCGAGCCGGCCGTGTACGGCGTCGTACAATCGGCGGGCGACATGTACCGGATTCCTCGCTGCTGCCGGCTTTACGAATGCCGCCGGTGCTCATGGCGCCGCTTTTGGTAAAATGACCTGCTCGGCTCAGACACGAACGCCCCGACCTGGTGGCGATGCGTCGTGACCGCATGACTTTCCGGGTAGTAAGCGCTGGCACCTCCAGCGTGGAACCTGCTATGACGGGCCGGCGACCGGCGTCGGGGTCAGGCGATCTGTCGTCGTGCCGTCGCCAAGTCGGCCGTAAATGTTGCTGCCCCAGCAGTAGCCCACGCCGGCGGGCGTCACAGCGCAGGTGTTGCCGGCACCGGCGCTCACCTGGCTGAAGGTGAGCCCGCCCGCGACTGCCACCGGCGTCAGGCGAGCGGTCTCGGTGCCGTCGCCCAGTGCACCTCCGAAATTTTCTCCCCAGCAGTAGGCCCGGTTCGTCGTCGTCTCGCCGCAGGTGTGTTGGAAGCCCGCACTCACGCGGTCGAAGCTGAGCCCGCCGGCCACCGCCTTGGGCCAAAAACGCAGGTAAGTCTTGCCGTCGCCCACCTGCCCATCTCGACCATTCCCCCAACAGTAGCCCCGGTCCTCCGTGGTCACGCCACAGGTGTGCTGCCAACCTGCACTCAATTGACGGAACAGCCGTCCGCCAGCTACTCGGGTGGGCCTCCGACGCAGAATAGCGGTCGAGCTGTCTCCGATTTGGCCATCGCGATTGCTGCCCCAGCAGAAGGCCTCATTCAAGGTGGTTACACCGCAGGTGTGGTACCCGCCCGCGCTCACCACACGGAATTGGCGCCCGCCTGCTACCGCTACTGGGGCTAGACGGGTGGTCGTCGTCCCATCGCCAAGCTCGCCGTAATCATTCCCACCCCAGCAGTAAACCCGCCGGTCAGCGTAAGTCACCGCGCATGTGTGAGGAGAGACGCCCACAGTCACTTGGCGGAAGGTGAGCCCACCTGCCACCGGAACTGGCGTCAAGCGATCTGTCGTCGTGCCGTCGCCCAGCTGGCCAGCAAAGTTGGACCCCCAGCAATAGGCCCGATAATCGATGGTAATGCCACATGTATTGAAGAAGGTCGCGCTCACTTGACGGAATCTTAGGCCGCCGACGACTGCGACCGGTGTCAGGCGTTCGGCGGTCGTACCGTCCCCGACCCCACCCTCGACGTTAGTGCCCCAACAGTAGGCCACGTTGGCAGTGGTCAGGCCGCAGCTGTGGATGCTCGCGCTCATCTGGTAGAAGGCGAGCGCTGTAGTCGCCGTGGTGGCGAGCGCCGGTTCGGACTCAGGCGCGGTGGGCGACTGGGCGTCCTCCCGGCAGCCCATGGCGGCCACCAAGGCCAGGGGGAGAATGGACGCGAGGGGGCGGAGCAGCCGAGCTGCCCGCCCTGCGCTCGACGGCGCGGCCGACCGGGTGGGGATAAGTCCGATGTGTCGCATGGCGACGCCCTGTCTCCTCGAGGAGTACCAGCTCAGGCGAGCGGTTCATGGGCAGTGCTCTGGAGGCGCGGGTCTCGTGGGGTGCTGCTGCAGCCGCCCCTGCCCGGAGCTGGGCTGTGTGACTGCTTTCTAACTAGCCTCTGGCAGTCAAGCCGAAGTCAAGCGGCGCCACCGCTCGGCACGGCCGGACAACACAAACGCGAGCGACCCATTGGCGGCTCGGCGGTCCTACAATCCTTCGTGGCGTCGGATGGAGCTGTCGCGGAGAAAGGGCGACGACCCGTGGCTTTGCCGCCCCGCCTTTCGCCGGGTGTGCTCTGGTCGCTCGGGTGTCGCGACCGTACGGCCCGGTACCGGAGGCGTCAAGCACGCCTGTAGCGGGGGCGGGAGCCGAAGCCTCGCCGGGGCACTCACTCACTCAGGGCGGCACCCTCCCAAGCGCAGGGAGTTCGCGAAAGCTGAGCTACTTGAGCGTCCACAGCGTAGCGTGATCGCCGCTGGCCGTCAGGCTGAAGCCCACCACCTGGCCCCGGTTGCTGACAGCAAAGGCCTGGTCGCGGTCCCCGCCCAGCGTGCCGAGGTCGGTGATGCTCCCGTTCTCCCAGAGAGCCGCGTGGACATCGCCGGTGGCCGTCTGGCTCATGCCCACCACCTGCCCCTGATTGTTGATGCCATGGGCCTGGCTGAAGATCCCGGCCAGCGCGCCCAGGTCGGTGATGCTCCCGTTCTCCCAGAGGAATGCGTGAATCGGGCCGGTGGCTGTCTGGCTCATGCCCACCACCTTGCCCCGGTCGTTGATGCCAAAGGCCTCGCTGAAGACGCCGCCTAGGGTGCCGAGGTCGGTGATGGTCCCGTTCTCCCAGAGAGCAGCGTGGATCGGGCCGCTGGCGGTCCTGATGAAGCCCACCACCTGGCCGAGGTTGTTGATGCCAAGGGCCTCGCTGAGGTCCCCGCCCAGCGTTCGGAGGTCGGTGATAGTCCCGTTCTCCCAGAGGAAGGCGTGAGTCTCGCCGGTGGCCGTCAGGCTGAAGCCCACCACCTGGCCTCGGTTGTTGATGCCAGAGGCCTCGCTGGAGAATCCGCCCAGCGTGCCCAGGTCGGTGATAGTCCCGTTCTCCCAGAGAGCAGCATGGATATCGAAGGGCGCGGTCCCGCTGAAGCCCACCACCTGGCCCCGGTTGTTGATGCCGAGCGCCCCGCTGAAGTCCCCGCCGGGTACCGTGCCCAGGTCGGTGATGGTCCCGTTCTCCCAAAGAGCAGCGTGGACATCGCCGGTCGTGGTCGCGCTGGAGCCCACCACCTGGCCCTGGTGGTTGATGCCAAAGGCCCCGCTGAAGTCCCCGCCCAGGGTGCCGAGGTCGGTGACGCTCACGACGGGGGCGCGGGCCAGCTCGGGCCTTTCACCCGGGGCCTCGCGGCTGGGCGCGACCGGGCTCTCGGTGCAGGCGGCCAGGGCGAGCAGGGCGAGCGGGGCCACCCAGTGCCACCGGGATCGATTCCATGCAAGGAGGTACGTTGCCATTTCTTGTCGCTCGTTGCAGCCGTCTGATTGGTGACTATGCGGCGACAGCCGCAGCTAATCACAGAATGGCAGATCTCAACTTCCTGGGCCGATCAATGGCGCGCGCGCTCGAGAATTGATTCCGCAGATACACCAGCGCAATCTGGGGCTTGCATTTGCGCCGCAGACTACCTGAGTATCCATCGTAAGTGTTCGCCTGGCTCCCGAGCCCGTAGGCCGGCCCACACCTATTTCCCATTGGTCATTCGAAAAGTCGCGCACCTTTTCGATGGCTGTTTGGTACAGCGGGGCGAAGGAGGGCATGTCCAAGTACGGATCCGGATTCCTTCTGGCCTTAGCGATGAGCACCGGCATGTATTCCACGACGGCGCCGCGCTCCTTGACCGTGAGCCGCTTCCACTCTTGTTCAGGGACGAACCACGCCAGCACTGGGGTGGCGAACCCAAACATTAACGGTTTTGCATAAGGATAGCTGCTCATCAAGCGCCGATAGATGGCCGCGCCAGATTGAGCGTGGAGCTGGGCGCTAATGACGACGAGGGTGGTAAGGACGAGTTTGGCCGCCCGCATAGTTTCTCCCAGTAGAGTCATACGCTCGCTGCGCAGTCTATGGCCGGAGGGGGAAAAGCCCGCTCGCTTCGCGGACCTTATCAAGAAGTATGTCGACCTCCGCGCTTCAGAGGCAAACATTCCCGGGGTCATAGCCGTCCATGGCCTTCCTCCTGCTCCAGTCAATGGCTGGCCTGTCGCCCACCCGCAGGGCCATGGAGCCGACCAGCGCTCTTCCTCAATCGAGGCCGTATGCCGGCTGTCTTTGACACCTTCCTGCCGACGTCCGATGTGCGGGAGCGACATGAGATTGTGGTTCGTGCGCCGGCGGAGCTTGTCTTCCAGGTGGCCCGGCGCTTCGACATGCTGTCTGTCCCGCTTGTCCACGCCATCTTCTGGCTTCGTGCTAAGGTGATGCGTGCCCGCCACGCCGGGCAGCCGAGGTTGGTGCGCCTGGATTCAGCCAGCCTCGTGCAGATGGGGTGGGGTGTGCTGGTCGAAGAGCCCGGCCGGCTCTTCATCGCCGGTGCGGCCTGCCAGCCGTGGCGAGCAGATGTCGTGTTCGCGCCAGTCGCGCCTGCTGAGTTCGCTGCCTATGCGGCACCAGACTCAGTGAAGATCGCGTGGTCGCTAGAGACCCAGCCGCTCGGCGCGGGCTCCACGCGCTTGGCGACCGAAACACGTGCGGTGGGCACCGACGCCGGCGCGCGGGCCAAGTTCCGACGATACTGGCGCTGGGCTCGCGTCGGGATCGTCGCGATTCGCTGGTTATTGCTGCCCGCGATCCGCCGTGAAGCGGAGCGGGCGTAGCAGATGGCCAAGGCGGCGACCGGGGCCAGCGAGCCGTCTAAAGCGGCAAGGGAGGAAGGTCTTTGAGAGTGCAGCGAGGAACAGACGGAACGATCTTGAACGCGGCGGTCCTCAGTGCTGCTGAGGTGGCTCATGAACGTGTGCTTTGCCCCGCGTGCATGTACAAGGTGTTTGAGAAGTGGCCTGAAGGCTGGGACGCGCACGCTGCTCATCGCTGTGATGGGGTGAATCCTGGTACTCCGGAGGAGCGGAAGGCTGAGTTCAAGCGGGTTTTGAGCCACCTCTTTCGCGGGAATGAGAAACGGGGTATCGAGCCCATTCCAATGGATCGGCTGGCTGCATTCGTACAAACACTCGAAGGTCAGGTTCTACACACCCCCACCCAGAAGAAGTCCTTCACAGTAAAGGTCGAGGAGGGATTCGTGTTTACGCCCGAGGTGACCGGTCGCCCACGCCTTCACAGGTTCCCGCGCGTCCAGATCTACTTAGACGAGTACGCCCAGACCGGGTCGCTGGATCCAGGTGCTTACCACGGCGGCAGCAATCAGTCCTACATCCTGATCCTGCTCCGGTTGCTCAAGGAGTAACTAGCCAACGGTCCGCAGGTTGATGCGGACTGGACTGAACCTGCAGCTGACGCGCCACTCGTTGACGTCGAGCATGGCCATCATCTGAAATCCTGTGGACGATGCCCCGTACCTCAAGTTGAAGCCGCAGGCCACTTCAGATTACCTCCTCCACTCTGACAATCTCTGCTGCGCCTCAGAACGAGATCGAGTAGATCAGTAGTGCAAATAACTGCAGTGTCGCGCACTGTCCGGTGACAGCCCCCACAATCC